>JBBSGZ010000026.1:0-34777 GCA_038253555.1 Thermoanaerobaculia bacterium
AGATCACGGTCAATGCGCTCTGCCCGGGCTGGGTGGAGAGCGAAATGGCGCGGGAGGGTTTCCGGCAGATCGGCCGGATGAAAGGAACCTCCCTCGACGACGGCCGCGAGGCGGCGGCTCGCATGGCTCCTCTCGGCCGCGTGCTGGATCCCGCGGAAGTCGCGGGCCTCGCGGCCTACCTCGCGTCCGACGACGCGAGGTCCGTGACGGGCCAGGCGATCGTCATCGACGGCGGACAGGTGATGCCGTGAGCAGGGAACAGAACCGGAAATGGACGATGGACCACTGAGATGGGAGGACAGATGACGCGCACCGAATTCCTCGAAGCCCTCGACCTTCTCGTCGCGGAAAAACACCTCTTGAAACACCGGTTCTACGTGCTCTGGACGCAGGGAAAGCTTTCGCGGGAGCAGCTGCGGGAGTACGCGATCTCCTACTACCCGCACGTGGCCGCGTTCCCGCGTTACGTCTCTGGCGTTCACTCCCACTCGGCGGACCCGGCGCTGCGGCAGGAGCTGCTCGAGAACCTGATCGAAGAGGAGCGCGGGGAAGAAAACCATCCCGCGCTGTGGCGCCGGTTCGCCGCCTCGCTCGGGGCCCCGTCGGACCTGGCCGCGCAGCCTCGTACGCCCGAGGTCGCGGCGCTCGTGGACTGCTTCCTGGAGACGACCGGCGGCGGTTCCGTCCCGGAAGGGCTCGCGGCTCTCTATGCCTACGAGTCGCAGATCCCCGAGATCGCGCGGACGAAGCGCGAGGGCCTCGCCGCTTTTTACGGCATCGACGATCCGGACGCTGTGCGCTTCTTCACCGTTCACGAGGCGGCCGATGTGTGGCACCGGCAGGTCGAGCGCGAGGGTCTCGGGCGCGTCGCCGGGAGCGAGGCGGACCGCGAGAACGCCCTGGCCGCGGCGCGGCGCTGCCTCGAGGCGTTGAACGGGGCCCTGGACGGCATTCTGCGCGAGTGCGGTCTCGCCGCTTGAACCGGGCGTGATCCGCGGTGTCCTGTTCGACGCGGGGTTGACCCTCGTCCATCCGAATCCCCCCGTCGAACAGGTCTACGCCCGCGAGCTCTCCGCGGACGGCGCCCGTTTCTCTCCCGAAGAGCTCGCGGTCGCGCTCACGCAGGCCTGGGAGGAAGTTCAGGCCGAAGGAAAACCGGACCGCTATTCGGGCGTCCGGGGAGAGGGCGCGTTCTGGGGCGCGTTCGTCAACCGGGTGCGCGCGCGGCTGGACGGTGGAGAGATCTCGCCCGGCTGTTTCGAGCGACTCGCGGCGCACTTCCGCGAAACGTCGTCCTGGGCCGTCTACCCCGACGTGGAGGAGACGCTCGACGACCTCGCGCGGCGCGGACTCCCCCTCGGGATCGTGTCGAACTGGGACTCGTCTCTGCCGTCTCTCCTGGACGCCCTGGCGCTTTCGCCGCGGTTCCGCGCCGTCGTGGTCTCGGCGATCGAGGAGACGGGAAAGCCGGACTCCGAAATTTTCCTCCGGGCCTGCTCGCGGATCGGTCTCGAGCCGCGGGAGTGCCTCCACGTCGGAGATTCGCGCCGCGAGGATTTTGACGGCGCGCGCTCCGCGGGACTTCACGCCGTGTTGCTCGATCGCACCGGGCGGCACAGGGATCTTCCGCCGGAGAGCCGGATCGCCTCGTTGCGGGAGCTTGGGCGGGTGATGGGCCGCGAACTGGGGTAGGCGAGCGGGCGAAGGGCGAACCAGGGAACCGAACCGCTGGCCGTTTCCCGGTCCTCTTCTTGCAGGGAGATGGACGATGAGTACCGAAACTCCCGGAAGCGCGACGCCGATCGGCGAGCCTCCGACTCCCGGCGGCCCGAGCCCGCCGCTGCGAGACCCCCTCCCCTCTCAGCCTCCCGCGGAAAAGCCGCCGGCGCCGCCGCCCGCGGAGGACCCCCCGAAGCCCGGAGACCCTCCCGCCGACGAGCTTCGCTGAGGCCGCCGGTCGCAGGAGAATTCCGCTTCGGAATCCCGGGTCTCCTGCTATCCTGCGCGCCAACTTGAGCTTGGCGTCCCAGCTCCTCCGCCGGAAGTCTCTCGACGCCCTCGTCGCAGAGACGGAGGAGCCCGGGCACAAGTTGAAGCGCGCTCTGGGCCCCTGGAACGTGGTCGCGCTCGGCGTCGGCGCGATCATCGGGGCCGGCATCTTCGCCACGATCGGCACCGCGGCGGCCGGCGACGCCTCCCGCCCGGGCGCCGGTCCCGCGCTCATCCTCTCGTTCGTTCTGACAGCCGCCGTGTGCGGATTCACCGCGCTCTGCTACGCCGAATTCGCCTCCATGGTGCCGGTGGCGGGCTCCGCCTACACCTACTCGTACGGCACGCTCGGAGAGCTCGTCGCCTGGATCATCGGGTGGGACCTGATGATCGAGTACGCGATCGGCAACGTCGCGGTCGCGATCTCCTGGGCCAACTACTTCAACACCTTCCTCGAGGGCTTCGGCATCCGGATCCCGCCGTGGCTCGCCGTCGACTACCAGACCGCTCTTTCCAAGATGCCGAAAGTCGTGGCCGCGGCGCCCCACATTTTCGGCGTCCCGATCATCGTGAACATCTTCGCGGTGATGATCGTCACGCTCATCACGATCGTCCTCGTCTGGGGGATCAAGGAGTCGGCGAACTTCAACTTCTGGATGGTCGTGATCAAGCTGCTCGTGCTCGGCTTCTTCGTGATCGTCTGCTTCAAGTACGTGAAGCCTGCGCACTGGCACCCCTTCGCCCCGAACGGCTTCCAGGGGATCGCTTCGGGGGCCGCCATCGTGTTCTTCGCCTACATCGGGTTCGACGCGGTCTCGACCGTCGCCGAGGAGTGCCGCAATCCCAAACGCGACATGCCGATCGGGATCATCGGTTCCCTGATCCTGTGCACGGTCATCTACGCCATCATCGCGGCGGTTTTCACCGGCCTGATTCCGTACTCCGCGCTGACGAAGACCCTTTCGACCGAGCAGGCGGAGCCGCTCACGCTGGCGATGAGGTTCGCCGCCATGCCGAACTGGATGGTGGGAGTCGTGGCGTTCGGGTCCGTGGTCGCGCACACGGCCGTGCTGCTCGTGTTCCAGATGGGGCAGCCTCGGATTTTCTTCGCGATGTCGCGGGACGGACTGCTCCCGCCCTGGTTCGCGAAGGTGCACCCGAAATTCAAGACCCCGCACGTCGCGACGATCATCACGGGCGTCTTCGTCGGGGTCGCCTCGCTCTTCTCGTCGCTCGACGAAATGGTCAACCTGACCAACATCGGGACGCTTTTCGCGTTTCTGCTCGTCTGCGTCGGAATCATCATCCTGCGCATCCGGGAGCCCGACCGCGAGCGCGGCTTCCGCGTGCCGGGCGGAACGTGGATGCTGCCGGTGATGGGCGCGGCGTCGTGTGTCTTTCTGGCCCGCTACCTCCCGCGCGAATCGTGGTGGCGATTCGGGATCTGGCTCGCGATCGGGATCGTCGTGTACTTCTTCTACGGCTTCAAGCACAGCCGCCTGAGGGCGCATCCGGAGGAGCGCGGGAACTAGAGCGCTCCGGGCGAGGAACGAGCGGTGTGTGATGCGTCGCGACCTCTGAGCGGACCGGCCCGCGCCCCTGACCCGCGAAACTCCAATTCCCCATGGAGCGCCTCACCTGTTACGCTGCGAAGTGGAGGTCTCAGATGGCAAAACGTCTCCCCATTTTTCTCGCGGCCGCTTTGACGATCGTTCTCGTGTCGCCTCTTTCCGCCGAGCTCGTCTCAAAAAAATTCGACTGGTCCCCCGTCGGGGGCATCCAGAGAGTCGACATGCAGCTGAACGATGTCGCGATCTCCGAGGTCCGGTTCGATCTCGGCGACACCGTTGCGCCGATCCGCGTGTCGAGCGCGAAGGCGGTCGTCCGCGTCGACAACAATTCCCAGGTCGATCAGGAAGTCGGCGTCGCGATCGCGGTCTTCGATGCCGAGGGCAATCTCGTCGCCGCGGGCGACGGCGGCAACAAGGTCGGAGACTTGAACAAGGGAGACCGGAGCGAGTTCACCCTGCACTTCTCCTACGTGTACCGAAACCTGCGTTCGGCGCGCTCCTTCCTCATCACCCTGGAGACCAAGACGAAGGGCGGCAAGGCAAAGTGGGCCCCGAAACCGACCCCGACGTCTTGACCCGCCGGTCCCCCTAACGGCTGGTGAACCCCGGGACGTCCCGGCCCGAGTACCCGGTCAGCTCGGCGTAACCCTTTCCCGTGAGGGGTTTGCCGCCGCGCTGGCCCGTCACGCGGCACGCCCCTTCCCAGTAGGTGACGCCCGTCGAGCGGCCCGTGACGAGCTCCTGGTCGGCAACCAGCGGCTCCACCCGAAGCGCGAGCGAGAGCCGCGGGAGCGCGATGTCCCAGCCGGAGGGATAAACGCCCTTCGACCGCGGCGACCGCCACTCTCCCGTCGCGCGAAAGCGGACCTCGTCCCACCGCAGGGGGACGGGATCTCCCGACGGCGGCACAAAAATCCCGGAGGAAAAAGG
Source organism: Thermoanaerobaculia bacterium (assembly GCA_038253555.1). Classification (GTDB taxonomy): domain Bacteria; phylum Acidobacteriota; class Thermoanaerobaculia; order UBA5066; family Gp7-AA6; genus JALYUA01. Next base: position 4,491 of record JBBSGZ010000026.1, read on the forward strand.
CGTCGCCCCGCCGTCCTTCGTCCGGATGCGGTAAAGCATCAGCTCGCTTCGGTCGTCGAGCTGGAGCGCGAACCAGTCCCAACCCGCCGCCCCGGCGGGGAGCGCTCCCGGGCCCCACTCGTGGTCGAACCACGCGGTCCCGGACAGGGCCGAGCGGCGGCCCCCTTCGACGAGAGTGCCGGAGGCTTCGAGAAGCGGGATCGAGACGTAATGCGAGTACTCGTTTTCGCCCGGCCCCTTCCGCGAGAAGCCTTTCTGTCCCTGGAGGACGGGGGGCTTCGCGGCGGTCAAGACGAGATCGACGGCGCGCTTTTCCCACCGCAGGCGCAACCGGTGGACTTTGTCCTGCGCGCTCGCGGACCAGTCCTCGTTGGAGACCTCGAGCCGGCCTTCGGCGAACTCCGCGATGCCCGGCAGGATCAGGTGCGCTTTTTCCTGGAACTCGAACGCGCGCCGCGCGCCGTCGGTCCAGGCGCCGTGCGCGAGCGCGAAGTCGCCGACGCGGAAAAAAGTGAGCTGGAACCCGAACGGATGACCCGCCGGATCGGAGAGATTCCCCGTGTAGTACCACCACTCGATCGCGGCGGCGGGGTGCGAACCGTGGTCTCGGGGAAACGCGAGGGAAGGCGCGGGTGGGGGCGCGGATCCGAGGACGAGCAGACACGAGGACAGCAGGAGCCCGCACGCGGCGACACGCGGACCGGCCGCCAGCCGCTTCATTCTTCCGCCAGGGCCGCGGCCGGGTCGACGGCGGCCGCCAGGCGGCCGGGGAACACGCCGGCCAGGATCGACGCGGCGAGGACCAGGGCCGCCGCTCCCGCCAGGGTTCCGACGGGAACGTCGAGGGAGACGGTCCACCCGAAGGACTGAGGATTGATCACGGCCAGGAGAAGATAGGCGAACGCGGCGCCGGCGGCGACCGCGGCGGCCGTCGCCACCACGCCCGTCAGCGCCGCCTCGACGAGGACGGCGCCGCGGATCTGTTCCCGGGAGGCGCCGATCGCCCGCAGCAGACCGAAGGTGCGGCGCCTCTCGACCGCGGAGGCGAGCAGCGCGTTGGCGATGCCGAGGATGGCGACCGCGACGGCGATCGCCTCGAGCCCGCGCGTGACCGCGAAGGTGCGGTCGAAGATCCGGAGGACTTCCCGACGGAGCTCGCGGTTGGTCGAAATCGAAAGCGCGTACCGGCCGCGGGCGGCCGTCACGATCGAGCGGCGCAGCGCCGCCGGATCGACACCCGGCGCCGCGAGGACCGCGACGCTCGAGACGCGGCGGTCGCCGAAGACCGAGAGGTAGAGCTCCCGGTCGAGCATCACCGTGCCCCGGTCGTTCGAGTAGTCTCGATAGACGCCGGCGACCGCAAACGAGCGCGGACCTCGGGGCGTGTCGATCGTCACCCGCCCCCCGGAGGAGACCCCGAACCGTCGGGCGAACGGCTCCGAGATGAGAGCGGCGCCCTCGCGGCGGGCGCGATCGGCGGTCGCGCGCGGGTCCGCGCCGTCTAAGAACGGCAGTCCGCCGATCCGCGCGACGACGCGGAAATCCCCCGACCCGAGCGTGTACGGCCGGCCCTCGAAGGCGGCCTCGCGGGCGCGGAAGGGATCGACGGCGGCGACCCCGGGCAAAGAGCCGATGAACCCGACGACGTCCTCGGGAAGGTCGCCCACGATGCCGGAGCTCTTTCCCGCGGCGGCTTTCACCCACAAGTCCGACCGCAGGGTGGTCTCGACCCAGACGCGGACGGTCTGGCGGATGGACGCGACCGTCACGATCATCGCGAGCGTCATGCCGAGGGCCATCGCCAGGGCGGTGACGGCAATTCCGTTGCGGGCCAGCGCTCCGCCGAAAAAACCTGCCCCGAGCGGTCCGGGCGCTCCCAACAGCGGCCCGAGGACCCGGCGCGATCCGCGCGCGGAAAGCCGCACGAAAAGCGGTGCGCCCAGCGCCAGGGCGGCTACGATCAGCCCCACCGCCGCAAAGCCGAAGAAGGGGAAGCCGTCGACGGGAGGAAGACGCGACGCCGCCGCCGCCAGCCCCAGGGCGCCGAGCGCCGCCAGGGCCCGGGGAGCGAGTCGCGCGCGGCGCACCGCCTCGACGGAGCCGGCGCGCATGGCGGGAGAAGGCGGAATACGGGTGGCTTCCGCCGCGGGGATGATCGTCGCGAGAAGAGCGGCTCCCAGTCCGACGACGCCGGCGAGTAAGGCGGGAGAGGCGAAGCTGCCTCCCGCGATTTTCGCGGTCGGGAGGTAGATGTTCGAAATCGTGCCCCCGATGGCCCGCAGGGCCGCCCGGGCGAGAAAGACGCCGCCCACCTCGCCGAGGAGTGTGCCCGCGACGCCGATCGCCGCGCCTTCGACGAGAAACACGGCAAAAATGAGCGATCGGGATGCGCCTACCGCCTTCAACGTGGCGATCTCGGGACGCCGTCTCAGCACCGAAATCGAAACGGCGTTGGCGATCAGGAACACGCCGACGAGAAGGGTCAGCGACCCGAGCGCGTTTAAGTTGAATCGAAACGCGCGCACCATCCGATCGGCCGACGTCGCGGAGCGGTCCGGCGCCTCGATGCGGAGCCCCGCGGGCAGGCGCCCGGCGAGCGCGCGCCGGACGGCCGCGCGGTCGACCCCGGGGCGAAGCACGACGTCTACCCGGTCCGCCCGTCCCGGCCGTCCCAGGACGCGCTGGGCCGTCAAAAGATCGGTCAGGACGAGGTCCTCCCCGGCCGCCCGCGCGACTCCCGAGAAGCGGAGCAGACCGCCGACGTCGAGCGTTCGGGGGACGCCCCCCGCCACGACGCGCATGGGGGATCCGGGCCGCAGGGCATGCCGCCGCGCGAAGCTCTCCGACAGGAAGACGGTGTCTGCCCCGAAGCCACGCAGGATCGACGACTTGCCGGCGGGAGCGATGAGCTCCCACGACCGGATCGCTCCGTCGCCCGCGAGATCCACGCCCAGAAGATCCGCCGCCTCGCCGGTTCCGTCCTGGAGCACGACGACCCCGGTGACGGCGGGCGCGAACGATCCGAAGTCCCACAGGAAAGAGAAGGCGCGGAGCGCTTCCAGAGGCACTCCGACCGGCCCGGTCACCGTGAAGTCGCTGCGCCCGGCGACCGATGCGGCGGCCTGGCGGAACGACTCGGTGACGCTGCGGTTGGCGAGGTGGATCGCCGCGATCGCCGCGACGCCGATCGCGACGCCCGCGACGGGAAGGATCAGCCGGAGCGGATGCCGCTTCGCGGGACCGGTCACGAGCGCGCGCACGACGAGGCGCAGGGCGGGGATCAACGGGTCAGCCGGCCACGAGGCGGCCGTCGCGGATCTCGACGCGCCGATCGGCCCGCGCCGCGGCCGCCTGGGAATGGGTGGCGAGGACGAGCGTCACGCCGCGCTCGCGGCGGATCTCGTCTAAGAGGGCGAGCACGTGGTCGCCATTTCTGGAATCCAGGTTGCCTGTCGGCTCGTCCGCGAGGAGGAGCCGGGCCCCGGTGACGAGCGCCCGCGCGATCGCGACCCGCTGCATCTCTCCCCCGGAGAGCTCGTACGGATGGGCGCCCGCCCGATGCGCGAGCCCGACCCGGCCGAGGAGATCGACCGCGCGCGCGGACGCGTCGGCCCGGCCGTCCAAGAGGCGCGGGAGCTCCACGTTTTCGCGGACCGTCAGGTGCGGCAGCAGGTTGAAGAACTGGAACACCATGCCGACGTCGCGGCGCCGGTACAGGGTGAGCTCGCCCTCGGAAAGCTCGCCGATGTCCCGGCCGCCGACTAAGACCCTCCCCGAGGTGGGGCGGTCGATCCCACCGAGCAAGTGCAGGAGGGTCGATTTGCCGCCCCCCGAGGGGCCAAGCACGCCCAGAAACTCGCCGGAGGGCACATCCAGGTCGACTCCGGCGAGCGCGACCACGGGCTCTGCGCCGCCATAGACCTTTCGAAGATCGCGGCAGGCGAGGGCGGGCGCGGCGGAGAGGGACGGAGATGCGACCGGGAGGGAGGAAGGACGCACGAAGGCGAGGATATCGGATAGATTCCGCGCATCGATCCCGTGTCGAAGTCGTCCCAAGGTTCGCCGCGCTTTTTTTCTCCGCTGCTGCGGACCTTCCGGCAGCGGCCCCTCGTCGTCGCGTTGACCCGGCGGGAGCTGTCGGCCCGGTACCGGGGGACCGCGCTCGGATTCGTCTGGTCTCTGATCAACCCCCTGCTCCTCCTTCTCGTGTACGCGACGGTCTTCCGGTTCGTGTTCACGCCCCGTGCGGACGTGCGCCCCTACGCGCTGTTTCTGTTCGGAGGCGTGCTCGTGTGGGCCTTCGTCTCCGCGGCGCTTCTCGACGCGGCGGAAACGTTCCGCGTCAACGGGCCGCTGATTCGCAAGACGACCGTCGCCCCCGAGGTGTTCCCCGCGGTCGCGGTCGGAGCGCGGCTCTCTCACCTCTGCCTCGCGTTGCCCGTGCTCGCGGCCGCGATCGTCATCGCCGCGTTGCGCGGCTCCGTCTCTCCCGGGGCGGCCGTCTTCCAGTTTCCGTTCGTCCTCCTGCTGCTCGCCGCGACCGTGTTCGGCCTCTCGCTGGCGGTGTCCTCGCTCGCCGTGCACTTCGGCGACGTGCGGGACCTGATCGGCAACCTGCTGACTCTGGCGTTTTTTCTGACTCCGGTGCTCTATCCCGCCGCCTCGGTTCCGGAGCGGTGGCGGCCCTTTCTCTGGCTGAATCCGTTCGCGGTCTTCTTTTCGGCGGTCCACGAGAGCGCTTTTTTCTTCCGGCCGATCGGCGCGGCCTCCTGGGCCGGCATGGCCATCACCGCCGCGGCGGCGCTGTCTGCGGGCGCGTGGATCTTCGACCGCCTACGGGACTCGATCGCGGAGGAAGCCTGAGTCCGGCGGTACAGGAACTGTCCGCGGTTTCCGTCCGGAACGCGACGAAGCTGTATCGGAGGTACGGCCGGAAGCGCTCCATCGGGACCCTGAAGACGGCCCTTCTCTCCGGATCGGCGGGCGCGGCGTTGGCTTCCGACGCGAGCGTGCCCGCGCTGACGGACGTTTCGTTCGAAGTAGCGCCCGGCGAGACCGTCGGGATCATCGGGTCGAACGGGTCCGGCAAATCGACGCTCTTAAAGCTCCTCGCCGGGATCGTCCGGCCCACCCGCGGTGACGTCGACGTCCGGGGCCGGCTCGCGGCGCTGCTGGAGCTCGGCGCCGGATTCCACCCGGAGCTGTCGGGCCGGGAGAACGTGGAGATCGCCGGGCTCCTCCTCGGCCTTTCGAAGGCGGAGATCGCCCGGCGCTTCGACGACATCGTCCGTTTCGCGGAGCTCGAGGAGTTCCTGGATGCGCCGCTGCGCACCTACTCCTCGGGAATGGCGGTGCGCCTGGGATTCTCGATCGCCGCGCACAGCGACCCGGACGTGTTACTCGTCGACGAGGTCCTGGCCGTCGGCGACGAGGCGTTCTCCCACCGGTCCCTCGAGAAGTTCTCGGAGTTCGAAAAAGCTGGCAAGACCATCCTCCTCGTTTCCCACGACCTGTCTCTCGTCGCGGCGCGCTGCGGCCGCGCGATCTGGCTCGACGGGGGGCGGCTCGTGGCCGACGGCCCCGCGGCGGAGACGGTCGCCCGATACCGCGAGAGCGTCGCCGAGCGCGAAGGGGAAAAGCGTCTCGCGCCCGGTCCGGCCCCTCCCGCCGGCTCCATCGGTTCCGGGCGCGCGCGCATCGTGGACGTCCGGGTGCTCGACGGACGCAATCGGCCGACGGGGCGGCTCCGGTCCGGAGAGCCGGCCGCGATCGAGATGGACGCGCGATCGGATCCCGCTCTGCGCGACTTCGTCTTCGGCTTCGCCATTTCGACGGTCTCGGGCCAGGCGGTGTTCGGTTCGAACACCGCTCTAGACGGCCTCGAGGGAGAAGCGTTCTCGGGGGAGGCGCGGGTCCGCCTCGATATCCCCGTCCTCGCGCTCGCGCCGGGGGTGTACTCGCTCGACGCCGCGGTGCACGCGGCGGACGGCGCCCCGTACGACTACCGGCGCGACGTCCTTCGCTTCGAGGTGACGTCGGAGACGGCGGTCGGAGGCGTCTGGAGCCCGAGCCGGCGGTGGCGCACCGAGGGCGGCGTGCGGTGGAGGGAATGAAGGCCGAAAAGCCGCTCGAAAGCCCGTCGAAGCTCCGTGCGTTTCTGCGGCGACGGTTCACCCGGGAGGGCACGCTCGGCCTCTACCTGACCGTGGGGTTTCTCGCCTCCGCGGTTCTCGTGCTCCTCCTCTCGCTCATGCTGGATGAGGTCACGGAGCTTCCCGGCCCCCTCGGCATCGACCGGACGGCGACGATGTCCGTGCGGCAGCTGCAGACCCCCGCCCGCACGCGGTTCCTCCGCGCTGTGACGGACCTCGGGGATTACCGGTTCCTCGTTCCCTCCATGCTGCTCGCGTCGGCCCTGCTCGCATTCAACGGGCGGCGCGTCTCCGCGCTCCTCTTCCTCGGCGCCGTCCTCGGCGGGTGGGCGCTCGAATCGATCATGAAGATCGCCTTTCACCGGCATCGCCCGGATCTCTGGCCCGCTCTCGTGACGGAGAAGACGTTCAGCTTCCCGAGCGGGCACGCGACCATGTGCACGCTCTTCTTCGGCGGCGTCGCGGCCCTCGTCTTCCACGTGACTCAAAGGCGGGCCTACCGGATCGCCGCCATTTTCGCCGCCATCCCTCTCATCCTGGCGGTCGATTTCTCCCGCGTCTACCTCGGTGCCCACTGGCTGACCGATGTCGTCGCCGGAACGCTGCTCGGTCTGTTCTGGGTGGTGCTCTGCGCGACCGGGACGGAGTACTTCGCGAGACGCTCGCTCCGAACGGCCCCGCCGCCGCGCTCCGGGGCGCGGCACGGTCGCGGCTAGAATCGCGCGTCATGCGCCAGGATTTCCTGCCGTTTGCCCGACCCTCGATCGGGGAGGAAGAGATCGCCGAGCTCATCGACACGCTGAAGTCAGGCTGGATCACGACCGGGCCGAAAGTCGAGCGGTTCACGAAGGAGTTCGCCGAGTACGTCGGCGGGCGTTACGCGGTCCCGGTCTCTTCGGCGACGGGCGGGCTCCACGTCGCGCTTCTGGCGCTCGGCGTCGGACCGGGAGACGAGGTCATCACCACGCCCATGACGTTCGTCGCGACGCTCAACACCATCGTGCACTGCGGCGCCATTCCCGTGCTCGTCGACATCGATCGCGCGACCCTCAACATCCGCGTCGAGGAGATCGAGCGGAAGATCACCCCGCGGACGAAAGTCATCCTGCCGGTGCACTACGTCGGCCAGGCGGCGGACCTCGACCCGATCCTGGAGTTGGCGGACCGGCGCGGAGTCGCCGTGCTTGAAGACGCGGCGCACGGCGTCGGCTCGGAGTATCGCGGCCGGAGGATCGGATCGTTCCCGACGACTTCCGTCTTTTCCTTTCACCCGAACAAGAACATGACGACGGGCGAGGGTGGGATGGTGGTCACGTCGGACGAGGCTGTCTTCGAGAAGGCAGCGCTCCTGAAATTCCACGGGATGGACCGCGAGGCGTGGAAGAGGTTTGCGAAGGCCGGAAGCCCGCGGTACGACGTCGCGCTGCCGGGCTTCAAGTACAACATGATGGACATCCAGGCCGCTTTGGGGCTTCACCAGCTGAAAAAGCTCGAAGGTTTCCTGGTCGAACGCGAGCGTCTCGCGCGCCGCTACGACGAGGCACTCCATGGCCTGGCCGGACTCATCCTCCCGAAGCCGGTCCCGTACCCGGTGCGCCACGCCTGGCACCTCTACACGCCGCTCGTGGACGTTGACCGGTTGAGGATTGACCGCGACCGGTTCATGGCGGAGCTCAAGGCGCGGAACATCGGGACCGGGCTTCATTACACGGCCGCCCACGAGTTTTCGTATTACGCCGGCCGCTTTGGATGGAAGCCGGACGATTATCCCGAGGCGCACTTCGTTTCGGAGCGGATCGTCTCGCTGCCGCTCTTCCCCGGCCTGACGGACGCCGATCAGGACGACGCCATCGAGGCGATCCGGGACGTGCTGAAGACTTTCGCCGCCTGACGGCCCGAGCCGGCATCGGGCCAGCCTGAGCGACGGTTTCATCGCGGGGCCGTTCTCAGGTTTCCGGGCGAACGCCGGGTCTCACGGCCGGCTCCGCCGCTGGCTTAAGATCGCACCGCCGCCATGAGAACCGCTCCGGGCCCTTTCCGCGACACGCCATGAAGGTCTCGATCGTCGTCCCCGTCTACAACGAGCAGGCAAACCTGGACGAGTTCTTCCGCCGGACGCTCTCGGTGATGGACGGGCTTGGCGGTCCCTACGAGGTCCTGCTCGTGGACGACGGCAGCCGCGACCGCTCGCTGGAGATCCTGAAGGCCTGGGCGGCGCGGCGTCCGGACGTCGTGCGCGTTCTGGAGCTCTCGCGCAACTTCGGGCAGCATCCGGCGATCCTGGCGGGGTTCCGCGACGTGACGGGAGACGTGATCGTCACGCTCGACGCGGACCTGCAGAATCCGCCGGAGGAGATTCCGAAGCTGCTCTCGAAGGTGGAAGAGGGCTACGACGTGGTCGGCGGCGTTCGCGTGTCGCGGCAGGACTCGTTCCCGCGGCGGTTCGCCTCACTCGTCGTCAACCGCGTGACCGTCGCGATCACGCGCATGCGCCTGACGGATTTCGGCTGCATGCTGCGGGCGTATTCGCGCGATGTCGTCGACGAGATCAATCGGACCGAAGAAGCCGCCACGTTCATCCCCGCTCTGGGGCAGAGCTTCGCGCGCAACCCGACGGAGATCGAGGTCGCGCACGCGCCCCGGACCGGCGGCGAGTCCGCCTATTCGCTCTACCGGCTTATCCGCCTCAATTTCGACCTGATGACCGGCTTCTCCTCCGTGCCGCTCCAGCTCTTCGGGATTCTCGGCACGTTCGTCGCGCTCGGTGGAATCGCATTCGGCGTCTTCCTGTTCGCGCGGCGGCTGATCGTCGGGGCGGAAGTCGAGGGCGTCTTCACGCTGTTCGCCATTCTCTTCACACTGCTCGGAATCGCCATGGCCGGCCTCGGGATCGTCGGCGAATATGTCGGCCGCATTTACGAACAGGTGCGCGGGCGTCCGCGGTTTTCCGTGCGCCGCGCCTGGGGTCTTCGTGGGGAAGCGCCGTCCGGCGCAGGTCCGAAGCCGGCCCCGACGTCCGCCGCGGACGCGTCCCCGGCGGTCCGGCGTTGACGCGCGTCGCCGTCTTCGCGTACTCCGATACCGGACACGCGTGTCTGAAGGCCCTGCTCGACACGGGGCGGGACGTGGTCTTCGTCGCGACGCACGCCGACAAACCGGACGAGGCGCACTGGTTTCCGAGCGTCGCCGAGCTCGCGCGGTCGCGGGGAATCGAACCGGAGATCGTCGAAGACCCCCGCGCGCCCGAAGTCGCGGAGCGCCTGCGAGCGGCCGCCCCGGATCTGCTGTTCTCGTTCTACTACCGGGGTCTCCTCCCGGACGCGCTGGTCCGGCTGCCGCCCCGGGGCGCCTTCAACATCCATGGCTCTCTCCTGCCGCGGTTCCGCGGGCGCGCGCCCGTGAACTGGGCCGTGCTGAAGGGCGAGACCGAGACGGGCGCCACGCTGCACGTCATGACATCGCGCGCGGACGCGGGCGACATCGTGGACCAGCAGGCCGTTCCGATCGGGCCCGACGACACGGCCCTCGAGGTTCAGAGGCGAGTCACGGCCGCCGCCGTCGCCGTGTTGACGCGCCGCCTCCAGGATCTCGAGACGGGCCGCGCGCCCCGTTTCCCGCAGGACGAGTCCCGGGCGACGAAGTTCCCGAGGCGCACCGCCGCCGACGGGCGGATCGACTGGGCTCACAGCGCCAGAGAGGTCCACGACCTGGTCCGGGCGGTCACTCACCCCTGGCCGGGAGCATTCACCGATATCTTCGGGCGGAAGACGACACTCTGGAAAACGGCGGTGCCGAACCTCGGCGCGCACGACAACTTTCCCGGGCAGATCCGGATCGAAGCGGGCCGCCTGTACGTCGCGTGCGGCGACGACCGGTACGTGGAGGTCCTGGCTGCGCAGCGGGAGGGAGAGGACGAGATGGAAGCGAGCCGGTTCATAGCGGAAGCGGTGGCGCCATGAGGGTCCTGATCCTGGGCGTCAACGGGTTCATCGGCAACGCGCTGACGGAGCGCATCCTCGGCACGACCGACTGGGAAGTCTCGGGGCTCGACATCGGGAGCGACAAGATCGCGCCGTTTCTCGGACACTCGCGCTTCACCTATCTCGAGGGCGACATCGCGATCAACAAGGAGTGGATCGAATACCAGGTCAAGAAGTGCGACGTCGTCCTGCCGCTCGTGGCGATCGCGACGCCGGCGACTTATGTGAAGAACCCGATCGCGGTGTTCGAGCTCGACTTCGAAGAGAACCTGCGCATCGTCAAGCAGGCCGTCCGCTACAGGAAGCGGGTGGTCTTCCCGTCGACGTCCGAGGTGTACGGGATGTGCCCCGACCCGGAGTTTGACGAGGAGCGGTCGACCCTCGTCTACGGCCCGATCCACAAGCAGCGGTGGATCTACTCCTGCTCCAAGCAGCTTCTCGATCGCGTGATCTGGGCCTACGGGATCTCGGAGGGGCTCAAGTTCACGCTGTTTCGTCCCTTCAACTGGATGGGGCCGCATTTAGACGACGTCGATTCGCCGAAGGAGGGGTCGAGCCGCGTGCTCACGCAGTTCCTTCACAACATCCTCTACGGCGAGCCGATCAAGCTCGTGGACGGAGGGACGCAGCGGCGGTCCTTCACCTACATCTCGGACGGGATCGACTGCCTGATGAGGATCCTCGAGAATCAGAACGGCGTGGCGGACGGGGGGATCTTCAACATCGGAAACCCCGCCAACGACCTCTCCGTCCGCCAGCTGGCGGAGGCGCTCGTTGCGGCGGTCGCCGCGCATCCGAACTTCGGCGAGAAGGCCCGGCAGACTCCCATCGTGGACGTGTCTTCGGGCGAGTATTACGGCGAGGGGTACCAGGACATCCTGACGCGCGTCCCTTCGGTGAAGCGGGCGAAGGACATCCTGGGATGGGAGCCGCGGGTCTTGATGGAGGAGGCGATCCGCAGGACCGTCGCCTTTTACCTCGACAAGCGCCCGGCGAGGAGTTGACCTTACCGCCCGTCGTCGGTCCCCTCGTCCGGCGTGTCGCGTTGAAGGTGGATTGCGACACGCTCGTCGGGACGCGGGACGGCATTCCCGCGCTCCTGGAAATTTTCGCTCGGCGCGCGATTCGCGCCACGTTCTTCTTCACGCTGGGCCCCGATCGGTCGGGAGTCGCGGCCCGGCGTGTGTTCACCCGGCGTGGGTTCCTGCGGAAGATGTGGAGGAGCCGCGCGGCGTCCCTCTACGGATTTCCCACGATGCTGTACGGGACCCTCCTGCCCGCGCCGCCGATCGGGGAGCGCTGCGCCCGGGAGATCCGGTCGGTCGCGGAGGCGGGCCACGAGACCGGCGTCCACGGCTGGGACCACGTCGGGTGGCACGACGGGCTCGATCGCTGGCCGGAGCAGAAGATACGGCAGCACGTCGAGAAAGCGCACGCGGAGTACCGGCGCATCTTCGGAGCGGCGGCGACGTCGAGCGCGGCGCCGGGCTGGACCGCCAACGCGTCCTCGCTGTCCCTCGAGTCCGAACGGGGCCTCCTCTTCACTTCGAATTCGCGCGGCGGCTCCCCGTTTTTCCCGCGCGCCGGCGGCCGCGTCTTCGAGACGCTCGAGATCCCGTCGACGCTTCCGACGCTCGACGAGACCCTCGCCTGGGACGACCTCCCGACGGAGGACGCACAGCGGGATTTTTACCGCCGGGCCCTCGGCGGCACGGACGTGCACACGATCCACACGGAGGTCGAAGGCCGGTCCCGCCGCGCCCTCTTCGAGCGGATCCTCGACGACTGGCAGGCGGACAGCGTCGCGTTTCCCACGCTGCGCGACATCGCGCGGGAAGCGCTGGCGAATCCGGCAGAAATCCCGGTGCGCGATCTGGTCCGCACGACCCTGCCCGGCCGAGGGGGGACGGTCGCGACGGGTCAGACAGAGTAAAGCCCCGACTCGCCTCCGCCGAAAGTGCCTCCGCGCCACGGTCAGAGGCGAGCCGGCGCGCTCCTCCCTTCGCCACCCGCGCCAGCAGGGGGGAGAGGAGGGGTCAGGGGGGCGAGCCGTCTCGAACGCCCCGAGCGCGCAGATTCGAGCGGGAGACTGCCCCTCACTCGAGCCCTCTCCCCGGGCGCGGGGAGAGGGAGCAGGCCGCGCTTACTTCGTCAGCAGGATCGAGATGGAGTGGTCCTCCGGGTTGGCCGTGACGGCATCCGCCCTGTGATCGCCGTTGAAGTCCGCCAGCAGGACGCGTGCGGGGTGGCCGCCGACGCGCACGGTCGCGATGCGGGAGGGAGAAAGCCCGTCCGGCCCTCCCCAGGCGATCGTCAGCGTGTCGTCGATCTGGTTGGCGGTCGCCGCGTCCGCAAACCCGTCTCCGTCGATGTCGCCGCCCGCGACGTCCCCCGACGCCCGTCCCGTCGGGATCCGGGGCCCAAGCCGGAACCGGCCGCCCCCCTCGTTTACGAGCGCTGTGAGCCCGTCGCCGGAAGGGTCCGTGCCCTGACCCGAATAGTTCGCGACGAGGATGTCGGGGCGGCCGTCGTGGTTTACGTCCGCGATGGCTACGGCAAAAGGAGAGGGCCCGCCCTCGAGCGGCGGCCTGGCGGATCCGGCGAAATGTCCCGCACCGTCGCCGAAGAGGAGGGTCACATGCCCTCCCGCCAGATTGGGAGCCACGAGATCGCACCGGCCATCCCCGTCGAGGTCCGCCAGGCGCAGGTTGCGGTACGGCTTGCGGCCCGCTTCGATCGAAATCCCGGGAGCCGCAAAGCCGCCTTTTCCATTTCCGCGCAGGAGCGTAAATCGGTTCTCTCCCCAGCTGTCGATGACGAGATCCGCGAAGCCGTCCCGGTCGGTGTCGCAGACCCCGATCGTGTGCGGATGCGGCTGGCTTCGGACCCGGAGAGGAGAGCCCGCAGCCGGCCGGAATCCTCCGCGACCGTCGCCGAGCAGAATCGTGACGAGCGGGATTCCGTGATCGGCCACGGCGAGATCGAGATGGCCGTCCCCGTCGAAATCGGCAACCGCGATCTCTGTCGGCTGCGGCCCTGCGGCAAACGTTCCGGCGCGAACGAGCCCGCCGCGCCCGTCGCCGAGGAACACAATCAGGTCGTCCGACCCGGAGCTTCCGACGACGAGGTCGAGCTTGCCGTCGCGGTTGAAGTCCCCCGCCGCGAGGGCTCCCGGCTGGTGGTCGGCACCGAACGAAACGACGCGGGCGGGGACGAAAGGCGCCGTCCGCGCTCCGGCTGCGGCCGGCGGTCGGGCTGGAGATCCGCCGGGAGCGAAAAACGCCAGAACAGTCAGGAGCAGGGCGGGACGCGACACTCCCGGTCCCGCCGAGATCGTTTGCCACATCTGGGGATCCCCTTCGTTAGAGGAAAATGCTAACAGAGGCGCCGTTCCATACCGGCCCGGGAGGAGCTCTTGAGCACGCAGATCGACCTGACCGGGAAAAGCGTCCTCGTCACCGGCGCCACGTCGGGCATCGGACTCGAAACAGCCCGGGCGCCGGCGAGGATGGGCGCGGTCGCCGTGGTCGGCGCTCGCGACCGTTTTCGAGGCGAGGAAGTCGTCGGCGAGATCCGGACGAGAGGGGACCGGGCGGAGCTCCTGACGGTCGACATGGCTTCTTTCGCCTCGATCGAACACGCGGCGGCGGAGCTTCTCGAAAGGCATTCGACTTTAGACGTTCTCGTCAACAACGCCGGGATGGCCTCCCGCCGCAGGGAACTGTCTCCCGACGGGCACGAGCTCACCTGGGCCACCAACTTTCTTGGCCCGTTTCTGTTGACTCGCCGGCTGCTCCCCGCCCTCCGCGCCGCGGCGGCCGCGCGCGTCGTCAACGTCAGCTCGGTCGGCCACCGGTCCGGACGGCTCGTGTGGGACAACCTCGAGCTCGAGCGGGGATTCGCGACCTTCCGCGCGTATGCGAACTCGAAGCTGGCGTTGAACCTCTTCACCCGCGAGCTCGCCCGAAGGGAGTCGTCGCTCGCCGTGAACGCGGTTCATCCGGGCGGCATCGCGACGAACATCTGGCGCTCCGCCCCGGCGGCCGCGCGGTGGCTCCTCGAGCGCGTTCTGCCGTCGGCGGAGGTCGGCGCCCGGCCGGTGGTCCGCCTAGCCTCCGCACCGGAGCTCTCCCGAGTGACCGGGCGCTACTTCGACAAGCTCCGGGAGGCCGAGCCCTCCGCCGCCGCGCAGGATGACGTCGCGGCCGCGAAGCTGTGGGAGATCGCCGAAGAGGCGACGGCGAGCTCCGCGGCGATTCGGCTCTGATTCAGCGAGGCCGGTTCAAACTCCCGCGGCTCCGCGTCCCGTTCTCGACCGCAGCCGCGCGGTCGAGAGGCCGACGCCAATTGCCACCAGAAGCGCGGCCCCCTGCGCCAGGACGCCCCGGTGGAACGGCCCGCGATTCCAGGCGAACTCGAACGTGTGCCGGCCCTCGGGAACGGCGACGGCAAGGTCCCGCGCGTTCGCGACGAGTACGCGCGCGGGAGCTCCGTCCACCCGCGCTCCCCAGGCGCCGAAGTACGTGCGGGAGAAGATCACGTGCCCGGCCGCCGCGGCGTCGACCGCCCCGGACGCCCGATCCGCCGTAAGGGTGGCGACTGAGAGAGCCGCCGTGACTCCGCCGCCGGACGAGGTGCCGCCGGCCGGCCCGGGCAGGACGATCTCCGTTGCCGGATCGAACGCCTCGGACCGGACGAGCTCGAGCGCGGCGGAGAGAGAGGGCCGGCGGACCGCCCGCGACGCCCACCGCACTTCGGAGAGCGGCGAATCGGCCGCGTGCAGGACGAGGTGGCGGCCCGCGACCACCACACCCGTCACCGGGTGGAAGAGCGGAAATTTCTCTTCAGGCGCCGCGAGCGCCCAGCGCGCGCCCGCGACCCGCAGGAGACGGCTTCTCTCCGCGGGGGTCGACGCCCGCGCGGCTTCCTCGGAGAGGCGGTTGAACCAGCCATAGGAGCCGTCCGGATCCCGGTCGAAGATGTAAGAGAGGCCGAAGGCCTGTCCCGTCGAAGGGAGGAGCTCCTGCGCGAGCGCGCGCGCGTACGGCTCGAAGCGCGGAAGACCCCGGCGCGCCGGCAGCACCGCGAAGTCCGGCGCCGGGAGGTCGGGCGAGGCATAGAGCCGGCCGGAGCCGCGGATGGCCGTCAGAAGCTCGGGGCGCCGGGCGACGTCTTTTGCGCTCGCCGACACGAAGAGCGGAAGCCCCCACGGGAGAGCCAGCGCGGTGCACAGCAGGGCCAGCGCGAAACCCGGCCGCGCGGGCTTCCGCGAAAAAAAAATGAGCCCGAGGAGCAGAACGGCTGCCGACCCGAACACCGCGTCGCCGCGCACGGACCCGCGAAAGGCGGCGAGCATGTCCTCTCCGGGCAGGCCGCCCGGAAGGCGCGGCGAGACGCGTTGATCGAGCCAACCGCCGGGAGCGGAGAGCGCGAAGGCCGCGGCATAGAGGAGAAGGACGCCGGCGAAGAGGGCCGCGGCGCCCCGGCGCGCGCGTGCGCCGCGGAAGCGGTCCGCCGCGAACCCCGCGAGGAGAGCGACGCAGAGAGTCGTCAAGAGGTAGAACTTGATCGGGTACCGAAGCCGCCTCAGAAATCCTACGGAAAACAGGATCCGGTAGAACGGCAGGGTCAGGCCGAGGCTGAAGAGCCAGGTCGTGACCCCGGCGGCCGCGAACGCGATCTTCCGGCGGTCCCAGAAATCTTTTCGAAGGCCCGCCGCGGCGATCGCGAGGAGAGGAAGGACGCCAAATGTAACGCACCAGATGTAGACGAGGTCCGGCTCGCCCGCGGGGTGGATCCAGCTCGTCCCGCTGCCGAACGTCGAAGGGTCCCCGCCAAATCGCGGGAAAAGCCATTCCACGACGCGAAGCGGCAGAAACGGCGCCGCTCCAAACGCCTTCTCGGAGTAGAGGTGCTGGCCGCGATAAGTGAGCGCGAACACGGCTCTGAGCGGCAGGAGGAGCGCGGCCGAGAAACCCACCGCCACGAGGACGGCCCCGCCGCCGGCGGCAGCGAGCGCGAGGAACCGGGAACCCCGCCTGTCGACGGGTGCGCCCGCGACCTCGAGCAGGGCCAGGAACGCCGCGAAGATTCCCGTGAGCAGAGAGAGCGCGGGCTCGCCGCCCAAAAGCTGAAGCCCGAAGGCAAGGCCCGTCGCCGCGGACGCCCGAGCGACCTCGGCCGGCGACCGGGCGGCGGTCACCCCGAGCACCGCGGCGGCGCACCAGGGCAGCCATGCCGCCGAGGCGCTCGAGTTGAAGAACGCGGAGCCGTAGGAAAGCATCATCCCGGAGAACGCGTACGCCGCTCCGGCGAAAAGCGCGGCGCCCGGGGAGATTCCGAGCCGCGCCGCCAGGAGCCGCGCGCCCAGAAACGCCCAGAGCACGTGCAGGAGGTAGTGGAGGTTGAAGGCCGCCGAGGGGGAGACGAGCCGCTCGAGAAGCACGGTCGGGTAGAGAAGCACCGCGTTGGGATTGGCGAGCAGCGGCTCTCCTCCGGAGGCCAACGGGTTCACGAAAGGGACGCGGCCGGCGTCGAGCGACGCCATCGCGACCCGGCGCCAGGGCCAGTGCGTGATCTGAGCGTCGCGAAAAACGAGCACCCGGGAGCCCAGCATCTCGGGCAGCAGGGGCAGAGCGAAAAGGAGAGCCACGCCGAGAGCCGTCGAGACGGTACGGAAGCGCGGCGACATTGGGAGGAGTTTACGGGAGAGGGGAGTTCTGGCATCACGGACGGACGGGGCGCGCGGCTGGATCTTCGTTTGGGCGAACCATGAGCGCATTTTGGGCGCGCGTGGGGCGCGCGCGCCCAGATACGGATCGCCCGCGCTTCTTTCCGCGCTGCGCGCGGGACGCGGCTCGGGACGCGGCTCGGGACGCGGCTCGTGCTCATAATGGGAGCATGCGAGCTGCCGTCTCCGAGCTCCTCGCGCGCCGCGCGGGACCTGGCGTCGTCGGAGCGTTTTTCCTGGTTTCCGTCTGCTTCACCGGACAGTTTCCCCCTTTCGCCAACCCCAACGAAGCGTCCCGGTACGCCGCCGTTTTCTCCGCGGTCGAATCGGGCACGTTCCGGATCGACGACGCGCTTCCCGTCGTCGGACAGACGGAGGACAAGTCGATCTCCGAAGGGCATTTCTATTCGAACAAGGCGCCCGGACTGGCCCTCGCGGCGACGCCGGTCTACCGGGCCCTGAGGGCCGTCTTGCCGCGACCCTCCTCGCCGTTCGCGCCGATCTGGGTTCTCCTTCGCATTCTGGTGGTCACCTCGGTGTGCTGCGTGGCGTTCGAACGGCTGCGCCGGCGCCTTGCGGCGAGGGATCCGGCCGCCGCGTCCCTCGTTGTCGCGGCGCTCGCGTTCGGCACGCCGCTGCTCTTCTATGGCCGCTCGTTCTTCAGCCACGCGTGGACCGCCGCCCTCCTTTTTCTCTCTCTCGAGGCGATCCGGAGGGCGGAGGCCTCTGCTGCGTCGCGCCGGGTGGGGGCTCTCCTCTGGACGGCCGGATTCCTGGCGGGCTGGGCGGCGATTTCGGAGTATCCCGTGGCGCTTCTCGCGGGACTTCTGCTCGTCCGGGCGGCCGCGCGGGGGGCGTTCCGGAACGGCGCGCTCTTCGCGGCGGGCCTGGTCCTGCCGCTGGCGGTTCTGATGGCGTATGACGCGATCTGCTTCGGCTCTCCGTTCGTTCTGTCGTCCGCGCGCGAAGCCTTCCCGGAGTTCTCACAGCTCGCCGGAAAGGGCCTGTTCGGATTTCGTCTGCCGGACCCGCGGGTCGCCGCCGGTCTCCTGTTTCATCCGGCGCGAGGCCTCTTCCTGTTTTCCCCGTTTCTGCTCTGGGCGGTGCCGGGCTTTCTGAAGTGGCGCCGGAGCCGTGAAGAGCGCGCGGACTGGGTGTTCTGCCTGGCCGGCTGCGTCGTCTTCTTCGTCGCGATGTGCGCCTACCCGAACTGGCACGGAGGCTGGTCGCTCGGAAGCCGTTACCTCGTGCCGATCCTCTTTTTTCTCTCGCTCGCCGCCGCCCGCGCCCTCGATTCCCCCCGGTCCCGCTGGCTGTTCGCGGGCGCGGCCGCGTTCTCGATAGCCGTGCATTCTCTCGAGGCTCTGGCGTGGCCGTACTTTCCGCTCGCGCTGGCGTGGCCGCCGCGCACGGGCTCTCTGTGGTTCCTGCAGAACGGCTGGCTGGCTCCCGCGCAGCCCGGGGTCCCCGCTTTTATCGCGCTCGCGGTCGCCCTCGCGGCGACGGCGGCCGCCCTTGCCGCCGTCGTCTCGGGAGAAGAACCCGCCCGGCGCCGCGCGCTCCTCGCCGTCGCCGGGGGATTGCTGATCTTCGTCGTCACCCTGGCCGTTGCGCCCGAGCCGTCGAAAGAGGGCCGGCAGTTCCGCGAAGGGATTCTGGCGAGAAGGATGGAGGCCGCCATCCGCGCAACTGGCGGAAGCCCCCCCGCCGACCGCCGAACCGCCCCCTGAGAATCTGTCCGCAAGGATCGGGGCGCGAAGGAGCAGACCCCGATGCCGTCAAGGCAAGACCTCAAACACCTTCCACCGCGGGATCCAGCGGCCGCCACGGCGGATGGCGGATGCGGAGTGGAATCGCAGTCGAAAAGATTCGAGGGGCGCGATGGTCTGCGGACCGATTCGAGCGCCCGCGCCGTCGAAGTCGTACAGGCGGGATTGCAGCGTCTCGAAGTACGCGGCGGTCGGGACGGCCTCGGCGGCGGCGCCGGTCAGGAGGGGCCGGTGCCCCAGATATTCGGCGTAGTCATTCATCCGGGGAACGAGGTCCGTCGCCAGGACCCAGCGCGCTTTGCGGGACCGCGCCAGCGCGAGCGCTTCCGCCTCCGTCGGGGCCAGGAAGAAGCGGATCGAGTCGAGAAACCCGTAGCCGAAGTTGTTCGCGACGACCGGCAGCTCCGCGTTGTACAGAACGAGGTGCCCGAGGGACCAGGGAGCGAGGACCGAGGAAACCCGCGTCAAGTCCCCGGGGCTCCGGGTGTCCAGAAGGCGCGAGTCGTACGCGCCGACGGGGTGCGGCAGCTCCCGGCGCATCCATTCGAGCGTCGCGAAGAGGTCCGAGCCCGGCACCCGGACCGCCCTCAGTTCCTCGACGAGACCGAAGAACATCGGCTGCGCGAGCAGGAGGACGGCGAGAAGATAGACCGCCGCCTGCCGGACGGGGAGCCCCCCGATCCGTTGCTTCGCCCAGCGGGCGACCTCCACGATGGCGACGGCGGCGAGAAGCGCGGCGTAGTAGACGTTCAACCGCTGCGAGACCGCGAGCAGAAGCGTTACGGCCGCCCACACCCCGAGAGCCGCGTGCCGGCCGGGGCTCTCTCCGCGGACGTACTTCCACGCCCACACCGCCGCGACGACCGGAGACAGGAAGAATGCGGCGGAGAGGTCCTTCCAGGCGAGGCCCGGGCCGTCGGCGAACAGCGGGCGCGCCTCGAAGATCCCTTTCAACCAGTCCCGGGGGTAAGACACGTAGCCGGACGAGCCCGAAACTTCGTTCGTCGTGCCGAGCACGTACCCGACGCCGCGCGTCAGTCCGAGCAGGAGGGCGGGGGCGTTCGGGAGCAGCTCCGCCGCCGCGGCGCCGACGACGAGCCCGCGAAGAAGGGCATCCCGGTTGCTCCAGTCCATCTGACGTCGCGCCGCGCGGAGCGCCGTATCGATCGCGACGGTTCCTCCCGCGAGGGCCGCGAGGAAAAGCGGCTGGAAGAAGCCGAAGGAAATGTAGGTCAGAGGCGGCCGGAACGGGCCCAGCCAGAACGCGGTCGCCGCACCGACGAGAATCGCCGGAAGGGCGAGCACGAGCAGGGCGGGCCGCAGGATGCTCGCGCGGGTGCGGACCGCTTCGAGCGCGAGCGCCAGGGCGAAGATCGCGCCCCAGTAGATCGCGCCCTGCCACGCGAGCACGGCCGCCGCCAGCGCCACGCCCGCCGCCGCCTCGCGAACGGTGTCCCTGCGGGTGTCCCGCTCACCGGGCGAACGGGCCCGGAGAAACAGCAGCAGCGCGAGCGAGCCGAAGAAGGATTCTCCGGCGTGCTGGTCGGTGTGGCCGTACTGGGTCCAGAGGATGTGACCCGGGCACACCGCGAGAAAAAAAGCGCACACGATCGCGCCGGCCGGTCCGAAGAGCTCGGCCCCGATCGCGCCGGCGACGAGGATCGTCCCGGCGGCGAGCGCGGGAGGCACCCAGGCCGCTTCGCGTTCGATGGCGTCGGGAGCCGCCTCCGACCCGTGCAGCGCCCGCGACGGCGCCGCCAGCAGGAGGTCGTAGAGGGGCGGCCAGATGGGAACCCCTCCCGAGGGAAAGTTCATCAGGGGATCGAAGACGATCGTCCGCGGAAAGTGCGCCACGGCGAATCGGGCGCGGCGCAGGTGGTAATTGTCATCGGAACCGAGCGCGCGCACGCGGGATCCGGCGGCGAGCTGCGTCCGCGTCGCCAGGCGCAGCCCAAACCCGAGAAGGGCCGCTGCCAGGACGGCCGAGACCGCCACGCCGCGGCGAATTTTCATGTGCGCTCATTATGCGGGAGGCTGGTTCGAGGGAGTCCGCGCCGACGATGTCTGAAGTCGCCGCGGGGAACCGATAACTGACGACGGACCAGCGACAACCGCTTATCATTCCTCCACACCGTGAAATTGTCCGTTCTGATGCCCGTCTACAACGAGGCGCGCACCATCGATGAGGTCCTGCGCCTCGTCTGCGCCGTTCCTGTCGAAAAGGAAGTCCTCGTCGTCGACGACGGCTCGACGGACGGGACGAGGGACCTGCTCGCGAGGTGGGACGGCCGCGCCGGCGTGCGCGTCATTCTTCACGGAACGAACCAGGGGAAAGGCGCCGCGCTGAGGACGGCGCTGGCGCAGGCCCAGGGCGAGATGCTGATCATCCAGGACGCGGACCTCGAATACGACCCGGCGGAGTACCCGAGCCTGCTGCGCCCGATCGAGATGGGCCGCGCCGACGTGGTGTTCGGTTCCCGCTTCCGGGGAAGCGCGGAGAATCGCGTGCAGAATTTCTGGCACACCGTCGGGAACCGCGTCCTCACCCTCATCTCCAACGTCGTGACGGACCTGAACCTGACGGACATGGCGACCTGCTACAAGGCGTTCCACCGCCGGGTCCTCCCCGTCCTGGACCTCGAGCAGCGGGGTTTCGGGGTGGACGCGGAGATCACGGTCAAGGTCGCGCGGGCGGGATTTCGCCTCTTCGAGGTGCCCGTCTCCTACTTCGCGCGCTCGCGCGCGGAGGGAAAGAAAATCCGCTTTCGGGACGGCGCGTCGGCGCTCTCGGCCCTTCTGCGCCATCGGTTCGAGCGGCGCCCGGCGCGTTGAAGCGTTTTTTCTTTCCGGCAGCCGCGGCTCTGGCCGCCGTCCTCTCGCTGCTCCTGGTGCACGACCACACCCGGGAAGACTCCCTCTCGGCCGACGAGCCCGTGCACATCCTGGCCGGCTACCTGCAGGTGTTCGCCAGGACCGCGATCGTCAACATCGAGCATCCCCCGCTCATGAAGGAGCTCGCCGGTCTCGGCCTGCTCGCGGTGCCCGTGGCGGCGCCTCCCGCCCGAGTGCCCCTCGGCCTCGCGTTCACCTCGTGGGGCCACTCGTTTCTTTTCGAGGGGCCGGTTTCGCCGGACGCGATCGCCGCCGCCGCGCGCGCGCCGTTTCTGCTCGTCCTCGCGACGCTCCTCGCCGTCGTCTACGCCGCGGCGCACTCCCGCTGGGGTGGCGCCGCCGCCCTGTTCGCGGTGACGCTCCTCGCCTTCGACCCCAACTTCGTCGCGCACGCGGGCGTCGTGCACACGGACCTCGGCGCCGCGCTCGCGTTCCTCGGCGCGGTGCTCGCCTTCGAGGCCGCGCAACGGAGCCGCACGCCCGCGCGCATCGCCGTCGCGGGCGTCGTCCTCGGCCTCGCGCTCGCGACGAAGTTTTCCGCGGTCTACCTCGGCCCCATCCTGCTGCTTCAGGGGCTGCTGGCGCTTCGGGGCTCTGCGCGCGCCGGAAGCGAGGCGGTCCGACTCGGCGGAAGGCTCGCCGCGGTGGGAGGGATCGCGCTGGCGGTTCTCATCGGCGTGTACGCGGCGGCCTCGTGGCGCATGGACCCGGCCGAGCAGCGGCAGGTGATCCACGAGATGGTGGCCCTCCGCGGCGCGCCCGGGCTCTCCGACGCAATCGAGAAGCTCGCCCGGATTTGCCCGCCCCTCGGGCACTACGCGGGAGGACTGGCTTCGGTGTTCCGCCAGAACGCGGAGGGGGGCGGCGTCAACTTCCTCTTCGGCCGCGTGTCGATCCACGGCTTTCCGTCCTACTTCTTCGTCGCGTTTCTGCTCAAGAGCACCCTCGCGTTCCTGGCGGCCGCCGCGATCGCCTTGACCGCGCTGGCGCGCGACCCGGAGGCGCGGCGCGAGGCCCGGCTCTTTCTGCTTCCGCCCGCGGTCCTCTTCCTGGCTTCGATGGGAGCCAGCTACAACATCGGGATCCGCCACATGCTCCCGGTGTACCCGTTTCTGGCGCTGGCGGCGGCGGGGGCGCTGGCCCGCGCGCGGCGCGGCGGATTCCGTCCGGCGGCGGCCGCGCTCGTGGTGTTGCCCCTGCTGTCCGGCGGCGAGATCCTGCGTATTCATCCGCACGAGCTCTCCTATTTCAACGCGCTGGCGGGAGGGCCCGAAAGCGGCCGCAGAATCCTCTCCGACTCGAACGTCGATTGGGGACTGGATCTCAAACGACTCTCCTCGGAGCTTGCGAGGCGGGGAGCGCAGCCGCCCACCGTCGTCTATTTTGGCGGCGACGACGTGCCCTTCCGCCTCGGTGTTCCCGAGTTCGCCGCGGAGCCCGTCGTCCGCGGGCCGATCGTCGCGATTTCCGCCTTCGAGGAGGCGGTGGGCCCCGAGTTTTACGCTTATCATGGCGTACCGGTGGTGTCGGGCGCGCTCGAGAGGCTCCGGCGGGAGCTCGCCCAGCGGGGCCGCCTGATCGGACGCGTCGGCTACTCGATCCACCTCTACCAGCTTCCATCGAAAGGAACGGCGAGCCCATGAAGCTCTCTGTCGTGATCCCGGTCTACAACGAATCGAAGACGATCCGGGAGCTCGTGCGGCAGGTCCAGGCGGTGCCGCTCGAGAAGGAGATCCTGATCGTCGACGACGGATCGACAGACGGGACTCGCGACATGCTCCGCGAAATGGATGGCCGGGACGGGGTCCGCGTCTTCCTGCAGTCCGAGAACCAGGGAAAGGGCGCCGCGGTCGCGCTCGGCTTTCAGAAGGCCACGGGAGACGTCGTCGTGGTCCAGGATGCCGACCTCGAGTACGACCCGCGCGAGCTTCCGAGGCTCCTGCGCCCGATCGAGGAGGGGCATGCGGACGTCGTTTACGGGTCGCGGTTTCTCGGAGGCGGCGAGCGGCGAGTCCTGTACTTCTGGCACACGATCGGAAACCGGATGCTTACGCTCGCGTCGAACATGTTCACCAACCTGAACCTGACCGACATGGAGACCTGTTACAAGATGTTCCGCCGCGAGGTCATCCAGTCGATCTCGATCGAGTCGCGACGGTTCGGCATCGAGCCCGAGATCACGGCGAAGGTCGCCCGGCGCGGCTACCGGATCTACGAAGTGCCGATCTCGTACTACGGCCGGACCTACGAGGAAGGCAAGAAGATCGGATGGAAAGACGGCTTCTCCGCGCTCGCCACGATCGTGCGGCACGGCGTGCGGGAGACGGAAGAGGCGAGCAACGTCGGGCACGTGACGCTGGCGAGGATGGCGAAGCTCGAGCCTTACAACCGATGGATCGTGGACCGGTTTCGCAGCGCTCTCGGGCGGCGGGTTCTTGAGATCGGGGCCGGGTTCGGCAACCTGACCCGCCACATCGCGGAAAACGGCGACACCCCTCCGGAGCTCGTCGTCGCTTCGGACCTCGATCCGGTTGCCGTCGAATATCTGAAGGGAGTCTTTCGCGGAGAGCCGCGCGTTCGGGTCGCTTCCTACGAGTTTCCGCTCGCTCCCGCGGTGCGCCAGGAGCTCGCGGACCTCCGGATCGACACGATCGTGTGCTGCAACGTCCTCGAGCACATCGAGCAGGACGAGGCGACCCTCTCGGACATGCATGCGCTCTTAAAGCCCGGCGGGCGGCTCGCCCTCCTGGTTCCCGCCCTCCAGCGGATCTACGGAACCCTCGACGAGCATCTGCTTCACTTTCGCCGTTACGAAAAAGCGGACCTCGAGGCCAAAATCCTCCGGGCCGGATTCACCCTCGAATATTCCCGGTTCCTCAACCGTCCGGGGGTCTTCGGCTGGTGGCTGAACGGGCGGCTTTTAAAGCGCCGGGTCCTCCCGCGCGCGCAGCTTCGCGCCTTCTCTCTCATCCTGCCTCTGCTCCGGCGCGAGGAAAAATCGCCGCCCGCGTATGGACTGTCGCTGCTCGCGATCGCGCGTAAGGATTAGGGGAAGGGCGAAGGGCGCCTGAACCCTACCGCGTCACGAAAAGAATCAAGACGGTGTCCGGCATCCTCGCCACGACGCGGGCGGTCCCGTGCGCGGCGAGCATTCGGGCGAGGCCCGGACTCTCCTGATAGGGGTGCAGGAGCAGGTACGTCCGCCGGCCGGGCGGAGTCTGCGAGATCGTCCGCTCGAGAGCCGCGACGTCCGCGTCGGTCGGCGCGCGGGGCGTGAACCAGCCGGGATGGAGCGCCATTTCGGCGGGATAGCCGGAGAGGGTGCCGTGGAGGTTCCCGCGATCCGCGGAGAGACGCGCGGGAAGATAGAACCCGGCCCCGGCGACGACCCCGTCGTCCCCCCGCAGCCGGGGCGCGAGCGCGGCGACCGCGTCCGCGTAGGGAGACCTAGGAGGTACGGACGAGAGAAGGAGCGCGGCCGAGAGGGCGCTGACGGCGAGCACTGCGGCGGCGCACCTCCGGGCGGGCGGGCTGCGGACCCCGGCGGCGGCCACGCCCCACAGCCATACGCCGAGGACCGCCATCTCGGTGCGTCCCGCAAACGCGGCCGGGCGGACGAACGACAGCGCCGCCACGCCGGCCAGCGTCAGGAGCGAGACGGCGGCGGCGTCACGGGCGTCCGCGTCGCCCGAGAAGAGCGTGAAGGCCGCCGCCGCGGACGCGACGAGAGCGCCGGCGAGGACGAGCGCCCATGGCAACGCCGTGCCGAAGTTCGGCGGAAGCCGGCCGGCGCCGCCGAGCGCCGAGAGGAACCCGCCCGCCGAGACGAGAGGGGATTCGCGAATCCAGGCGGTCGCCTCGGGCGGCTGTCGAAGGAGCACGGGAACCCACGGCGCGAAGAGGACGCCGGCGGCGCCGATGGCGGCAACGGAACGCCAGCGGCGGCGCGCCATAGCGACCACGACGGCCGCGACGAGGAAGAGAATCGCCAGCGAATGGGTCCCGAGCGCGGCGGCGGCAGCCGCTCCGCCGATCGCAAGTCTCCGGGGAGTCTCGGCGCCGCGAAGGAGCAGCAGGAAAACGACGAGGTCGAGCAGAACGAGCAGCGCATACGCGCGCGCTTCCGCGCCGTAAAGGAGGAGGAGGGGCGCCGCCGCGCAGAGAAGCGCAAATCGGCGGCGCGACGGCCCGGGCGGAAGGAACATCGCGCCGCAGGCGCCAACGGCGGCAGCGGCGATCCAGGAGGGCGCCCGCGCGAGCGTGTCGGACAGCCTGAGCGTTTCGGCCAGCCACACGAACGGTTTTTCGAGAAGGTAGAAGAGGGGCGGCCCGGAATCGCGGCGGAGCGCGTCGATCAGCGCGGGGAGAGAGAGTCTCGAAGCCCACACGGTGAAGAGCTCGTCGTGCCACAGAGGCCGCGCGAGAAGGAGCCACAGCCGAGCGGCGGCCGCCACTCCCGCGACCGCGAACAGGGCGACCCCGGCGCGTGTGGCCGCGGCTTCGCTTGGCCTTTCCTCTTCGATCCTCTATGCTAACTCTCAACCAAGGTGACTGAAAAATCGACAGCGCGGGTGACGGCCCGGCAGCCGGGCATTTTCCCGCAGGCAGGGCGCGGCCGGGATGCCGCACGGAGTCGGCCGTTGACCACGGACGCAAAGTGAACGAGCGGACCACGGCGCCCGCGTCCCTTATTCAGCGGCCTGAGTGAAATCGGAGAATCTCGACACATCCGGAGCGTCTCCGCGCTTTCCTCGCGCGGTTCTCCTCTCCGGCTTCGCGCTTCTTCTCCTGCTCGTTTACGCGGACCCCCTCTTCCGCCACCGCAACTTCACCGGCCGGGACATGCCCGGTTACCACCTTCCCGTCGAGCACGCGATCCACGGCGCCTGGTCCCGGGGACGCGTGCCCGTCTGGTTTTCCGACATATCCGGCGGACGTCCCCTGCTGGGCAATCCGAACGCGGGCGCGCTGTACCCCGTGCGGCCGCTCCTCTCCGTTCTCCCTTTTCCCGTCGCCATGCGGATTTATCCCGTCCTGCACCACCTGATCGCGGGCGCCGGCATGATCCTGCTCCTCCACGGCCTCGGCATGTCGGCCGCGGCCGCGTGGATCGGCGCCGTCACGTACGCGCTCTCCGGCGTCATGGTCTCGGAAGTCATCTTCACGAACATCCAGCCGGGCATGGCGATCCTCCCGTGGTTCCTCTGGGCCCTCGGGCGAGGCGGCGGCGGGGCGGTGCGCGTCCTTCTCCTCTCCGTCCTCTTCGGGGTCGCGTTCTCGATCGGCGACGTCTTCAGCTCGGTGCTGGTCCTGCTTTGCTGCGCCCTCTGGCTCGCTTTCGAGACCGACCTTTCCGGCCAGAAGGCGGGGCTCTCCGCCGTTGGGGCGGGTCTTTTCCTCGGGGGTCTCCTGGCGGCTCCCCAGATCGTGGCCGCGGCCCTCTGGATTCCCTTCACGAACCGCAGCGTGCTCGGCATGAAGCTCGGCGAGGTCTTCCTCTACTCGATCTCGCCGTTTCGTCTCCTCGAACTGATCGTCCCGTTTCCCTTCGGGAAGACGTGGGAGGTCGATCCGCACTTCGTCTGGGGCTGGCCCGTCTTCCGAAACAAACAGATCGGGTTCTTCGCCAGCCTCTACCCCGGCGCCCTCGCGTTCATCGCCCTGGTCCGGCTGCGCCGTTCGAAAAAGCCGGGTGTCCGATTCGCGAAGGCTCTGGTGGTCGTGACGCTGGCGATCGCCGTCCCCCCGAGCCTCTGGCCGGCGCGATGGAATCAGGTCGCTTCGCCGCTGCCGCTCCGGTATCCGGAGAAGTTCGCCGTCGGGATCGTCCTGGCGCTCGCGGTCCTGGCGGCCGCCGCTTTCGACGAGTATCGCGCGGGCGCTCGCGCCGGGCGCTGGGTCCTCGGTGTGGGAGCGGGCCTCGCCCTGGCCGCCGGAGGAGCGGCCCTGTCGCCCGCCGCAACCGGACGGCTGGCGGCGGCCGCCGTCGGCGCCGAGAGCCGGTTCGCGCCGGTCGCCGCCGCGCACATTCCGGCCGCGCTGGCGGAAGGCGGGCTGCTCTGGATGGCGACTCTGATCGGTCTCGAAGCGGCGCGGCGTCCTCGGGCGGGCCTCGCCGCCGCGTTGCTCCTCCTCACGGCCGTCCCGATCCTGGGCACGCGGCGCATCGCGCTCACCACCCGACAGGAAGACCTCCTGGCGCCCACCCCTTTCGACCGGTGGCTCTCGAAGCGGGACCCGGGACGGATGTTCGCGACCCTGAGCGAGGCGGCGTATCAGAAGCCGTCCGACATCGAGGCCGCGAATTCCGCTGTCGACCCGAACTACCGGCGCAACTGGGACCTCTACGCGCACAGCCTGTGGGGGCGGGGCACGATTCTGAACTACGACTTCGACGGGGGAGACCTCTCCCGGCTGGAAACCCTCCGGCAGACGGCGGCGATCGCTGCCAGTTACGCGGACTCGACGAATTTCTGGGGGGGCCTGGGCCTCCGGTGGGCCATCCGGTATCGCGACCAGCGGGCGTTTGCGGGGTACCGGCCGGTCGGCGGAGACTCGCTTCAGTTGTGGGACGAGCACGACCGCCCGTATCCGATGGTGCGGCTGGCAGAGGCGTGGTTCGAAGCCGACAGCGGCGTTTCGGTACTTCCGGTTCTCGGACGGCTGGCGCCGGGGGAAATCGTGGTCGAGGCGGGACGGACGGGAAGAGGGAGGGCCCGCCCGGGATCCGTTCGGATCCTGGAAAACACTCCGGAGAGGCTGACCGTCGATACGCAGTCCTCCGACCCCGCCTGGCTCTTCGTCGTCCGGGGCTTCTTCCCTTTTCGCACTGTCTCCGTGGACGGGCGGCCCGTGGACGTATTTCCGGCGGACGTCGCGTTTTCGGCGGTTCGCGTCCCCGCGGGCGCGCATCGCCTCGACTGGCAGGAACGACTTCCGGGATGGGAGGCCTCCCGATGGGGCCCTCCGCTCTTCCTCATGGGGATCGGGGCGGTCTTCGCGCTTTCCCGCCGGAGAAAGGAAGGGGCATGAAGGCTCGCCGGTTTCTGGCCGTGCTCTTCGCCGGCGCGGCGGCGGCGACCGTCGCCGGTCCGGCGTGCCGAAAGAGCGCGCCGCCCGCCCTCACCCGCGCCGTGGCGGCGGATTTGAAGCGCCCCGCCGAGGAATGGCTGCGGGAGGAACCCGTCCGCCTTCTCCGCGATTACATTCGAATCGAGACGACGGCGGACAAGGGGGAGCGGGAGGGTGTCGAGTTCCTGCGCCGCTTCTTCGAATGCGACGACATTGCCACCGAGATCGTGTGCCCGGCCCCGGGGCGGTGCAACATCCTGGCGCGCCTGCCGGGTAAGAGCCGCGAGGGCGCCCTCCTCCTGTTGAATCACGTGGACGTCGCCGACGTGTACCCGTCCGGGTGGAAAGACGCCCAGCCCTTCGAGGGAAAGATCCAGCAGGGGTTCCTCTATGGCCGCGGGACCTTCGACATGAAGTCTCTCGGACTCGTCCAGGCTCTCGCGATCCGGCATCTGAAACGGCACGGGATCGTGCCGGAATCCGACATCCTTTTTCTGGGAGAGGCCGACGAGGAGGGCGGGCAGAAGTGGGGAAGCCGGTGGCTCCTGGAGAATCGGCGCGACTGGTTCTCGGGTGTCGCGGCGGTCTTGAACGAGGGCGGCACGAACGAGATGATTCTGCGGGACGTGCGGTACTGGGGCCTGGAAACGGTGCAGGCCGGCTACGGGCTCCTGCAGTTCCAGGCATCCTCCAGGGATCCGCTCGATCAGCTGGCGAAGAGCTGGGCGAGATTGCCCGGCGAGCCCGTCGCCGCGCACCCCCACGTGGAGGAAGCCTTTCAGATCCTGGCCAATCACCTGTCCCATCCGTACACGGACCCGCTGCGGCACCTGGATCGCGTGCGGCGCGACCCGAAGGAGCTCGCGATGCTTCCGGACCGGTACGGCAGTTTTCTCGAGTCCCGTGTGCACTGGTCGGAGATCTACCCGTACCCCGCGACCCGGCCCCCGCGCATGCGCGAATACGTCGTGGTCTCGACCCCTCCCGGGATCGCGCCGGACCCGTACCTCGAGTCGATGAAGCGCGAGGCGCGGGACCGCGGGATCGAGATCGTGACCGATTTTTCGAGCGGCGCCACCATCGCGAGCCCGTACCCGACTCCCTTCACGCGGCTGCTTCTTCGGGTGACCGCCGACCGCTATCCGGGAACCCCCTTCGGCCCGATGCCGATGTTCGGGGGGGCGACGACGTCGAACCACTTCCGGCGCGAGAATTTCGCCGCCTACGGGTATTCCCCGATCCCCATGAACATCACCGACATGTCGCGCCGCCACGGAAACGACGAAAGGATCTACCTTCGGGACTACCTGAACGGCGTTCTCCTCTTCGATGAGGTCCTGGAAGAGTTCGCCTTCACCCCGCAAAAAATGTCACCACCGGAGCCGGGGCGCTGACAGTTTGCGACGGGACCCGGCCGCCAGTCCATGCCCAATCCTTCTAACTAAACGACTTAGGTTCGAACGCCCTGTGGCCCCGCGCTTGCTCTTCTACAGGCAACGCAACAAGGTCTGAAAAAAGAACAGGAGCATCCATGAAGAAGCGGGAGTCTGGTTTTACCCTGATCGAGCTGCTGATCGTCATCGCGATCATCGGCATCCTGGCGGCGATCGCGATTCCGAATCTGTTGAATGCGGTGCAGCGCGGCAAGCAGAAGCGGACGATGTCGGACATGCGCGCCTTAGCGACGGCGATC
>JBBSGZ010000027.1:0-33835 GCA_038253555.1 Thermoanaerobaculia bacterium
CGCAGGCGACCGCAGGTCCCGCAGTGAGCGGAGGCGACGGTACTGATAGCTTCCTCCCATGCTTCGCGTCACGTCGGAAATCGGACGGCTCTCTTCCGTCCTGGTGCACCTGCCCGGGCCCGAAATCGATCGGATGATCCCGGCGATGATGGAGGAGCTTCTTTTCGACGACATCCTGTACGGCGCCCGCGCGCGCGAGGAGCACCGCCGGTTTCAGCAGGTGTTGGGGTTCGTCGCGGAGGAAGTCCTCGACGCTCAGACCCTCCTCGCCCAGGTCCTCGGCGTGCCGGAGCACCGCGACGCGGTCCTCGCCGATCTCGGTGCCAATCTGGGCTGGGGGCCCGACATGGATTACCGTCTCCGCGACCTCGCCCCGGCCGCGCTCGCGTCGGCGCTGGTGACGGGCTTCGAAAAGCCGGAGAGGGACGTGGCCGTCTCCTCTTCCGACCTCTACTGGCTTCCGCCGATTCCGAACTGGTTCTTTCAGCGGGACCCTCTCGTCGTTGTGGGGGACCGGGCGATCCGCGCTTCGATGGCCACCGCGGCCCGGCTTCGGGAACCGCTACTGTCCGGCTACGTTTTTCAGTACCACCCCCGATTCGCGCGCCCAGACGGGATCTTCTGGTTCGAGGAGTTTTCCGCGGACTACGGTCCCGCCACTTCCTATGCGCGGATGCGGCCGACCCTCGAAGGCGGCGACGTGCTCGTGCTCCGGGAGGACGTGCTGGCGATCGGCTATTCCGAACGGACGGAGAAAACGACCATCGAGCGCCTCACCGAAACTCTCAAGGCGAAGAAATCCCCCATCAAGCGCATCTTCGTCGTGGCGGTGCCGCCCGCGCGCTCCTACATGCACCTCGACACGGTCTTCACGATGATTTCGGAGAATGAGTGCCTGCTGTACGGGCCAATGATCTGCCCCGGCGGAGCGGAAGAAGCCGACGTGTACGAGTGCGACCTGACCAGACGCGAGGTGACCTGGACCTCCGAGAAGGACCTGCTCTCGGCGCTCAAGACTTCGAAGATCGACTTGAAGCCGGTTCGATGCGGCGGCGAGGATCCGATAGCCGAACGGCGCGAGCAATGGACGGACGGGGCGAACGCGTTCGCGGTGGCGCCCGGGGTCATCCTTCTCTACGACAGGAACGTGAAAACCGTCGAGGAGCTCGCTCGGGCCGGTTACGCGGTCATCGACGAGGCGGACCTGCTCCTCGGGCGTTCCGAGCTCGAGTCCGGGAAGAAGGCGGTGATCCGTCTGGCCGCTCACGAGCTCTCCCGCGCCCGGGGCGGGCCGCGCTGCATGGCCATGCCGCTGGTCCGGGAGGACGTGTGACCCCGTCCCCGGCATGACGTCCCGGTTCTTTTCCTTCGTCCGCCCGCTGGCTGTCGTGGCGTTCGGCGGAAACGCTCTGCTTCGGCCAGAGGATTCGGGGACGACCGCCGAGCAGCTCGCTCGCGCGCGCGAAGCGGTCCGGCATCTCCTCCCGATTCTGGCGCGGGGCTACGAGCTCATCGTGGTCCACGGCAACGGCCCGCAGGTCGGCAATCTCCTGATCCAGGCGGACTGCGCCGCGGATCGGATTCCCGCGCAGTCCTTGGACGTCTGTGTGGGCCAGACGCAGGGTTCGATCGGGTTCCTGCTGGAGCTCGCCTTCGCCAACGAGCTCCTCCGCGCCGGGTTTCGAAAGGAAGTGGCGACTCTCGTGACGTCGGTCGCGGTCGACGCGGCGGATGCGGCCTTTCTGAGACCGTCCAAGCCGATCGGCCCGTTCTTCACGCGCGAGCGCGCGGCCGCGCACGAGGAGAACGACGGCTGGACGATGGTCGAGGACGCCGGACGCGGGTGGCGGAAGGTGGTCGCGTCGCCGAAGCCGGTCTCGATTCGCGGCGTGGACGTCGCCGCCTCGCTGATCAACCGCGGATACGTCGTGATCGCTGCGGGCGGGGGCGGGATTCCGGTCGTCGTCTCGGCCGAGGGGGAAGTGCGGGGCGTCGAGGCCGTGATCGACAAGGACTATTCCGCCGCCATGCTCGCGGCGAGCCTGTCCGCGGATCTCTTCATCATCCTGACCGGAGTCGACCGTGTGTCGCGCGATTTCGGCAAGTCGACCGCCGAGCCGCTCGAGGAGATGGACGTTGCGCTGGCGCGCCGCCTGCTCGCCGAGGGACAATTCCCGCCCGGCAGCATGGGACCGAAGATCGATGCGGCCATCCGGTACATCGAGGCCGGGGGACGGGAAGTGCTCATCGCGCGGGCGGAAACGCTGCCGGACGCCCTGGACGGAAAGACGGGAACACTGATTCGGGGAAAGAGGTCATGAGAGAGAAACGCGATTACATCAACGAGAACGACTGGGCGCCCGCTGAAATCGAGGGGATCCTGGATCTCGCCGGGAAGATGAAAAAGGCGCCCGGAAATTACCGCGCCGCCCTTGCGGGCAAGTCCCTCGCGATGATCTTCGAAAAATCCTCGACCCGCACGCGGGTGTCGTTCGAGGCGGGGATGTTCCAGCTCGGAGGCCTCGGGATGTTTCTGTCCTCCCGCGATCTCCAGCTCGGGCGCGGCGAGCCCATTGCCGACACCGCGCGGGTTCTCTCCCGATATGCCGACGGCATCATGGCGCGGACCTACGCCCAGGCGACCGTGGAGGGACTCGCGGAAAATGCCACCGTCCCGGTGATCAACGGCCTCTCCGACCTGCTGCACCCGTGCCAGGCTCTCGCCGACTTCCTGACCGTCCGGGAGCGCTTCGGCGGGACACGCGGATTTCCTCTGTGTTACATCGGCGACGGCAACAACGTGGCGCACAGCCTGCTGTTGACCGGCGCCAAGCTCGGCGCGCGTATCGCCGTGGTGACCCCCCGCGGCTTCGAGCCCGCCGCGCGTATCGTCTCCATGGCGCGCGCGACCGCGGCGAAGACGGGAGGAGAGATCGTCGTGACGGACCGGCTCGAGGACGGACTGCAGGGCGCCCGGGCGGTCTACACGGACGTCTGGGCTTCCATGGGCCAGGAGGGCGAGGCCGCTGAGCGGGCGCGCCAGTTCGACGGCTACCGGGTCACGGCGCGCGCTTTCTCGATGGCGGCCGCGGACGCGATCTTCCTCCACTGCCTTCCCGCGCATCGCGGCGAGGAAGTGGACGCGGAGGTGATCGACTCGCCGCGATCGGCGGTGTTCGACCAGGCGGAGAACCGGCTGCACGCGCAGAAAGCGCTGCTCGTCGAGCTTCTCGGGGCGTCCGCCTGAACGGAGAGAACCGGGGCGGCGCGGGGATGGCGGAGCGCTGGTCGCGCCCCGCAGGGCTCGTCATGGGGGCGGCGGCGCTGCTCATCGCGCTGGCCGCGCTGATCATCGTCGCGAGGCCGCGGCGGCAGCACGCGGCGCGCCAGGGCGATTCCGCGCCGGGGACGGTGACTGTGGAGGGTGCCGAGCTCCGACGCGAGGCTTCCGTCGACTCGACGGCGGTCGGCGTCCTGCCTCGGGGCGCCCGAATCACGGTCGTGTCGGACCGCGGCCCGTGGATCGAGGCGAAAACCTCGAAGGGCATGACGGGTTTCCTGTCGGCCGAGTCGATCGAGCGGGATGCGGACCGGGACGCGCGGGAGCGGAGAGCCGCGAAGATCCTGACGTTTTCTCCCGTTTTCGGCGTCGTCGCGGAAGACGCGGCGGTCCGGCTCGCGCCCTTCCCCTTCGCTCCGCGCGCCGGACGTTTGAACCGCGGCTCGGCGATATCGATTTATGCGGTCGACCATGACTACTACGCGTTCCGGTCCTCCGAAGCGGGGCTCGCCTTTGTCGAATCCTCCGCCGTCGACCTCGTGCCCCCCGATCCGAAAAGCCCGGCGATTGCCCCGGTTGCCTCGCGGGAGTTGAAGAACATCACCGTCAACAACGTGTCCGCCGCGGCGGCCACGCGCTCGGAGCCCTCCGAAGAGGTGCCTTCGGGGCCGGAAGGGGAGGAGACGTCCGATCAGCCGCTGCAGCCACCGGAGCTTCTTTCCAAGGTCAACCCGGTTTATCCGGAAGTCGCGAGGAGGGCCGGCGTCGAGGGGACCGTCGTCCTGGATGCGCAAATCGGCCAGACCGGGCGCGTGGAGGACGTGCAGGTGCTGCGGGGCCTTCCCCTCGGTCTTTCCGAGGCCGCCTCGGAGGCCGTGCGGCGCTGGCAGTACCGGCCCGCGCGGGGGCGCTCGGGCGCGGTTCCAGCGCACAAGACGGTGCGGATCGTGTTCACCCTGGCGAGGTGAGGGTCGATCCACCTTTTCCTCGTCGGACCGCGGCGGTCGCCCGGCCGGAGTCCGCGACGAACTTCCAGAGGCGGAACTCCTTATAATTCCGGAACCCCCATGATGCAGGTGCTCTACGAAACCGAGGGTCGACCGCAGGTCTTCAACCTCGCGAAAAACGAGGCGTCGATCGGCCGGTCGAACGAGAACGACATCGTTTTGAACGACTTTTCAGTGTCGCGGCGCCACGCGCTTTTGAAGCGCGAGCCCGAGGGCTGGGTCGTCTACGACAACCAGTCGACCAACGGCGTGAAGGTCAACGAGCGTCTCGTGCCGCGCTCCGTCGTGGTCGATGGCGATCAGCTGTCCATCGGGACATTCCAGCTCCGGCTGCGTCAGGAGATCGCGGCGGCAACCTCCTCCGGAAAGCGTTCGTTTGATTCGACATCGACGTGCATCCGGCCGATTTCGGAGTTCAACCTGGATTTCGGTCTCGAAAAATCGCCCGAGATGCTGCCCGAGTCGACGGACCACAAGAAGCGCGCGGTGCTCGACGTCGCGTATAAAAACAAGGTTTTCGAGATCCTGGTTCAGGTGGCGAAGACGCTGATCTCGGCGGACGACGTGGAGACGGTTCTCGACAAGGTCATGGACCTGATTTTCGAGTACCTTCCGGTCGACCGCGGCTTCCTGCTTCTCGAAGAGAACGGGGTTCTCAAGCTGCGGGTCACGCGCATGAAGTCTTCCAGCCGGCTGACGATGGACGGCTCCGCGCCCTACTCGCGGACGATCATCGACATGGTGGTTCGGCAGAAGGTCGCCGTGCTCACATCTGACGCGCAGGCGGACGAACGCTTCGAGGCGGGCATGTCGATCCGGATGCAGCAGATCCGCTCCGCGATGTGCGCCCCGCTCTGGAACCGCGAGTCCGTCATCGGCGTGATTCACGTCGACTCGCCGATCCATGTGGGCACTTTCACGGAGAAGGACCTGGACCTGCTGACGGCCCTGGCGAACTTTGCCGCCGTGGCCATCGAACGGGCGCGGCTGCACGAGCACGTGGCGGAGGAGAAGCGGATCCGCGGCCGGCTCGAGCGCTATCACTCGCCGCAGGTCGTCGAGGAAATCATCGCCGACGCGTCGGCGACAGGCTCATTCAAGATCGCAAGAACGAAGACGGTCACCATCCTCTTCGCGGACCTCGTGGGCTTCACGTCCTGGTCCGAAAAGATGGGGCCGGACCAGCTCGCGGCGCTGCTGACCGAGTTCTTCACTCTCTGCTCGGACGCGATCTTTTCCCAGGATGGGACCATCGACAAATTCATCGGCGATGCCGTGATGGCGTTCTTCGGGGCTCCGATCGACCAGCCGGATCACGCCGCCCGCGCGATCACGGCGGCCCTCAAGATGCGGGCGGGCGTGGCGGAATGGAATGCCAGGCGCGCCGCGAATGGAGAGCCTCCCATCCAGGTCCGCATTGCCTTGAACACGGGCGAGGCGATCGTCGGCGAAATCGGATCGGCGCGTCGCGTCGATTACACCGTCATCGGAAACGCGGTCAACGTCGCTGCCCGCATGGAGGAATTCGTCGCCGGCGCGGGCGAGATCTGCATCGGCCCGGCCACCTACGAGGCGACGCGAACCCTCTTTCGGGTCGCGCAGATGGGCCAGTTCTCCCTGAAGGGGCTCTCCGGCCAGGTGCCGATGTATAAGGTGATCGCAGCCGTCTCTCCCGAGGAAACGCTGGGAATCGTCCCAGGGCGGGGGGAAAGGGTCTGAGGAGCGTCCGGCTCTCTACTCCTTTTGAAGACGCTTCCTGCGGCCGCCCTGGGGGAAACGCTCCTGGACCTCGTAAACGCGCCGCTCGATCTCCGTATCGCGTGGCGCGAAGGCGAGCTGCAGGTAGGCGCGGGCGAGCTCGACGGACAGTTTCGGCCGCGACTCGTTCCACAGCGCGTCCGAGTCCTCGCGAAGCGTCCTCGGCAACGTCTGTCGGATCTCCGACGAAAGCGCGTCCTCGGGGTTCTTCCTGACCCACTGGTTGGCGACGTAGGCCACGCGAACGGCCTGGTACGCCCGCCGGTCGATGGGCCGCCCGTTTCAGTCCTGAAGTATCCGCCGCATCTTCTTCTCATTTAACTCGCCCACGCCGGGAAGCTCCAGCGCCGCGGACTCAGAAGACGGAGCGGTCGGCGCCTCGGTGGGAGAAGCGGGCGGCAGGGGAGGGGCAGTCGGTGCGACCGCGCGCGGGGGAACGGTCGGAGCCGGCCGGGCCCTCGGCGTCGCCTCTTCCAGGATGCGGGGCTGCACGATCAGTTCGTCGGGTGAGGGCGCCGGTGTCGGACGGCGGGAGAGGACCGGTACCGGGCTGGGAGACGCCGGCGTCGAGCGCGCGTCCGGACCGGGACGGTAAAGAACGAAGGCGAAGGCCGCCGCCGCCGCCGCGAGAGCGATGGCGCTTCCGATGAGCCATCCGATTCCCCCGCCTCCTCTTCCGGCCGCGACGGTTGCCTCGAGGTCCGCTCCCCCGGACGAGCGCGGGGCCAGCGCAGCCAGCGCCGTCGCGAACTCCCGCGCGTCCCGAAAGCGGCGGTCGCGCTGCTTCTGAAGCGCCCGCGTCACGACCGCGGCCAGGCCCGAGGCCATCTCGGCCGGCAGTCGCGTCGTGTCGAGCGGCGGCGGCGAGGCGTGCAGATGCTTGCCCAGGTAGCCCTCCGGAGTGGTGGACTCGAACGGGGGGCGGCCGGTCAGCATCTCGTAGAGGACGATGCCGAACGAATAGAGATCGCTGCGGCCGTCCACCGCCTGGCCGGGAGGGAGCGAGCCCGCCTGTTCGGGGGAGCAGTACTTGAGCTTGCCGACGAACATGCCGGTCGAAGTCATGCGGAGTGTTTCTGCGGCGACGCGCTTTGCAATACCGAGGTCGATGATCTTGGCGAGGAGCCGGCCATCCCGGTTTTCCTTGAGCATGATGTTGTCGGGGGCGAGGTCCCGGTGGACGATCCCCTGAGCGTGGATCTCCTCGAGCCCGGACAACACCTGCGCCGCGACCTCCAGAGTCCTCGGCGCCGGCATGGGACCGTATCGTCGAAGCCACTCCTCGAGCGTCATGCCGTCGATGAATTCCCAGACCATGTAGAAGGAGCCGTCCGGCAGACGTGAGAAGTCGTACAACGCGGCGACGTTCGGGTGCCGGATGAGACTCGCGATGCGGGCCTCCTCCTGGAACCGGCGCGGCTCGGAACCCTCGCCGAGCGCGTCCGGCTTGGTGACTTTGATGATGCGGATCTCGTCTAAATGGACGTGGCGCGCCTTGTAGACCTCGCCCATTCCGCCCTCGCCGGTCTTCTCCAGGATTTCGTACTTGCCGTCGAGGACCTGTCCCGGGGACAGGCGCGACGTCGACGCGCCGCAGGACGGGCAGAACCGGGCTTCCTCGGGCACAGCGATGCCGCAACGCGGACACGCCGATCCGTTGTGGGCCATTGGGAAGATTGTAAGGGCGGGGCAGGGAGGGCCGCAGAGGCGATCTCCCTTCGCCGCGCGCGGCGAATATCGAAGCGGGGTCGATGCCTGGGACGGGCCGTTCTCCGGGGGATGACGTCCCCTCGTACAATCGCGGCCGTGCCGCCGATCGTGTTCGTCACCTCTCGCGCGGAAAAGGCGGAGGAGGCGCGCCGGATGGGGTTCGCCGTCGAGTGCGTCGCTCTCGATCTGCCGGAACCCCAGGGCCTCGACCCCGGCGACATCGTCGAGGAAAAGGCGCGCGCGGCGTGGGGCCATCTCGCGCGGCCGATTTTCGTGGAGGACTCCGGCCTCTCGATCGCGGCGTGGGGGGGATTTCCGGGCGCTCTGGTCAAGTGGCTCGAGCGCGGGGCGGGAGTCGCCGCGATCCCGAGGATGATCGCGTCCTGGGAGAATCGCGCGGCCGTGGCCTGCTGCGTCGTCGCCTTCTACGACGGGAAACGCCTTTTGACCGGGCGAGGCGAATGCGCCGGCCGGATCGCGTCTTCGCCGCGCGGCAGCTCGGGGTTCGGCTGGGACACGATTTTCGAGCCCGAAGGATCCGGGCGCACGTTCGCGGAGCTCGGACCCGAGGGAAAAGATCAGATCTCTCACCGGCGCCGCGCCTGGGAGAAACTGGCGGCGCGGCTGGCGAGGGAGAGCGTCGAATGACGGGGGCCGTATCGTCGGGTGCGCGAAAGCGGGCCGGTCGCTCCGCGCGCGGCGGTCCCACCCTGCCGAATGTAGTTAGGAAAAGAGTTATATTATACGAATAAAATAAGGGCACCCCCAGTGTTCCTTCGGAAGCCCTCGAGCCCCGCTCGTGTCCCTTTCCGCTATCGTCCTGACCATGGAGCTCGCGGAGGTCGTCGGCAGCCTGACCGCGCTTCAGCGATTCCCGATCGAGCCCCTCGGCGGTGAGGCTCCCAAC
The DNA here is from genome assembly GCA_038253555.1 of Thermoanaerobaculia bacterium. Taxonomy (GTDB): domain Bacteria; phylum Acidobacteriota; class Thermoanaerobaculia; order UBA5066; family Gp7-AA6; genus JALYUA01. The sequence goes on from JBBSGZ010000027.1 coordinate 8,663, forward strand.
GTCGCGCCGGTGGGCGGCCCGGGTCTGCTGGGGGATCGAGCCTACGATCTCTGCGACGGTCTGACCGGAGCCGCGCTCTCGACGGTCGATGCGCCTCTGTTGCTCTTCTATGGCGCGCGTTATGCCGACGACCTCGTCATCGAAAACCTCGATGCCTGGACTCGCGTGCGGGAACCGGGAGGAGGCGAGTGTCCCCTGACGGATTCGCGGTGGATCGAAGAGCTTTCCCGCACGCTCGGCCGCGAGATCGTCCTGCGCGCCCGGCCTCCCGCGCCGGAGGGCGCTCCCCTGCGCCTTGTCTCGCGCCCGACGCTGCGGCTGGCGGAGCGCACTTATGGATGTCCGCTCGAGCCGATCCGCGTCCGAGCGAATCTCGTGATCGACATTCCGGGCGGTAAGGCTTTCGAGGAAGACCGCTGGGTCGGGCAGCATCTCCGCATCGGAGACACGCTGCTCGAGGTGACCGGCCCGGCCGACGACTGCTTCCTCGCGAGTTTCCGGCCGGAGATCGCGCGGGGCGATCCCGCGATGCTGGAGGCCCTCGTCCATGTTCGCGGGGGACACTTCGGCGTCGCGATCCGCGCCGTGTCCGGCCATCGGGTGCGCGTCGGAGATCCCGTCAGCCTCTCCGGTTGATAGACTGGCGTCCCATATGCCCGAGAGGCCCATCCGCGTCCTGATCGCGAAGCCCGGCCTCGACGGCCACGACCGGGGCGCGAAGATCATCGCCCGGGCTTTGCGCGACTCGGGGATGGAGGTCATCTACTCGGGCCTGCGCCAGACTCCCGAGCAGATCTCGGCCGCCGCGATCCAGGAGGATGTCGATGTCGTGGGACTGTCGATTCTGTCCGGCGCGCACAACGTGCTTTTTCCGGAGATCCTGCGGCTCCTGAAGGAGCAGGGCGGGGAGGACATCCTGGTCCTCGCGGGGGGGATCATCCCCGACAAGGACATCGGGCCGTTGAAGGCGCTCGGCATCCGCGAAATTTTCCTGCCCGGCACTCCCACGCAGACCCTCGTCGATTTCATCCGGAACGAAGTCGCCGTCGCCACCCGGAGCCGTGAAACCTAAGTCGTGAAACGAAAACGTAACGACAGGCGCCCGCGAGGCCCGGCAGTCACGATTCGTTTTTCCAATTTCGGCTGAGTCGCCATGGACCGTCTCGTCTCTCAGCTCGACACGGCCTCTCCGGATTTTCAGGAACGTTCCCGCGCGATGGCCGCGCTCGTCTCCGGGCTCCGCCAGGAGCTCGAGAAAGCGAGGGCCGGGGGCTCCGGCCGCGAGAGGCACGCCGCACAGAACAAGATGTTCGTGCGCGACCGCATCGACGCTCTGCTCGATCAGGGGTCGCCGTTTCTCGAGGTGGCCCCGCTGGCGGCCCACGGGATGTACGACGGCGGCGCTCCCGGCGCGGGCCTGGTCACCGGAATCGGGCGGGTCTCCGGGCGCGAAGTCATGGTGATCGCGAATGACGCGACCGTGAAGGGCGGGACCTACTTCCCGATGACGGTCAAGAAGCATCTGCGGGCCCAGGAGATCGCCGAGGAAAACCGGCTCGCGTGCATTTATCTGGTGGATTCCGGAGGCGCCTTCCTGCCGCTGCAGGCGGAGGTATTTCCCGACCGCGAGCATTTCGGCCGGATCTTCTACAACCAGGCACGGATGTCCTCCAAGCGCATCCCCCAGGTCGCCGTCGTCATGGGCTCCTGCACGGCGGGGGGCGCCTACGTTCCGGCCATGTCGGATGAAGCCGTGATCGTGAAAGGAACGGGAACGATTTTTCTTGCCGGCCCTCCGCTCGTGAAGGCCGCGACGGGAGAGGAAGTGACGGCCGAGGAGCTCGGCGGCGCCGACGTGCACACTCGGGTTTCGGGAGTCGCCGACCATTTCGCGGAAGACGATGCCCACGCCCTGGAGATCGCTCGCGCCATCATCGCGAACCTCGGGTCGGATAAAATCCTTCCCCCCGGGCGCGCGGAGCCGGAGGACCCGGCCTGCGACCCACGGGAGATTTACGGTGTCATTCCCGACGACGTGCGCCAGCCTTACGACGTGCGCGAGGTGATCGCGCGGCTTGTCGATGGCTCGCGCTTTCAGGAATTCAAGGCGCGTTACGGGACGACCCTCGTGTGCGGCTTCGCGCGCCTCTCGGGTTTCTCAATCGGGATCGTCGCGAACAACGGAATTCTGTTCTCCGAATCTGCCCTGAAAGCGACGCACTTCATCGAGCTCTGCGCGCGCAGGAAGGTCCCGCTCGTCTTCCTCCAGAACATCACGGGGTTCATGGTCGGGCGGGAGTACGAGCGCGGCGGCATCGCCAAGGACGGCGCGAAAATGGTGCACGCCGTCGCCAACGCGGCCGTTCCCCGGTTCACCGTCGTGATCGGGGGGTCGTTCGGGGCTGGAAACTACGGCATGTGCGGCCGGGCCTACGGGCCGCGGTTCCTCTGGATGTGGCCGAACGCGAGGATCTCCGTGATGGGAGGAGCCCAGGCCGCCACCGTTCTTTCGACGGTCAAACAGGAACAGCTCGGCCGCGCGGAGAAGCCTCCGATGTCCGAAGAGGAGGTCGCGGAGTTCGAGCGGCCGACGCGTGAAAAATACGAGGAAGAGGGAAACCCGTACTACTCGACCGCCCGCCTCTGGGACGACGGGGTGATCGACCCCGCGGAGACCAGGACGGCGCTGGCGCTGGCGCTTTCGGCGGCGTACAACGCGCCAATCCCCGAAACGGAGTTCGGCGTCTTTCGAATGTAAAGCGTCGCCAACCGTCGCCTCCGCTCACTGCGGGACGTGCCTTCGCCGAGCGCGGCGAAGGCATCGGCGAACGGCTCGGCCGGATGCGGCCTCGACCGTTCGCCTCGTCCCTTCGTTCGCTACGGCTCCCGCAGCGGGAGGCTCCTCCTTCCCTTCGGTCAGGAGACTCCTCCCGCTGCGAGCTTAGCCATCCTCGTGGTGGTAGCGCAGCTCCGCCCCCTCGCCCCGCGCTCGGGGAGAGGGTTGGGGTGAGGGGGCCCCAGGCAGGCGGTGTGAATTCGTCACTGTCGTTGCCAGTCGAAAGGAAGGCGCCGAAAATTCGCCACCGGCGTAGTCCCGGGTGAAGCCGACGTCGAGCATGGCGACGCCATTTCTCCGCCGCGCTCTGCTCGCCCCCGGGTGTGCTTCTTGCAGCCTTCCCGGCGTGATTCGGTTCGCCCTTGGTCTGCTCTTCGCCATCGCCTCGCCTCTCGGGCTGGAGGTGGAACCCGGGCGGGAGACGTTCGCGGCGACCCTGCGCGTTCCCGCTGTTGAGGCCTCCGGCGATTTCCAGGGCCGCTTGGCTCTCTACGGATCCCGCGCCGAGATCCCGGTGGCCGCCGTGCGGATCTCCCGGGCCGGCGCGCCGCTCGCGCTTCGGACGACGATCCGCTATGCGGACATTCCGGCGGACTGGGTGACGCGCTTTCGCGCGGACGGTTTTGACTACCGGCTCCGCGGCACGCTCGGCGCGACGCCCGTCGACTGGGTGGGCCGGCTCGCGTGGGAAGAGGTTCCCGTCACCGGGAACGAAACCATCATTTCGAAATTTCTCGAGTTCGAGGGAGTGGACCTCACGGCCGTGCAGGCGAACGGGAGCCGCGGCGTGGCCCGCGTGCGCGTCACGAACCCCTTCGCTTTTCCGCTTCAGATCGCCCAGTCCGAATACCGGATCGAAGCGGAAGGCCGTCCGGTCGGGCGCGGCGCGACGCGCGCGATGGTCGCCCGGAGGGGAACGACGCGTTTGGACTTTCCGATCGAGATCGACCACGCGCAGCTGATCGCCGCCGCCGGAACCGCCTTTGTCGGCGGAGGGACAGTGGACGCGCGCCTCCGAGGGATGTTGACCGTGCGAGTTGCGGGGCACGACGTCCGAGTGCCTCTGGACGTCGCGGGGGAGATCGACGCGGGAAGCCTGGGGACGCCGGCAGATTGACGTCCCCCTCCCTCTCCCCGCGCGCGGGGGGAGAGGGTCGGGGTGATGGGTGGCGCCTCAGGGCTGACAGGGCTTGTGCGAGAGACCGCCCCTCACTGTGACCCCTTCAGAAGGGGATCCCATCGCTCGCTTGCGTTTTCCTCCGGGCCCCGGTGGAAACGCGCGCTCCAGCACGAAGCCGGGCGTCTTCCGCCCGCGGGGCGCGGTACGATCCGGCGCCATGAACGACTCCCCCTTTTCGCGCCTGCGCCTCCTTCGAGAAGGCCCGGTCACGCGCGTCATCCTCGCGCGGCCGGAGGTTCGCAATGCCTTCGACGACGGCCTGATCGCGGAGCTCACTCGCGTGTTCTTCGATTTCGCCGCCGACCCGGAGACCCGGGTCGTGGTTCTGTCGGGCGACGGCCCGTCCTTCTGTGCCGGCGCCGACATTCAGTGGATGCGCCGTGCCGGAACGTATTCGCGCGAGGAAAACGAGCTGGACGCGGCGAAGATGGCCCGGATGCTGAGAGCGATCGACGCGTGCCCGTTGCCCGTGATCGCGCTCGTTCATGGCGCGGCGATCGGAGGCGGGGTCGGACTGGTCGCCGCGGCAGACATCGCGATCGCGGCCGAGGGCAGCGTTTTCTCTCTCGCGGAGGTCAAGCTCGGGATCCTTCCCTCCGTCATCTCTCCCTACGTGCTCCGCGCGATCGGTCCCCGTCAGGCGCGGGATCTGTTCCTGACCGGGGATCGCTTCGACGCTGCCGAGGCGTTCCGGATCGGTCTCGTCCACCAGGTCGTGCCCTCGGGCGAGCTCGAGGCGGCGGCGGCGCGCCGGGTCGCTTCGCTCGCAACGTCCGCGCCGGAGGCCATCGGCGCCGCCAAGAAACTGATCGAGCAGGTAACGGGACTCGGGCCCGAGGAAGCGATGCCGTTGACGGTGCGGACGATCGCGGAGCGGCGCGCGTCGGCGGAGGCCCGGGAGGGGTTGAGCGCGTTTCTGGAGAAGCGCCGCCCCTCGTGGGTCAGGAACTAGCCAGGTTCAGTTCTCGACCGGCGCGGGCGCTGTCACCGCTTCCGGCGAGGCGGCGGGCTCGGTCGGGACCGGACCGGCGGCCGCCGGGGCGGGCGTCGCAGGCGGAGCCAGCGTTGCGGGCGTTCGGACGCGCCTCGCGGCTTCGTCCTCGACTTCGGTCTTGCACCAGTAGCATTTCACCTTGACGCCCGGCTCCGTGTCGGGCCGCCACGCCGTGAAAATTTTTCCGCAATTCGGGCAGACGATTTTGTGCTGCGTTCCCTGGATGCCGCCTTCTACGGACACGTGGCCTCCTGACGATGGCGTAGCTTAGCCGAGAGCGGCCGCTCGCGACCCGCTGTCGCCCGGGACTTAGAATCGAGCAATGGATCCTCTGCCTCGCCGACTGCTGATCGCCAACCGGGGCGAGATCGCCGTCCGCGTGGCGCGAACCGCGCGCGAAATGGGAATCGAGCCGGTTGGTGTCTTCGCCAGCTCGGATGCGGGAGCGTTTCACGTGAGCCACATGGGCCGGTCGGTGGACCTCGGGCCGGGCGGGCCGGCCGAGACCTACCTGTCGATTCCCCGGCTCCTCGCGGCTGCGGCGTCCTCGGAAGCGTCGGCGATCCACCCGGGGTACGGATTTCTGTCCGAGAACGCGGACTTTGCCCGCGCCGTGAACGACGCCGGACTCCTCTGGATCGGGCCGCCCTCGGACGCGATCCAGAAGATGGGAGACAAGCTGCAGGCCCGGCGCCGGATGCGCGCCGCCGGCGTTCCCGTCGTCCCCGGCTCTGACGCGGGAGCGCCGGCGGAGGACCCCGGGGAAGACGACCTGATCCAACGAGGCGCCGAGATCGGATTCCCGCTTCTGGTGAAGGCATCGGGCGGAGGGGGCGGGAAGGGCATGGCGCGCGTCGACCGGCCGGAGGATCTTCCGCAGGCGCTCGAAGAGACCCGCCGGGTCGCCCTCGCCGCCTTTGCGAACGACCACGTTTATCTGGAGAAGTTTTTCGAATCTCCGCGCCACGTCGAGTTCCAGGTATTCGGAGATCGCTATGGCAGCGTCGTGCATCTCTTCGAGCGTGAGTGCAGCGTGCAGCGGCGACACCAGAAGGTGATCGAGGAGACCCCGAGCGTCGCGCTCGACCCGCGTCTGCGGGAGGCGATGGGGCGGGCGGCTGTCGAGGCGGCGCGCGCTGTCGGGTACGTCGGGGCGGGCACTGTCGAGTTTCTTTTGGACGAGCGGAAGAACTTCTACTTCCTGGAAATGAACACCCGGCTCCAGGTCGAGCACCCGATCACGGAGGAAACGCTGGGACTAGACCTGGTGCGCGCCCAGATCGAGATTGCGCTCGGTGCGCCGCTTCCCGCCCCCTGGCGAGGGGGGAAGTTGCTCCCGCAGGGACACGCGATCGAATTGCGCCTCTACGCCGAGGACCCCAACGAATTTCTTCCGAGGTCCGGCCGGATCCTGGTCTGGGAGGAGCCCGGGGGCCCCGGTGTACGCGTGGACGCGGGGGTGGGCGCCGGCACGGCGGTGGGTGTGGATTACGATCCGCTTCTCGCCAAGCTCGTCATCTCCGCCCCGGACAGGGCCGCCGCCATCGAGCGCGCGAAAAGGGCGCTGTCGGAGTGGGTCGTCCTCGGCATCGAGACGAACCTTCCGCTTCTCGCCGCCGTGCTCGCCTCTCCCGACTTCCGCTCCGGGCGATATGCGACCGATCTGATTGGCCGTCTTCCCGCTCGCGAGGCCCACGAGCCGCCGGACGTCGCCTGGATTGCCGCCGCTCTCACGGCGCGAAACGACGCGGCCGTTCCCTCCGGGAGTGTGATCGAGCCCCCGCGATCGCGGGATCCGTGGGACGAGCTTTCCGGGTGGAGGCTCGGCGCGTGAAGCTCTCGGCCGGCGAACTGACCCTCGACGTGGCGCTCGAAGAAGGGGCCGCCTCACTCGGGGGGCGGATGGTGCCTTTCTCGCCGCGACAGAGCGGAACCACCCTCGTGGCGGTCGAGCATGGAGGCCAGGTCTTTCCCGTGCGCGCGGTCCGTGAAGGCGACCGCGTCTTTGTCTGGAGCGCGGGCCGGACGTTCGAATTTCGGATCGAGCCCGGGAGTGGCCGCGCCGCCGCGCGCGAGCGGACCGCCGGCGCCGAAGGCGGGCTGCTCTCTCCAATGCCCGGCCGGATCCGCCGCGTCCTCGTGGCGCAGGGCGACACCGTGACCCGGGGACAGGTCCTCCTGATCCTCGAGGCGATGAAAATGGAGCACGCGATCCGGTCTCCACGGGACGGCCGCCTGGTTCGGCTGGCGTATGGCGAAGGGGATCTCGTGGAGGCCGGTGTGGCGCTGGCGGAGATCGAATAGGAATTCCGGCCTGGGCTCTTTCTCGTCAGACGGGGACGGCGGGTCCGGCCAGATCCACGGGAGCGGACCGCAAAGCGAAACTGACGGCGCGACACTTTCTTGGTACCCTCCCGGCCATGGAGCCGTGGGAGGAGCATGCGATCCGACGGCCATTCCTGCCCCAGCGGGTTTCGATCTACGAAGTGGGGCCCCGCGACGGCCTCCAGAACGAGCCCGAGACCCTCTCGGTCGAAGCGCGTGTTCGGTTCGTGGACCTGCTGACCGATTCGGGACTGAAGGCGATCGAGGTGGGTTCCTTCGTCTCCCCGAAAGCGATCCCGCAGCTCGCCGACACCGCCGCCGTGTACCGCGGGATCCACCGCGCGAGCGGCACGCGATACCCGGCGCTCGTTCCGAACCTGAAAGGTCTCGAGCGGGCGATGGAAGCGGGAGTCCGGGAAGTGGCGGTGTTCACCGCCGCGTCGGAGACCTTCAATCAGCACAACATCCAGGCGGGAGTGGACGAGTCGATCGAAAGGTTCCGTCCTGTCGTCGCCCGCGCCCTCGAGGAAAAAATTCGTGTGCGCGGCTACGTCTCCACGTCCTTCGGATGCCCCTACGAGGGTGCGATCTCTCCGGAGGCCGTGCGAGAAGTCGTGCACAAGTTGCTCGATCTGTGTGTCGACGAGATCTCGCTCGGCGACACGATCGGAGTCGCCACTCCGGCGGGCGTGTATGACGTCATCGAAACGGTCTACGATTCCGGGGTCTCCCGCGGCCTGCTCGCCCTCCATTTCCACGACACGCGCGGGACCGCGCTCGCGAACGTCTATGCCGGACTCCAGTGCGGCATTTCGACTTACGATTCGGCGGCGGGGGGAATCGGCGGGTGTCCCTACGCCCCCGGAGCGGCAGGAAACGTTGCGACCGAGGACCTCCTGTATCTCCTCGAAGGTCTCGGAATCGAAACCGGTGTCTCCCTCCCGGGCGTCGTCGCCGCGTCCCGGGCGCTGGCCGACTCGATCGGCCGCCGCCCCCCCGGCCGATACCTCGGAGCCGTGTGGGGTGGGTCGTAAACCCGCGCCGGCAGGGCCCGAGCCTCTTCTTCATTGACAGACTGCCGGACGCCGTGTAACTTTTTGAATGAAAACCCCTTAATCGATGGCTAAGAAGATCCTGCTGGCCGATGACAGCCTGACGATCCAGAAGGTCGTCGAGCTCACGTTTTCGGACAGCGACTACGAGCTCGTCTGCGTCTCCAATGGACAGCGGGCGCTCGACCGGGTCCGCGAGGACCGGCCCGACCTGATCCTGGCGGACGCTGTCATGCCGGAAAAAAACGGATACGAAGTCTGCGAAGCGATCAAAGGGGACCCTGCGACCTCGCGGATTCCCGTCGTGCTTCTGTCGGGAACTTTTGAGCCGTTCGACCGCGAGCGAGCGGAGCGAATCGGCGCCGACGCCATCGTCTCCAAACCTTTCGACTCCCATCAACTGCTGGCCCAGGTGGATGCCCTCCTGGAGGGGCCTCGCCACGGTCGGCAGACCGACCCCGACAGGCCGCTGACGACCGCCGCGATCGCCGTGCCTCCGCTTCCGGAGCCGCCCGCGGCGCCGGCTCCGCCGGCCCCGGAGGAAGCGCCTTTCGACGAGGGTTTTTCGGAGGGGGACTTCACCGCCTCGGTTCGGCTGCCGCCTTCGCGGGCGGGTGTGGACCCCTTCGAGGAGGACTACGGGCGCGGCGACGTCGATTCGGCCATCGAGGCTTTCGAGAAGGCGCATCCCCGGTTCGGGTTCGGCTCGGCGCTCGAGCCCGCCGCGTCGGCCGCGCCGGAGCCTTCCGTCGAATCGGCGCGCGATCCGCAGTGGCTGGGTGAAGATGCCGCGCCTTCTGCCGCCGCGCAGGGACCTGCCGGTTTCCTGGCGAAGGAGCCGCAGCACTCCGCGCCCTCGCCCGTGTCGGACGCGTCGGATCGGGCGTCGACCGCCGCCATTTCCCGCGCGGACTTCGAACCCCGGGCGGACGAGATGCCGACGATGGAATTTACCCTCCCCGCCATCGATCGCTCGACGACGTCCGATCGACCGCAGCCCTCCTTCGGAGATCGGTTCGTGCCTTTCGCCCCGATGGGCCGTGGCGAGGCGGACTTCGGCGCTTCCCCTCCCGCATCGGCGCAGACGACGGAGATCTCGGCCCGCGACGCGGAGGTCCTCTTCGACGTCGACGACTCTCCCCCTCCGGCGGCTCCCGGGCAACCGCATGAGCGCGAGACCGAGCCCGCCTGGTCGGCCGCAGGCGGGGACCCGAAAGCGGGCGATTTGGAGCCGGTCATTGCTCACCCGGAAGCCGCAGGGAAACCGGACGACAGCCGATTCGCGGAACCGACCCCCTCCGGACCCGCGAGCGGCGCGGTCCCTGGAGAGATCGAGATGCTCGCGCAACGCTCTTCCATCCCCGAGCTGACCCAGATGCTCTCCTCGGTTCGAAGCGCAGGCGACATGAGCGAGGAGCAGATCGAACGCCTCGCAACCCGGGTCGTCGAAAAGCTCTCCGATCGGATCGTCCGGGAGATCGCCTGGGAGGTCATCCCCGACATGGCCGAGCTCGTCATCAAGCAACGCATCAAGGAGCTCGAGGCAGGGGTCGAATAGAAGGACGCGCAAGACCGCGCTGAAAATCATCGCTGACCCGGGACCACGCCCGCAAACGGGAACCCCACCCGGGAATGGAGCGAACTGCTCAAGATCCGTCGCTGACCCGGCATCGCGCCGGTACCCTGGAAGGCGTCGACAACGCCTGAGAATCCGCCGCCGATCTCCGACCGCATTTCAACCCCCCCGGCCGTTCCCTTTCCCCGCGCGACTCCGCCGCTCCCGCGCCTCCGGTCCCCCTCGTGACGGACCCCGCGATCCCGGCCCGCGGGTCCGCGTCGTCTCGACGGGCTCGGGGTAGAGTGCGCGGGTCTTGCCTCGGGCGGAAGCTCGAGGCGAGCCGGTATCGGAGATGGGGCGTTTCGCGACGGGAAAGAAAATCGAGAGGCGCGCAGCGGTTTTTGCGATATACGAAAGGCCCGCGACCCCTTTTTTTATGCCTGAAAACCCTCTTGTGACCGAGTCCGAAGACTCCGCTCGGAAGCTGCCGAAGACATTCGAACCCGGCTCTTTCGAGGAGCGCTGGTACTCCGTCTGGGAAACGGAAGGTCGTTTTCAGCCCTCGGGCGCCCCCGGCTCGCCACGCTTCGTCATGGTGATTCCGCCGCCGAACGTCACGGGAAAACTGCACATCGGTCACGCCTACGGCCGGACGGTCGAAGACATTCTCGCGCGATGGAAGCGCATGCTCGGGCTGCGGGTGCTCTGGGTTCCCGGCACAGACCATGCGGGCATCGCCACCCAGATGGTGATCGAGCGCCAGCTCGCGAAACAGGGTATCGACCGCCGGGAGCTCGGCCGGGAGAAATTCGTCGAGCGCGTGTGGGCCTGGAAGCGCGAGGCGAAGGACACCATTCAGACGCAGATGAAAAGGCTCGGCTGCTCCCTCGACTGGACGCGGGAGCGATTCACGATGGATCCAGACCTCTCGCGCGCCGTGCGCCACGTGTTCGTGAGGCTTTACGAGCAAGGGCTCATCTACCGCGGGCGGTACGTCGTGAACTGGTGCCCGCGCTGCGAGACGGCCGTTTCGGACCTCGAGGTCGTGCATCGCGAAACCGACGGGTCGCTCTTCAAGATCCGGTATGACGTGGCGGGGGTTCCCGGCGGAGCGACGGTGGCGACCACGCGCCCCGAAACGATGCTCGGAGACACGGCCCTGGCCATCCATCCCGAAGACCTTCGGACATCGAAGCTCGCGGGGCGCACGGCGATTCTGCCGATCGTCGGGCGCGAGATCCCGATCGTCGAGGACGCGATCCTGGTCAACCGGGAGTTCGGGACCGGCGTCGTCAAGGTCACTCCCGCTCACGACGCGAACGACTTCGCCATGGGAAAGCGGCACGACCTTCCCGCGGCGGTGGTGATCGGCCCGAACGGCAGGATGACGGCGGATGCGGGGGAGTACGCGGGGCTCGACCGGTTCGAGGCGCGCAAGCAGATCGTCACGCGGCTGACCGACGAGGGCCGGCTCACGGCGGAACCGTATCGAAACTCCGTCGGGCATTGCCAGCGCTGCGACACGGTGATCGAGCCCTACCTGTCGGAGCAGTGGTTCGTGAAGATCGCCCCGCTCGCTCAACCGGCGGTCCGCGCCGTCGAAGACGGCACGATCCGATTCGTGCCGGAGTCGTGGACGAAGACCTATTTCGAGTGGATGAAGAACATCCACGACTGGTGCATCTCGCGGCAGCTCTGGTGGGGCCACCGCATCCCCGCCTTCACGTGTCCCAACGGGCACGTGACCGTGTCGGAAGAGGACCCGGCCGCCTGCCCGACCTGCGCGGCGGCGCCGCTCGAGCAGGACACGGATGTCCTCGACACCTGGTTCTCCTCGCAGCTCTGGCCGTTCTCCGTTTTCGGGTGGCCGGAGAAGACTGAGGACTTTCTCGACTTCTATCCGACGGACGTCCTCGTCACCGGGTACGACATCCTCTTTTTCTGGGTGGCGCGGATGATCATGGCTGGCCTGCACTTCACGGGAGAGGCGCCCTTCTCGACGGTGCATCTCCACGGGCTCGTCCGCATCGGCGGCGAGAAGATGTCGAAGACGCGGGGCAACGTGATCGATCCTCTCGAAGCGATCGCGGAGTTCGGCGCGGACGCCGTCCGGTTCACGCTGGCGAGTGCCGCCTCTTCCGGCGCCACCGTGTCCGTCGAGCGGGGCCGCATGGCGGGCTCGCGAAATTTTGCGACCAAGCTCTGGAACGCGGCTCGGTTCACACTGTCGGCTCTCGACGGCCGCACGGTCCCGACGGAGCTCGCGTCCCGCGCCCTCTCGCTGCCGGGCCGCTGGGTCCTGTCCCGGCTCTCTGGCGCCGCGCGGGACGTCAACCGCCATCTCTCCGGGTTCCGCTTCGACGAGGCGGCTTCCTCGATCTATGCGTTTGTCTGGCACGAGCTCTGTGACGCGTACCTGGAAATGGTCAAGCCGGTCCTCTCCGGCCGCGAAGGCACCGAGGAAGAGCGGGAGTCGGTCCGCGGCGTGCTCTCGCGCTGCCTGCTCGACTCGCTCGCCCTGCTTCACCCCTTCATGCCGTTTCTGACGGAAGAGATCTGGGACAAGGCGACGGGCCGGCCCGGCACCCTGATCGTGGCGCCGTTCCCGACCGGGGAAGCGCTGCGGACCGATTCGGAGGCGGAGCACGTCATCGAAGCCGTCCGCGCCCTGATCACGCGCGTGCGGAATTACCGCGGCGAACGGGGCGCGACTCCGACGGAGCCCGTCGAGCTCTGGGTCGCCCCCGACTCGCCCGATCGGGAGCTCGCCAGCGGGATCTTCGCCGTCGCTCCGCTGCTCCAGCATCTCGGGCGTATCCCGCAGCTTCGCCTCGAAGCCCCTCCGGCGTCCGCCTTTCGCGACGTGGTCGCCGGCCTGTCCGTCGGCCTGCGCGTCAAGGAGTCCGCATCCGAGTCCGGCGGCGCGAGGCTCGAAAAAGCGCTTTCCGACATCGAGCAGGAGTACGAGGGCCTCTCCTCGAAGATGCGCAACCCGTCGTTCGTGGACAAGGCCCCGCCCGCCGTGGTCGAAAAAACGCGCCGCCGCCTGCTCGAGCTCGAAGAGCGCCGCGCGGCCCTCTCGGGGGGTCGGGCGTGATCTCTTTCGCTGGCGGAACTATCGACCCTCTCCGGTGGCGGATGCTCGAGAACCTGGTCGTCATCGATGCGGTGAGCTCGTCGAACGATCTCGCCCGCGAGATCCTCGAAATGTATTTCTCAGAGGAGCAGGAGCTGCCGGCGACCGTCCTGATCGGGGAAGCGCAGACCGAGGCGCGCGGACGCAAAGGGCGATGGGTCGCGGAACCCGGCCGGGGCCTTTACCTGACCGTCCTCCGTCGGATCGCGCCGGGCGAGCCGATGTCGCTCATACCGATCGCGGCCGGACGGTGGATCCGTGACGTGCTTGCCGAGCACGCGGGACTCGAGGCGTCGCTCAAATGGCCCAATGACGTGTACGCGGGAGGGCGCAAGCTGGCCGGGGTCCTCGCCGAGTCGCGCACGCAGGGGGAGGAGATCTACGTCGCGGTGGGGCTCGGCTTGAACGCGCTCGGGACCGCCGCCTCGATCGGGATCGAAAACGCGACGACTGTCGAAGAAGAGACCGGCCGGCCCGCGCCGCTCGCTCCGCTCATGCAGGCATTGCTCGACCGCTTCGATGCCGAGCTGTCGTCGCCGCAATGGGAGCGCGAAGTCGAGCAATGGGAGCGCGTCTCCATCCATCGGCCGGGGGACCGTCTGACCGTGCGCCGCGACGGCGAGGATCTCTCGGGCGAATACCGCGGTTTGACGCCCGAAGGGTTCCTCCGGCTCGGGACACCGGCCGGCGAGACGGTGTGCGTCGCGGGAGAGCTGGCGCGATGGTGACGGCAGCCGCGGCTCCCGCGCGCCTGCTCGCCGTCGATGTCGGGAACACGAACACGGTCCTCGGCGTCTATTCCGGCGCCGAGCTGCTGCGAAGCTTCCGGCTCACCAGCCGTCGGGACGCGACCGCCGACGAGATCGCGCTCTCCGTCGAGGGGCTGCTCCGGACCATCCCCGGAGGGCCGCCCGACGACGTGATCATCTCTTCCGTCGTGCCGGCCCTTCGCTTTCCCATGCGCCAGGCATTCCGGCAGATGTTCGAACGCGATCCGATTTTCATCGAGCCCGGCATCAAGACGGGCATGCCGATCCTGTACGACGTTCCGCAGGAGGTGGGAGCGGACCGGATCGTCAATGCCGTCGCCGCCTACGCGCGGGTGAACGGGGCCTGCATCATCGTGGACTTCGGCACCGCCACGACCTTCGATGTCGTGACCTCGCGCGGTGAGTACGCCGGCGGCGTGATCGTCCCGGGGATCGCGATCTCGGCCGAAGCGCTCTTCGAGAAGGCCGCCCGCCTCTGGAGGGTCGAGATACGCCGGCCGGAGCGCGTCGTCGGCAAGACGACGGCGTCGTCGATCCAGTCCGGGCTCTACTTCGGATACCTCTCTCTCGTCGACGGGGTCATCGATCGCATCGTGCGCGAGACGGGAGGAACCCCCCGCGTGATCGCGACGGGAGGGCTTGCGGAGCTCTTCGCCGGCGGGTCGGAGCGCATCGACGAGGTGGATCCCCTTCTGACCTTGACCGGCCTCCGCCTGATCTATGAGCGAAACCGGGGCGGATAGCGGCTACTTCGCCGCCGCGGAGGCGGCGTTCATCCGCCGCCGGGGGACCCCCTTTCTCCTCTCTCCGAAGGATTTCGCGCTCTTGAACGAGTGGCGCGCCCTCGGAGTTCCGGTGGAAGCGATCGAGCAGGGGATTGACGACGCGTTTGCGCACCGGGAAGAACGGGGCGCTTCCGGACGCGTGAATTCGCTGGCCTACTGCCGGGACGCGGTGCTCCTGGCGTGGGAGCGGCGCGCCGAAGCCGCGATCGGCCGCGGCACGGGGCGCACGGCGGACGAGCCGGAGTCCGGCGCGGCCCTCTCCGCTCTGGCGGCGCGCCTGACGGAGCTTGCGACCGCCCGTCCGGACCTCGAGGCGGTCCTGGCGTCCGCCGCGCGCTCGGTATTGCGGCTTGCCGCTTCGGGCAAAGGCTCCGCCGCGGCCGAAGACGCCCTCGCGCGCCTGGACAAGCGCCTGGCGGGCGCGCTCTACGACGCCCTTCCGGCCGCCGAGCGCGAACGTGTGGATGCGGAGGTCGCGGCGCAGCTCTCCCGCGCGCGCGTGCGGCTCGACGACGAAACTTCCGAAAAGACCGTCCGCGCGCTGCGGCGGCGCGCCGTCCGGGAAGCTCTGGGCGTGCCCCGCCTGTCGCTCCTTTAGGGGATGGTTCCCATTACGATGCGCGCGGTCGTCGAAAAGCTCGCGCCCACGGGCGAGGGCGTCGTCAGGACAAATGAGGGTGTGGGACTCGTGGAAGGGGCGCTTCCCGGAGAGGACGTTGAGATCGAGATCGTGCGGACCTCCCGCAAGATCTGGAGGGGCCGCGCTCTGGCGGTGCACCGGCCCTCCCCGGACCGGCGGACGGGAGGCCACGCGGACGGGTGCCCCGCGTGCGACTGGGCGCATTTCGAGCCGGCGGCCGCGCGCGCCGCGAAACGGGACCTGTTCCTGGAAAGCATGGCGCGCATCGGGAAAATCCCGGCGGAAGCTTTTGGTTTGCTCCCGGTCGAATCCTCCCCGCCCGGCTACCGACTGAGGAGCCGGTTTCACGCGGAGCGCCGGGAGGACTCGATCGTCGTCGGGGGTTTCGCGCCCGGGACGCACCGCGTCGAGACGCTCGAGAGATGCGAGGCGCTGAGTCCTTCTCAAAGGAACCTCCTCCCGCGGCTTTCCGAGGTGCTCGCGCCTTTTGAACCGCCTCTCGAGATCGCGACTCTCGAGTCTCTGGATGCCGGTCGCCGGCTCGCCCGCGTGATCGCCGCCGGCGACGCCAGAGGCGCTCCGGCGATGGCACGGGCGCTCGCGCCCCTTTTCGACGGCGTTCGGATCGTGGATTCGCGGGGAAGCCTCCGGCACCGCATGGGCCAGACGCGCCTCTGGATCTCCGTGGACGGCTTCGAGGTTCCCGCCTCCCCGGACACGTTCTTCCAGGCCAACCGCTTCCTCGTCCAGCCCCTCGCGGCGCACGTCCGGGAACTCGGCAGTGCGGTTCCTCCCGCGCGCGCTCTCGACGCCTTCGGCGGCTCCGGGTTTTTTGCGGGCGGCCTTCTGACGGCCGGTCATGAGGTGACCTCCGTCGAGGGGCAACCCGAAGCCGTGCGAGAGGCGCGGCTGGCCCGGGAACGCTCGAGCCACCGGGACCGCTGGCGCATCGAGCAGGCGTCGGTCGCGGATTTCATCCGCTCGGATTCGCGGCGCGAGGAGATCGTCGTCGTCGATCCGCCGCGCGCCGGCCTGGGGGTTCCCCTGGCGCGCGCGCTCGCCGCCAGGGCGCGGCGGCGCCTCGTCTACGTCTCCTGCGATTCGGCGACTCTGGCGCGCGACCTCGCGGCGATGCTGCCCGAAGGGTGGGAGATCGTCAGCGCGAGGCTCTTCGACCTCTTCGCTTTCACCCACCGCGTGGAAGCGGTTGTCGCGCTGGACCGGGTCCGAGAGGAGTGAGCGCCGCGGAGGCCGTCCCGGATCCGGGCCGGGCCCCCGCCCCCGCCGCTCGCGGCGCCATCGCGTTCGTCTCCGGAATCGCCGTCGGGGCGCGCGCCACGAGCGCCGGGACCGGTGCGCTTCTGCTCGCCGCGCTTTGTGCGGTTCTCCTGTTCGCGCGTTCTCGGCGCGGCGCGCGCGGAACGTCGTCACGCGCGGTGGCGGCGCTCCTGTTCGCCGCGCTCGGCTTCGCGCAAGGGCGCTTTCGGATCGCCATGCCCGCGGTTCGCGCGGCGCAGGCGTGCGCCGCGCTTTCGACTTCGCCGGTCCGCGTCGATCGCGTCGAGGGAGTGCTGTTGGATTTCTGGACCGGCGTTCCGCCGCGCGCGCACGGGCGCCTGCGCGCGGCGCGCCTCTGGGACGGCGATGCCTGGAGGCCCTTTCCCGCGGAGGTCTTCCTCTTCGTCTCCGGCGACGAGCCGATCGCCTCCGGCCGCGGAGACCGCATCGTCGCGGTCGGCAGGCTGCGTCCGGAGGGTCTTCCGGCCTCGGACCGCGACATCACGCTGCCCTGGCCCGCGTTTCGCCTGTCGGTCAAAAGCGCCCTCCGCCTGGAGTCGCCGCGTCCGACCTGGCTGTCCCTTCTGGCGGCCCCCAATCGATGGCTCTACGCCCGTCTGGCGGCCGCACGCCCCGGCGACCCGGTATTCGACCGAGACGTCCGCGGCCCGCTCGCGGCGATCCTGCTCGGCCGGACCTCGGGACTCGACCGCGGGATGGTGGCTCGCTACCGTCGCGGCGGCCTCTACCACCTCTTAGTCATCGCGGGACTGCACGTCGGACTCGCGGCGGGGATGGCCCTTTTTGCGTTGAGAGCGCTTTCGATCCGGGGACGGCGGCGCGAAGCGCTGCTTTTTGCGGTCGTGATTCTTTTCGTCGTCGTCGGAGGCGCAAATCCGCCGGCGGTCCGCGCTGCCGTCGTCTTCGCGGTGTTCCTGATGACGCGCCTGCTCGAACGACCGGTCGCGCCGGCCCAGGCCATCGGGCTTTCGGCTCTCGTCCTGTTCGCCGCGGCGCCGGAGCAGCTCTACGCGATCGGCACGCTTCTGACGTTTGGGGCCGTGTGCGGCATCGCGGCGTTTTCCGGGCCGCTGCGCGCCCGGCTGCCTCGCCGCCCCGCTTTTCTCTTCGCCGGCTTCGCGGCCGCGATCGCCGCCCAGATCGGAACGGCGCCGCTTCTCCTCTGGCGCTTCAATGTCGTTTCCGGGGGCGCCTGGATCACGGCGCCGCTGGCGATTCCGATGGCCGCAGCCCTGATCGCCGTGGGGGCAGTCCTCCTGGCGTGTCTCGCGGGCGGCATCCCGGCGGGCCCGCTGATCGCGCTGTTCGCCTGCGGCTCACGAACGCTCGAGGCGCTGGCGGAGAGGACCGCCGGCGTTGCCTTCCTGAGGCCGACGCCTCCGCTTCCCGCAACGCTCGCCGTAGCGGCGCTTCTGGCCTGCGGCCTCCTCCTGCGCGGGCGGTTTCGCGCGGGCGCATTCGCCGCGGCCGCTCTTGTTTTCGTGTCCCTGGCCATGCGCCGCGGGCCGGCCGGACCGTCGCGCGGGTTCTCGCTCGAAGCTCTGGACGTCGGGCAGGGCGATGCCTTTCTCCTGAGGTGGGGATCGCACGCCCTGCTCGTGGACGGGGGAGGCCCCTTCGACCTCGAGGCGCGGGACTTCGGCCGCACGCGGCTGCTTCCGAAGCTCCTCGACCGCGGCGTGACGCGCCTGGACGCGGCCCTGGTGACTCACCCGCACCCCGACCACGCGCTCGGCATCTTCGCCGTGCTCGACGAGATTCCCGTCGGTGCCCTGTGGCTTTCCGACGGGGAGGACGAGGCCGGTCTCTACAGGGACCTCGCCGCGACGGCGGGCCGCCGCTCGGTTCCCGTGCGGGCGCTGCGCCAGGGTGCTCTGGCCCGGTGGAACGGCGCGACCCTCTCGATCCTCCGTTCCGGCGGTTTGCGAACGAAGAAAGACGCGGTCAACAATCAGTCTGTGGTGGCGATGTTCGAGCGGCAGGGGCGTCGGGCTCTCCTGACCGGCGACTCGGGAGCGGCGGGCGAGGCCGAGCTCCTGCGGAGGATTCCGGGCCGGCTCTCCGCGGACGTGCTGAAGGTCGGGCACCACGGCAGCCGGGGCTCGACATTGCCCGCGTTTCTCTCAGCGGTGTCGCCCCGGGCCGCGCTCGTGTCCTGCGGGCGCGAGAACCGCTTCGGGCATCCGGCGCCGGAGACGCTGGCTTCCCTCGCCGCGGCGCGTGTTCGGGTCTTCCGTACCGACAGAGATTCGGACATTCTTCTGGAGCTTTTACCGGGAGGGACCACGCGCGTGCGCAAACGGGAGCTGCCCTGAGACAGGTCGCGCCGGCGGCTCTGCTGGTCGTGCTCGGGCCGACCGGTTCCGGCAAGTCCGACCTGGCACACGAGCTGGCTCTTCGGCGAAACGGAGAGATCGTGTCGGCCGACGCCTTCACCGTGTATCGAGGGCTCGACGTCGGGACCGCGAAGCCCTCGCGCGAACGGCGCAGGGAGGTGCCTTACTGGGGGATAGACGTGGCCGACCCCGGCGAAACGTATTCGGCGGGGCGGTGGGCGCGAGATGCCCGGGGATGGATCGACGACATTGCGCGACGGGAGCGGCTGCCGATCGTCTGCGGCGGAAGCGGGTTCTATCTCTCGGCGCTTCTCGAGGGGCTTCCACCGGAAGAGGAAACGGATCCGGCCCTCCGGGCGGCGCTCGCGGCGTGGGGCCGTCCCGATCCCGCGCGGGCGCACCGGGTTCTTTCGCTGAACGATCCGGTCTCGGCGGGTCGCATTCCCCCGGCGAACCTGCGGTACACGCTCCGCGCTCTGGAGATCCTGCTGACCACCGGTCTCAAGCCTTCCGAGCGCCCGCGGGCAGGCGGCGGATGGACCGCGCGATGGCGACTCGTGAAGATCGGAATCCGCCCGGCTCGCGAGGATCTCTATGCTAGGATCGCCCACCGAGTTGCCTGGATGCTCGACGCGGGCTGGGTCAACGAGGTCAGGCGGTTGCTCGAAGATGAAGTCCCGGTCGATTCGCAGGCGTTCTCTGCGATCGGCTACCGGGAAGTGGCGGAGTGGGTTTGCGGGCGGGCGGATCGGCGAGAGACGGAAGAGAAAATCGTGGCGGCCACCCGTCAGCTCGCCAAACGTCAACGGACCTGGTTCGCGCGGGAGAGCGGGGTCGAGTGGGTGTCTCCGGAGCGGGCTCTGGCGGCAACCCTCGCTCGCGTGGATGAGGACGAGACGGAGAGAAGCGGATGAACAAGGCCCCGATCAACGTTCAGGACTCTTTTTTCTATAACCTGCGCAAGGACAACATCGCGATCACCGTCCGGCTGACCTCGGGCGAGGAACGTTTGGGCCGGCTCCGCCGCTTCGACAAGTTCGCCCTCGTCCTCGAAGTCGATGGCCACGAGGAAATGATCTACAAGCACGCGATCGCGTCGATCCGGTCTGAGAGCGTTCCGCCGGCCCCATGAAACCCCTCGAGCGAGCGCCACGCGCGTTCGCATGAGACCGAACTCCCACCTGCCGCCCTGCCCTCCCGAGATGTCCCGGCCGCGTCGGGCGCCGGCACCGCCGTTCGTGGGACGCGTTCTGATGGCGCTCCTGGCCGTCACGGCCGCCCTGAACCTGCGCTGTGCCACCACCACCACAGATCGTCGTCCCGTGCAGGTGCGCGACACTTTCCCGCTCGACCCGCGCGAGGAGCTTCCCGGGCCCTTTCGGGAAGATGTGGACCGAGGATGGGAGGCACTCGCGTCCGGCGACGCTCGCGGCGCCTCTCGCGCCTTCGAGGCCGCCCGAGGCGAAGGGCCGCGTCTGGCGGCGGACATCGGGTGGATCGAAGCGCAGGTTTTGCTGGGCGGCTTCGAGCCCGCGGATGCCGCGTGCCTCCGCGCTCTCAGTTCCGGCGAGCCGACCCTTCCTCTCTTAGTCGCGTGCGGAGAGGCCCGCGCCCGGGGGGGACGCCCGGCGGAGGGATACCGGCTCTATCTGAGGGCCCTCGCTCGCAACGCGAAGCGCCCCGGCCTCGCGGCGCGCGCCGAGGAGCTGAGGCTGTCGGCGCGGGATGCCCTGGCCGCCCAGGCGCGCGTGGCGTCGGAGGAGCACCGCTGGGCGGAGGCGCGAGACCGGATCTCCGCGGCCATAGACGTCGCGCCTGAATCCGCGCCTCTCCGGGTCTTCGCGGGAGAGATCGAGACCTCGGCGGGGCAGAGCGAGAAATCGCTGCAACGATATCGGGAAGCGTGGGAAATGGATCCCGCAAACGCGGCGGTGGGGGAGAGGGTCGGGGATCTCGCGCTCGAGCGCGAGGATTACGCGCTCGCCATCAGCGCGTTTGACCGGCTTGCCCGATCCGATCCGAAGTTCAAAACGCGAGCGGAAGAGGCGCGCCTCTCCTTCCGGGTGGCGAACTGGCCTCCACCGGAGCGCGAGGCCGCGCGGGCGGACCGGCTTTCGCGTGCGAAGGCCGCGTCCCTGGTGTGGTGGATGTTTCCGGAGGTCCGGGAGGCGCGCGTGAGCTCCGGGATCATTGCGAGCGACGCCGTCTCCCGGCGCGACAGCCGACCCTTTACGCGCGCGCTCGCCCTGGGCCTCCTGGAGGCCGACCGCGAAACGCACCGCGGCAATCCCGACTCCACACTCACGCTTCCGGCGGCCTCGCGTCTTCTCCTGCGGCTCATCGGGTTCGTGCGGCCGGGCAGCGAGCCCCGCTGTCTCGAAAAGGCGGGCGGCAGGTCGCGCAGCTCCGCGGACGCGGTCCGCGCCGCCGAGGCCTGCGGGCTGTGGGAGGAGGAGGAGAGCAGCCCTCCCGGAGGTCCGGCGTTCACGCGAGCGCTCGACCGGGTGCGCGCCTTGGCGTCACCGGCGCCGGGATCCTCCGGTGAGTGACGGCCCGAGGGCGGTGCCGCTGCGCGGGCCGTGGACGCTTCCGAATTTCATCACGCTGCTGCGGCTCGCGGCCCTGCCCTTTTTTCTGTACGCCATCTCCCAGGGCCGCTTCGGGTTTGCCCTGATCCTCTTCATCGCCGCGGGCATCTCCGACGGCATCGACGGCTACTTGGCCCGCCGCTTCGACATGGGCTCGGCGCTCGGCGCCTACCTCGACCCCATTGCCGACAAGCTCCTCCTCATGAGCTCCTACCTTTTCCTGACGATCCCCTCGTTCCCCGCGGCCGTGAAAGTGCCCGTCTGGCTCGCGTTCATCGTGATCTCCCGCGACGTGCTGCTTCTCACGGTGGCGCTGCTCCTGATCCTGTCCTCGTCGAAACGCCGGTTTCCGCCCACCTGGCTCGGAAAGGTGACGACGGTGACCCTGATCATCACCGTCCTCTTCGTCCTCTGTGCCAACCTCTGGAACTGGCCGAACGCGGTCGTTCTCATCGCGTTCGGGGCCGCCGCGACTGTCGCGATCCTCTCGGGGTTCGACTACATCTATCAGGTCGCGCGGCACTCCGCCGGTCCGGACGACGGCGAACCTGCACCGGCCGCCCCGCCGCCTGCCCGGCCGTGACGCGGCTGCGGCTCCTCTCCCGGCCGGGCTGCCACCTGTGCGACGAGCTGCGCTGGCGCGCGGAGGAAATGCTCGAGGGCCTCCCGCACGAATGGGACGTCGTCGACGTGGACTCGGACCCGGATCTCGCCGCGCGGTTCGGAAACGAGATTCCGGTCCTGTTCGTCGGCGGGCGCCTCTTCGCCAAGACGCGGCTTCCTCCGATCGCCACCCGGCTTCGGCTGCGCCGGGCCGTTCACGCCGCCGCGGCTTCGTCCTAGAACGCGGTCTGGTCCGAGGAGCTCGAGAGCCTTCCGGAAGGGTTCGAGTACACCTTCACCGCTCCCGTCTGGGTGTCGGTGACCGTGACGGTGTAAGCGACATCCGACAACGCGCCGGAGAAAACCCAGAACCGGCCGTTGAAGGCTCGGCCGTCCACGACCTTGACGACGAGCTCCACGTTGTTGGCGGAGAAGAACCAGAAGTGCCCGGTGTCGGAGGTCAAGGGCACCGCGGCGGCCGCGCCGCTCGTGCCCTGGGAGGGGACCTGCCAGGCGACGGACACCCGGAATCGGCCGCCGTTCAAGCAGAGCGAGGTGAAGGTCGCCGCGCAGGGCGCCTCCGCGTCCGATCCCCCCCGCTGCGCCGCCGGGGGAGTGTCTCCGGACGGAAGACCCTCCGTTTCGTCTCCAAAGAGTGCCGCCGAAGCGATGCCCGGGGCGCCGCGGAACGCCGAGGTGTCGGCGGAGCTCGCCAGAGTGCCCTGGGCGTTGGTGTAGGTGCGGGTCGCCCCGGTTCGAGTGTCGGTCACGTCGATCGTGTATTCGACATCCGACAGCGCTCCCGAAAAAAACCAGAAATTTCCGTTGACCGCTGTGCCGTCGACGACCTTCACGACGAGCTCGACGTTGTTGCTGGTGAAGAACCAGAAGTAGCCTGTATCGCCCGTGAGAGCCACGGGAGTTGCGACCCCGCTCGTCCCCTGGGACGGCACGCGCCACGTCGCCTGGACCCGAAACCGTCCCGCGTTGAGGCAGAGCGCGCCTGTGCCTCCGCAGGCGGTGACCGTTACGGCGGAACTCACCGTGGTCGACCCCACGCCGTTGGTGGCCGTCAGGCTCACGGCGTACTTTCCCGCGGAAGGGAACGTGTGCGACGGGTTTCGGACGGAGGAAAGGTTCCGACTTCCGGATGCCGGATCGCCAAAGGACCATTCCCACGTGGTCGGGGTTCCCGAGGACGAATCCGAGAACTGTACGGGTACCCCGGCAGCGGGGGCCAGAGGGGCGTAGAAGAAGTCGGCGCGGGGCAGTTGCTGCGCGGGGCCGCCGGCAGCGACCGTCACGGCGCGTGCCGACACGCTCGAGCCGCTCGCGTTGCTCGCGGTCAGAGTGACGATCCACGAGCCCGCGGCAAAGGCGTGGCTCGGGTTCTGCTCTCCGGACGTCGCGCCATCGCCGAAGCTCCAGTTCCAACCGGTCGGAGATGCGGTGGTGGCATCCGAGAAGAGGACGGACTGCCCCGCGCTCGGAGCCGCCGGCGTAAAGGAAAATGCGGCGGAAGGAGCCGACGGGCCCGTCGTGCCCGCGCCGTAGTAGTACTGGATGGCCTGTATGTCGTCTGCCTGCGGGATCGAGGGATGCGACGCGGGGATCACCGAGTGCATAACGGCGGCATTTCGATCGGAGGCGCTCGTTGTCGAATGATTGCCGGGGCCGTCGTCCGAGTGCCCGAGTCCGAGCGTGTGTCCGAGCTCGTGGAGCACGGCGGACCGGAAGGTGGCGGCGGAGTAGCAGCCGCCGGTGACTTTCCGCATCCAGACGTTTCCGGACGTCGCCGCGAAGTAACCGCCGTCTCCCTTGAACGCGGGCGCCGAGCGCGCCATGCCGGGACCCCCGTAGCCGATCACACCGCCACTCGAACACGGGAGCGGCTCGGTCCAGGCCCCGGACTGGCTGGCGACGTCGAGATTCACTACCACCGGACCGGTCCCGGAGGACGCGCTGTACCGCACGGTCGATCCGGCGACGGAGCTCCACTGCGCCGCCCCGTTTGAGACCGCCGGGATGCCGTCCGATCCGTCCGAGAGACCCGTCTGTGTGCCACTGGCGGAGACGAGCGCCGCGGGAGAAATTCCCGTGTCCCAGAACCAGCGAAAAAGATTCCCGGCGCCCTCGATTCCTCCTATGTTCACCCAGAGCGGCTTCCGGGACGACGAGGCCCCCGGCGGCGCGGCGTTGACCTCGCCGCGTGGGGACGAGTAAAGGATCTCGGGAGCTCGATCGCCCGAGGCGACGGAGCGGATCATCGCGAGGAACGACCCGGCGTCCCGGAGGGTGCGGGCCCGGGGCCCCGCCGCGGACGCGGTCCGGACGAGCCTTCGCCGGGAGACGGCGTCGTCCTCGGCGTCCGAAAAAACGGGACGAGTCGCAAACCCCCGCCCGTCCGAATCCGCAACGAGGTCGAACTTGGAAAGCCCGAATTCCGTCAGGGCGAACTCACCCGAAGAGGGATCCGGCCGGGAGAGGAACAGCACGACCTCGGCGCCGGGGGTGAGCTCGGGCGTCCCCGGAATCCAGTAGGCGGCCCCCTCTTCTGTGCCGCCCCGAAGCGTGATACGAAAAGTGTCGCCCGCCACCAGATCCGCACCCTTGAGGGGCTCGACCACGCGCAGAGCCGTTACGGTCACGAGGGCGTCCGCGCCAGGGACGGTTTCGTGACGGATTTCTCGTGAAACGACCTCCGCGCGCACGATGACCGGCGACTTGCGCGCGAGGTCGGCGTCGGAGAGCGGGAGATACGAGGCCGCGAGAAGGGGCGAAGCCTCCGCAAGAACGAACGCCAGGATCGCGAGCGGAATGGGAAATGCGGTGCGCCGGATGCGGAAGGTCAATGGGGTCCTCGAAGGAATACGAACGGAAAGTGAAATTGGATTTTACGCGCCGTGCGGAGGTCTGTCCAGAGATTGGGCGGCGCTCTCATGTGAACGACGCAACATCTCGGCGATGATCCGAGCCACGGGCTCGGGGGAGGCCAGATGCGGCGTCGACGGGCGGATCATGGAAGGCGTCTAAGCCAGACCGACCACTTGGAGATCCAGCGGCGGGTCTCC
>JBBSGZ010000028.1:0-33834 GCA_038253555.1 Thermoanaerobaculia bacterium
GCCCCTACCCTTCCTCAGCCCGCCGACGCCGCGCTCTACCCCGCTGGCTTCACTACTACAATTTCCATCGCCGTCACTCTTCCCTCGGTGATCAACCACCAGCCTCAAGGGTGAACAATCTCCTTAGCAGCGACACCTAGAACCCGGACGTGAAGAGGAGTCGGATGACCCTGCGGCGGTGGTGCCTTCTCCTGTCTGTGCCTGTTCTCGCGCTCGCCGCCGGCTGCGCAAGCCATCCGGCCGGGCCGCCCCCTTCGTTTCGAGAGCCCCCGTCCTCCGCGGCCCCTCCCGCCGCCGCGCCCTCCAGCCTTTCCGGACGCGAGGCCGAGGCCGCGCTCCTGGAGCTCGAGGACCGCCGCGCGTTTGACGCGGGAGCTCTCCTCGTGGCATCCCGCAGCGCCGAGGGCGCGACGCGGGCGCGGACAGCGCTCGCGCTCGGACGAATCGGCGGCGACCGCGGGGAGCCCATCCTTCGCACCCTCTTGGCCGATCCGGACCCCGACGTGCGCGCCGCCGCCGCCTTCGGATCCGGATATCTCCCCGAGACGGCCGCCGCGGATCTTCGCCCGCTCCTCGGCGACTCCGACCCCCGCGTCGCCGCCGCGGCCGCCCGCGCCATCGGCTTTGCCGCCCGTCCCGACGGCGAGGAGGCGCTGATCGCGGCCCTTCCCGGCGCCGCGACGCCCGAACCGCGCGCCTCGCTGCTCCGCTCCCTCTGGCGCTACGCTAACGGCGCCAGCGAGGCGGCGGCCCTGCCGTTCGCCGGCGACCCCGACCCGCGGGTGCGTGGGGCGGCCCTCTATGCCCTCTCGCGGAAGCCGCAGCCGGGTTCCCTCCGGATTTTGACGACCGCTCTCGCCGACGACGCGGACACGGCCGCCGGCGCGGCGCGGGCGCTCGGCGTTCTGGGCCTCGCGGAATCTCTCGAACCGCTCGGCGCCGCTCTCGAGAGGCGGACTCCCGTCGTGATCAACGCGCTGGTTGCCCTGGGAGCCGTCCTCGAGAAGGCGCCGCCGCCCGGCCTCTCCCCGGACCGGCGGGCCCGCGTGCTCGTTCTGGCGGCGGACGCGAACCCGAACGTGGCCATCCCGGCCTTGACGCTCCTCCGCCACTTCGCGGCCGGCGATCGCGAGGCGTCGCGGCGGCTCTGGTCCGTCGCTCTCTCCGGGGAGGGACGCCGGCGTCAGGCCGCCCTCCTGTCGCTCCCCGCCGCGCTGCAGGGCGGCGCCTCCACGGCGCTCGACGCCGCCGCGGCGTCCGCCGATGCGTCGGTGCGGGCCGCCGCGGCGGAGGCGGCGGCGTCCCTGCCGGCCGCCGAGGCCCGTCCCTGGCGCGAGCGGTTCGCCGCCGACCGGGAGGTCGCGGTCCGGCTCGCGAACCTCGCCTCGTTCAAAACGGCGGAAGGGGTCCGCGCGAACCGAGCCCTCGTCAATTCCGCGCTCACGGATGGGGACCCCGGCGTTCGATCCGCCGCGGTGGATGCGCTCGGTCTGCTGGAAGACCCTTCCCTCCTCCCTCTCTTCACGGAAGCCTTCGAGAAAGCGTCGTCGGATGACTCGCCGGACGTGGTCGTGTCGGTCCTCGGCGCCTGCGAGAAGTTGACGAAAGACGCGGGGGCGGCGGCTCTCGTCGAGACGATCTACCGCCGGGGGAGGACTCTGCCGGCGCGACTCGCCCGACGGTCTCTCGTCAGGGCCTTTCATCGATCCTCCGCGGATCTGCCCTTGCCGGAATATGTCACCGGCAAGACGCGCGCCGATTACGCGGTGCTGGCGGAGCGCGCCCGCCAGCCGTGGCACGCCCGCGTCGAGACCGCCGCCGGCGCCTTCACGATCCGCCTCGCCGGCGACGCCGCGCCCCTGACGGTCATGAACTTCGTGAGTCTCGCCGAGAAACGATATTTCGACGGCGTGCGCATCCATCGGGTCGTGCCGAACTTCGTGCTGCAGGACGGCGACCCGACCGGAACCGGCAACGGCGGGCCGGGTTACGAGATCCGCGACGAGATCAACCCTCTCGAGTACGGCCGCGGCGCGGTCGGCATGGCCCTCTCCGGGCCGGACACCGGGGGGAGCCAGTGGTTCGCGACGCATTCGCCGCAGCCGCACTTGAACGGGCTCTATACGGTCTTCGGCCAGGTCGTCGAGGGCCAGTCCACGCTCGAACGAATCGGTCAGGGGGAGCGGATCCTCCGCGTCTCCGTGTCCGTTTCCGGCGCGACGCGGTGACGGGCGCCTCTTCATGTACTCCGTCGCGCGTGCCCTTCAGTTTCTGGGACTTCTCGTGACCGGCTTCGGTTTTTTCACGGGGGTGCTCGGCGGCAACGTCCGTGGAGAGCTCGCGCTGCTCGGGGTGGGCGCCGGGATCTTCTTCGGCGGACGAATCCTGCAGGTCCGGACCGGCGGAAAATGAAGCTTGTGGTCCTTTCGACGCGCGAGCTCCCGGAGCCGTCGCTCTCGACGCTCGCCCCGGAATTCGACGTCCGGGTCATGGGCTACCCGCCCACGGAGCTCGAGCTCGCGACGGAAGCGGCGGACGCCGACGCCCTGATCTCGATCGTCTCCGACCCCGTGACCGAGGCGGTGTTCCGGAACGCAAAGAAGCTGAAGATCGTGGCGCAATACGCCGTCGGGATCGACAACATCGATCGGGCGGCCGCCGCCTCCCGCGGAGTCGTCATCACGAACACCCCGAACGTCCTGACAGACGCAACCGCCGACCTGACGATGGCGCTCCTGCTGACCCTCGCGCGCCGCGTGCTCGAGGGCGACCGCCTCGTGCGCGCCGGAGGGTATTCCGGATGGAAACCGGACCTGCTGCTGGGTACCGACTTGAAGAACAAGGTCCTCGGGATCGCCGGTCCCGGCCGCATCGGCCGCGCCGTGGCGCGAAGGGCGAAGGCGTTTGGGATGACGGTGATCGCGTTCGGGCGTTCGCCCCGCGACGAGGGGGACCCGGACGATCCCCCGCGGGTCTCCTTCGACGAGCTGCTCCGGAGGTCCGACGTCGTTTCCCTGCACCTGCCGCTTTCCGACGAGACGCGTCGTCTGTTCACCCGGGAGACCTTCGCCCGCATGAAGCCGGGAGCTTTTCTTCTGAACACCGCGCGCGGGGCGCTGGTGGACGAGACGGCCCTGACCCGCGCTCTCGACGAGGGGCGGATCGCCGGGGCGGGGCTCGACGTCTACGAGAACGAGCCGGGGATCACGCCTGCGCTAGTCGACGACGACCGTGTCGTTCTCATGCCGCACGCCGGCAGCGCGACGCTCGAGACGCGCCGCGAGATGGCGCGGATGGTCGTGGAAGACGTCCGGCGCGTGCTCTCCGGTGAGAAACCGTTGAGACCCGTGGGCGGACCCGGCGCGGCGCGCGAGAGAATCCGGGAGGAGTCATGAAGCCCCCCACGACAAACACCTTCGTACGGCTCGACAGCCTCGCCGACGGATTGCTGCGCCGGATGAACAAGGGCGATACGGCTCTCCTGTGGTTACGCTCCCGCTGGGGGCGCATTGTCGGGGAGCCCCTCGCGCGCAAGATTCAGCCCACCGGGCTCACAGGCCGGCGCCTGACGATCTCCCTCCTCGACCCGACCTGGGAAAAGCCCGTGGAGGCGACGATCCCGGAGCTCGAGCGGCGTCTGGCCGAAGAAATGCCGGAGTTAAAGCCGAAGATCACCCTGAAACCGTAGGTCGTCCGTCCGGACGCGGGAATTCGCCCCGCCTCCCCCGAATCGCCCTTCGCCCCTGGCGCGCCGGCGCTCAGGCGTAAAGGCCGCGCACCATCGTGTCGTGCGCGACGCGCGAGATCCCCAGCATATAGGCGGCGATCCGGAAGCTCACGTTGTACTTCTCGGCCATCGACGCGACGTCGCGGAACGACTGCACCATGATGTCCTCGAGCCGCTCGTTGACCTCGCTTTCGCGCCAGAAGAAGCCCGCGCGGTCCTGGACCCACTCGAAGTACGACACCGTCACGCCCCCCGCGTTGGCCAGGATGTCGGGGACCACGAGGATGCCGTTGCGGTTCAAGATCTCGTCGGCCCTCTGTGTCGTGGGCCCGTTGGCGCCCTCGACGATGATCTTCGCCTTGATGTTGACGGCGTTCTTGCCTCGGATCTGGTTCTCGTTTGCGGCGGGAATCAGGATGTCCGTGTCGAGCTCCAGGAGATCGGTATTGGAGATCGGCGTCGTCCCCGGAAATCCGGCGAAGCTGCGCGCCTTTTCGTAGTGCGCGACGAGAGCGGGCATGTCGAGCCCCGCTTCGTGGACGATCCCGCCCGAGATGTCCGAGACGGCGACGATCCGGGCGCCCGCCTCGTGGCACATGCGCGCGGCGATTGACCCGACGTTGCCGAATCCCTGAACGACGATGCGGCTTCCCGCGAGCGTCAGGCCCCGCAGCGGCGCCGCCTCCCGGCAGATGAGCATCAGGCCGCGGCCGGTGGCCTCGACCCGCCCCCGGGACCCCCCGAGGGAGAGCGGTTTTCCCGTGACGACCGAGGTGACGGTGTGGCGCGCGTGCATGGAGTACGTGTCCATGATCCAGGCCATCATCTGCGGGTTCGTTCCCATGTCCGGGGCCGGAACGTCCTTCTCGGGCCCGAACTGGTCCATCAACTCCGCCGTGTAGCGCCGCGTGATCTTCTCGAGCTCCGCGCGGGAGAGGCTGCCGGGGTCGCAGATCACGCCGCCCTTGGCCCCTCCGAACGGGATGTTGACCACCGCGCACTTCCAGGTCATCCAGGCCGCGAGCGCCCGGACCTCATCTAGATTCACGTTCTTGTCGTAGCGGATGCCGCCCTTGCCCGGTCCCCTCGCGATGTTGTGGAGGACCCGGTACCCGATGAAGACCTCGATGCGGCCGTCGTCCATCGCGATGGGGATCGACACTTTGGTCTCCCGGACAGGCTCCCGGAGCACCTTGTACAGACCCGGATCGAGTCCGAGCTTCTGGGCGGCCAGGTCGAACCGGGACATCATCTCCTCGAAAGGGTTGGCGGAGTCGACACCCTGGGGGGACGACCCGATCGTTGGAAACTTCGGTTCGATCGTCGCTGGGTCCACTGCGGATCACTCCTCGCCGGGCGGCCTTCCCGTTCAATAGAATGGGGTCGGAATTGTAGCGCATCGATTCCAGCCGACCCGCCAAACGCCTTGAACAACACCAGATCCGCCGAGGAAGAGAGATTGCTTGCCGACGGCGAGATCGTGCGGCGCATTCTGGCGGGTGACGAGCCTCTTTTCGAGGTGCTCGTGCGGCGGTATCAGGCGCGCGTGTTGTCGCACGTGGCCCGGATGGTGGGGAACAGGGAAGACGCGCTCGACCTCTCCCAGGAGATCTTCGTCAAGGTCTTCCAGGCTCTCGACCGCTACAACCCCGAGTACAAGTTTTCCACCTGGCTCTTCCGGATCGCGGGGAACGCGGCCATCGATCATCTGCGCAAACGGCGTCCCCGCACCGTCCCTCTGGAGGTCCGGGACCCGGATGGGCAGTCGCTGTCCTCTCCGGAGTACAAGAGCTCGGAACCGGACCCCTACGCGATCCTGCGAAACAGCGAACGGGGAGACGCGATCGCCGGGGCGATCGAGAGCCTTCCGGACGAGTTCCGGGAGTTGATCGGACTGCGGCATTTCACGGGTTTGTCGTATGAAGAGATAGCGGAGTTGAAACGGATGCCCCTGGGGACTGTGAAAAACAAACTCTTTCGCGCCAGAGCCGTATTGAAGGACAGGCTGGCAGGAGAACTCTCGTGAACGATTGCCCTCGACCCCTGGATCCCCTCGACGCAGAGGCGCTTGCCGCCGGCGAGGAGCCGGTCTTGGCGGGCGACGCCGTGGCGCACGCCGCAGGCTGCGCCCCCTGTTCGGCGGCGGTCCTGGGCGCCCGGGTGCTCCTGTCGCGGCTGGAGTCTCTGTCCCGGGGAGATCATCCGGCAATCGGAGCCTCCGCCGCCCGCCCGGACCTCGCCTCGCGGGTGGTGCGGATCCGGCCCTTCTCCCGGCGCGAGAGGCGGGATCTTCGGATCTGGGCGCCTCCGGCCGGCGGCGCCCTGCTGGTGTTCACCGCGGGGTTCGTCCTGCTGGCCGCTCCCCGCCTGACCGCCGGCGACCAGGCGGCGCTCGGCCTGTCCGCTCTGGCCCCGCTCGCCGGCCTCGCGCGCGCTCTGATTCGCGCGGTCTCGGACGCCTCTTCCGCGGCGCCCGCCTCGTGGGAGGCCCTCTCCACCGCCGCGCGGCTCGAAGCGCCGCTCGGATTGCTGGCACTCTTCCTCCTCGCCCCCGCCGGTGTCGCCCTCCGGCGCGTGCTCGCCCGATCGCCGCGCCGCGGATGATCGGCGTTCTTCTCTTCACCGCGGCGATTTCGGCCGCTCCCGCTCCCGCTCCCGGCGCGCGGTCGTCGGTCGGCCGCGACCTGGCGATCACGTCGCCGGTGACCGGCAACGTCGCGGCCGTGTTCTCGCGCGTGACGATCGATTCCCGGGTGACCGGTAACGTGATCGTGTGGGGCGGTGACGTGCGGTTTGGCCCCGCGGGGGCGGTGGAGGGGAACCTCTCCGTCTTCGGCGGCGAGATCGCCGCGGCAGGCGGGTCCGCTCTCCCGGTCTCGGGACGGGTGTCGACGCCGGGCTCTCTCCTCCGGCTGTATCTCGAGGAAATGCACCGCGCGCCCTGGGATCCCGCGGGCCGCGGAATGGTCGAGCACGGGTTGCGCCTGGTCGCGCTCTCCGCGTGGCTGCTCGCTTCGCTGCTGCTGCTCTGGATGTTCGGATCCCCGTTTGCCCGGGCCGCGGCCGCCGCGGAGCGCGACTGGTCGGGCGCCCTGCTCGCCGGCGCGCTCGGCGTGCTGACGCTCTTTCTCGGCGCGGCGGCGGCCCTGGCGCTTCTGCCGTCCGCGGTCTCGGTTCCGATCGCGCTCCTCTTCGCGGGTCTCGCGGTCGTCGCGAAAGTGTTCGGGATGGCGGCTCTCTTCCTCCTGCTGGGCCAGAAGCTTCTGAAGAACGTCTCGGCGGCGAAGAGGCCCGCCGCGCTCGCATGGGGCTTCGCCCTTCTGTCCGCCGCGTCTCTGCTACCGCTCGTCGGCGGAATGCTGTGGAGCGCGGCGTCCGTCGCCGCCGTCGGCATTGCGTTCTCCTCGCGTTTCGGGACGCCGCGGGTCCGCGTCGCTCTCACGGTCTGAGGGACGGCGTCGGCGAGACGCTCTCGATTCTCGCTCCCCATTTCCCCGGGCGTTTCCCTCGCGGTCGCCCCTTTGCGCTTTACCCTCCCTCGCCCTCCGCAATAGAGTCAGGCTTCCATGGACATCCGGACCCTTGCGGTCGTCGGCGCTGGACAGATGGGCGGCGGCATTGCTCACGTGGCCGCGGCGGCGGGTCTGGACGTCACGCTGGCCGACGTGGAGGAGTCTTTCGTCCGGCGCGCGCGGGCGACCATCGAGAAGAACCTGGATCGCGAGATCGCGAAGGGGAAGAGGAACCCCGAGGAAAAGTCAGCGGCCCTGGCGCGGTTGAAGGAGACGACGGATCTCGGAGCCCTGGCCGGGGCGGACCTGATCGTCGAGGCGATCGTCGAGAACGAGCCGGCGAAGGCAGAGCTCTTCCGGAAGCTCGACGGGCTGTGTCCTCCCCACACGATCTTCGCCTCGAACACGTCGTCGATCTCGATCACCCGCCTCGGGGCGGTGACCGGGCGGCCCGAGCGCGTGATCGGCATGCATTTCATGAATCCCGTGCCGGTCATGACCTTAGTCGAAGTCATTCGCGGCATTGCCACCTCGGATGAGACGGCCGCGTCCGTCGAGGCGCTCGCCAGGCGCCTGGGAAAGACGCCGGTATTCTGCAACGACGACCCCGGATTCGTCTCGAACCGCGTTTTGATGCCCATGATCAACGAGGCGATCGAGGCGCTGAGGGAAGGCGTCGCCACCCGCGAGGCGATCGACACGATTCTGAAGCTCGGCATGAATCACCCCATGGGCCCGCTCGCGCTGGCGGATTTCATCGGGCTGGATACCTGTCTCTCGATCCTGCGCGTGCTTCAGAACGGATTCGGCGATCCTCGATACCGTCCGAGCCCTCTCCTGGTAAAGATGGTCGATGCCGGCTGGCTCGGCCGGAAAACGGGGAAGGGTTTCTACGACTACGCGAAGAACTGACAACTGAAAACCGGAATCGGACGACCCTGATGTTCTGCCAGGTCTGCGGGATCAAAAACCGCGACGACGAAGAGTTCTGCGAGCGCTGCCACTCGAAGTTGCTCGTGCTCTCGGGCGTTGGCGTCGTCGACGAGTCCGGCGAGCCGGCCGAAGAGATCCCTTTCGACGAGCACCTGCTCGAGCGCATCTCGACCCTCGAGGACGTGGTGAAGCGCACGGCGGAGGCGCTGAAGACGCTCCTCGAATCGGTCGGGAATCTCGAAAAGAATCTCTTCGTCGCGCACACCGGAATCCTGGCGCTCCAGGAGACGCTCGAGCGCTCCGGCGCGGTGCGCTCGGAGGAGGTCCTGGATCTCTGGGAAACGAAGATGGACGAGCGGATGCAGGCCGTCGAAAAAAAGGACCGGTTCCTCGAGCGGCGCGACCGCATCGTGGCGGGATACGCCGGGATCGAAAGGGACGGATTCGTCCGTCGGCTCCGGGAGGCGGAGTTCGCGATCCTGGCGCTCGACTCCGACCGTGGCGTGAAGGCCCTCGAGGAGCTTTCGCGGTCCGACCGGCAGAACGTCGAGCTCGCGTTCTACCTCGCCGAGACGTATTTCTCCGGCGGGGAATTGAAGCGCGCGGCGGTGTTCTTCAAGCGGATCCTGGCGGTCGACCCGAATCATTTCGAGTCGCTGGTTTATTTCGGCATCGCGGCTTCGGAGGACGGCGACACCGTGAACGCCGAGTCGCTCTTAAAACGCGCGATCGAGCGCAAGCCGGACGCCTTCCTTCCGCACTTCGCGCTCGGCGCGCTCTATGCGAACGGCTCCCGCTGGAACGAAGCGGAGCGGGAGTTGCGCCGCGCCCTGGAAGCCGCTCCGGTCATCTCCGCGCAGGTCCTTCTCGGAACGGTTCTGCGGGAGAAGGGCGAGTTGAACCGGGCAATTCAGGCCTTCGAGGAGGCGCACCGCGAGCAGCCGGATTCGGAGGAAGCGGTCTTTCAGCTGGGTCTCTGCTACCTCGAGAAGAACTGGACCAAGCGCGCCCTCGACTGTTTCCAGCAGGCCCTCGAGAAAAACCCCAAGCGGCTGGAGTATCAGGAGGCGGTCCGCCTGCTCGAGCGGCGCCGCCGGTATGCGCTCCCCCGGGTGAGCGGGCCCGGGGGGGACGCCTATCGCCAGGCCGAAGAGGCCGTGACGGTCGGCTCACTGCGGACCGCGCACGCCCTGTACCGCAAGGCCTTGGAGGCGGAGCCGGGCAATTCGACGATCCGGATCTCCTTCGCGCTTCTCTCCGCGTCGCTCGGACTGTGGGAGGAGGCGATCGCGGCGTGTCGCGCGGTCCTCGCGTCCGAGCCGGAGGACGTCGTGGCGGCGGCGGCGTGCTCGACCCTCGCGGAAGCGCTGCGCGCTGAGGGGAAAACTGCCGAAGCGACGCAGTTCGTCCGCGAGTTCCTGGAGAGTCATCCCTCGAAGACGTCCCAGGCCATCGGCTATTACGAGCTGGCGACCGCCCTGGCGGATTCGGGGGAAGACCTCGACGCGGCCCTCGATTACGCGGGCCGCGCGCTGTCGGCGGCGCCCGACGAGCTGAAACCCTACCCTCTCGCCGCGCTCGGCTGGGTCCACTTCAAGCGCAACGAATTCGAACGGGCGATCGACTGTCTGCGCAAGTCGAGCGAGCGCGCCGCGCAGCCCACGACGTTTCATCATCTCGGAATGGCCTATATCGCGGCAGGACGGCCCGACGAGGCGAAGGCGGCCTTCACGCGCGCGAAGACCGTCGCCCGGGGCGGCGCGCTCGAGGACCGCATGCTCCAGCAGGTGCGCTCGAACATGCGGCTGATCGAGAAGTTCGGCAGCAAGAAAAAGGAGACGGCGGCGGCGAATGGCGCCGCTATCAGGCGGAAGGCGTAAGGCGCCAGGGGCCAGGCGAGAGGCGCCTGGGCGCGGGGCGTGAGGCGTGAGGCGCAAACCGGATCGCTGGGGTCGCGAACTGTTCCTGCAGTTCGTTTCGTGTTTCACGCTTCGGTCTTGCGGACCTGGAAGCAGGCGGTTGGGCCGCCGTTGTTCGGGCGGCCTGCCGCCTGGATCCGCGCGGTGTGCGCGCTCCGCCCTGATATCTTCCCGAGTTCCAAATGCGCTGGTCCCGTTTCTTTCTGCAGACCGTCCGTGAAGTGCCGGCGGACGCGGAGGCCGTCTCCCACGTCCTGCTGACGCGGGCCGGGATGCTCCGCCGCGTGACCGCGGGGATCTACGCCCTGACCCCTCTCGGATTAAAGGCGCACCGGAAGGCCGAGGCGATCGTCCGGGAGGAAATGGACCGGGCCGGAGCCCTCGAGGTCGAGCTGCCCATCCTGCAGCCGCGGGAGCTCTGGGAGGAGAGCGGGCGCTGGTCTCGCTATGCGGCCGAGGAGATCCTCTTTCACCTCTCCGACCGCAAGGGCGGCGAGTACTGTCTCGCTCCCACCGCGGAGGAGGCCGTGACCTCGATGCTGCGGGCGGGGGTGACGTCCTACCGCCAGCTCCCCGTGACGCTCTACCAGATCCGGACGAAGTTCCGGGACGAGATCCGACCGCGGTTCGGGCTGATGCGCGGGCGCGAGTTTCTGATGTACGACGGCTACTCGTTCGACGCGGATGCCGAGGGGCTCGACCGTTCCTACCGCGCCCAGGACGCCGCGTATCGGCGCATCTTCGAGCGGTGCGGCCTCGATTTCACCGTCGTGGATGCGGACTCCGGCGCGATCGGCGGCAGCGCTTCGCAGGAATTCATGGTGCTCGCCGCGACCGGGGAAGATGCCGTGGTGCGGTGTGCCGCCTGCGGATACGGGGCGAACCTCGAGAAGGCCCGCACCGGCCCGCGTCCGGTGCCGTGGGAGGACGAAACGGTCACCGGGCTGCAGGAGGTCGAGACTCCCGGCCGCGGGGGGATCGACTCGGTCGTGGAGTTTTTGAAAATCACCTCCTCCCGGATGATCAAGTGTCTCGTCTACGAGACCGAAAAGGGATTCGTCGTCGCCCTCGTCCGGGGCGACCTCGACGCGAACGAGGTCGCGTTGAAAAACGCGCTCGGGGTCGAGCATCTCGCGCTGGCGGCCGAGGAGAAGGTCCAGCCGGCCACCGGCGCGCCTGTTGGCTTCGTCGGTCCGCACACGCTCCCCGAAGGCATGCGGGTCATCGCCGACGAGTCGGTGCGCGGCGCCGTCAACGCCGTCACGGGAGCGGGCCGGCGCGACTGGCACGTCCGGGGATTCGCGATGGACCGCGACGCTCGCGTGAGCGAGTGGGGGGCCATCGCCCAGGCGCGCGCGGGCGATCCCTGCGTGCGCTGCGGCCAGCCTCTGGAGATCGCGCGGGGAATCGAGGTCGGCCACATCTTCAAGCTCGGGACGAAATACTCGACTCTCATGAAATGCGAGTTCACGGACGAAAAGGGCGAATCGCGTCCGGCCGTGATGGGGACGTACGGAATCGGGGTCGGACGAACGATGGCGGCCGCCATCGAGCAGCACCACGACGCCGACGGCATCGTGTGGCCGCTCGCGCTCGCGCCGTTCGAGGTCGAAGTCGTCTCGTTGAATCCGACCGACGAGGCGGCGCGCAGCGCGGCGGAGGCGCTGTACGAGGCGCTCGGCGCCGCCGGCATGGAAGTGTTCTACGACGACCGGGACGAGAGACCCGGCGTGAAGTTCAAGGACGCGGACCTCCTCGGATTCCCCATCCGAGTCAACGTCGGCGGGCGGGCCCTCAAGGACGGCAACGTCGAGATCGTCACCCGCCGCGACAAGAAGGTGCGGCTGGCGCCAAAGGACGCGGCGCTCGACGCCATCCGCGAGGTGCGAAGGGAGCTTTCACCAGGATGAGAAAGACCACCCCCGAAGAAGCGCTCGAATATCACCGGCGCGGCCGTAAGGGAAAGATTGAAGTCGTCCCGACGAAGCCGTGCCGGACCCAGGAAGACCTTTCGCTGGCATACAGCCCGGGGGTCGCCATCCCGTGCCTCGAGATCGAAAGAGAACCCGAGCTCGCGTACGAGTACACGGCGAAGGGCAACCTCGTCGGGGTGATCTCCAACGGAACAGCGGTCCTCGGGCTCGGCAACATCGGCGCGCTCGCCTCGAAGCCCGTCATGGAGGGGAAGGGGATTCTCTTTAAGAGGTTCGCGGACATCGACGTGTTCGACATCGAGATAGACGAGGAAGACCCCGCCGCGTTCATCGACACCGTGGCGCGCATCGCTCCGACCTTCGGGGGAATCAACCTCGAGGACATCAAATCGCCCGAGTGCTTCGAGATCGAAGAGGAGCTGCGCAAGAGGCTCAACATCCCCGTTTTCCACGACGATCAGCACGGCACCGCGATCATCTCCGCGGCCGCACTTTTAAACGGGCTCGACATTGCGGGAAAGTCGATCGGCGAGGCGAAAGTCGTCTTCGTCGGGGCGGGGGCCTCGGCGATCGCGTGCGCGAAGCTGTATCTCTCGTACGGGGTGCGCCTCGAAAACCTGCGGATGGTGGACAAGGCGGGGGTCATCTACGCGGGCCGCACGGGCGACATGAACAAGTACAAGGCGCAATTCGCGGTGGAGACCTCCGAGCGGACGCTCCAGGACGCCTTAGTCGGCGCCGACGTCTTCGTGGGGCTATCCACGAAGGGGATCGTCACCGGCGAGATGCTGAAGACGATGGCCCGCGATCCCATCGTGTTCGCCCTCGCCAACCCCGAGCCGGAGATCACCCCGGAGGAGGCGCGCGCCGCCCGGCCGGACGTGATCATGGCGACCGGCCGCAGCGACTATCCAAACCAGGTGAACAACGTGCTGGGATTCCCCTTCATCTTCCGCGGGGCGCTCGACGTCGCCGCGACGGTCATCAACGAGGAGATGAAGAAGGCGGCCTCGAAGGCGCTCGCGGCGCTCGCGCGCATGGACGTCCCGGACTCGGTCTCCAAGGCCTACGGCGGCGAGAGCTTCCGCTTCGGGCGCGAGTACCTGATTCCCAAGCCTTTCGATCACCGGGTGCTGCTCTGGGTGGCGCCTGCCGTTGCGGAAGCGGCGATGCTGTCCGGCGTCGCGCGCAAGCCGATCACCGACATGGGCGCCTACATGCTGCGCCTCGAAGCCATGATCTCCCGGTCGCGCGAAGTCGTGAACATTGTGATCCAGAAGGCGCGCGCGAATCCGAAGCGGATCGTCTTCCCCGAGGGGGAGCACCCCAAGATCCTCCGCGCGGCGAAGATCCTGGCCGAGGAAGGGATCTGCCGCCCGATTCTCCTCGCGCGCGAGGCGCACATCGAGAAGACCGCCCGCGACCTCCAGCTGCCGATGGACAAGATCGACTTCATTCACACGGAGACGTCCGACCGGCTGCCGCGATACGCGAAACGCCTCGAGGAGCTGCGGCGCCGCTCGGGTGTCACCGTCGAAGATGCCGGAAAGGTCGCCCGCGTGCGGAACTATTTCGGCCCCCTGATGCTCGACGCGGGAGAAGCGGACGGCGTCATCTCGGGACTGACGCAGTACTACCCGGACACCATCCGGCCGGCGCTTCAGATCGTGGGGACGGCCCCGGGCGTCACGCGTGTTTCGGGGCTGTACATCCTGGTTCTGAAGGACCGCAGCTTCTTCTTCGCCGATACGACGGTGAACATCGACCCGTCGGCCGAGGACCTCGCCGAGATCGCCTCCCTGACGGCGGACGCCGTTCGCCGCTTCGACATCGAGCCGCGCGTGGCGATGATCGCGTTTTCGAACTTCGGATCGAACCAGCACGAGGACGCGCTCAAGGTGAAGCGCGCCGTCGAGATCGTGAAGCGGACACGCCCGGACATTTCGATCGACGGCGAGATGCAGGCCGATACGGCCGTCGTGCCCGAGATTCTGGAGGCGGACTATCCGTGGGCCACGGTGCGGCGCCCGAACGTGCTGATCTTCCCGGACCTCCAGAGCGCCAACGCCGCTTACAAGCTCGTCTGGCGGCTCGCGGGAGCCGAGGCGATCGGTCCCATCCTGCTCGGCATGAAGAAGTCGGTGCACGTCCTCCAGCGCGGAGTCGAGGTCGCGGACATCGTCAACATGGCGGCCATCGCGGTCGTCGACGCGCAGGAGAAGGAAGCGATGGCGGCGAAGGAGTCCTCCGCCGTCTGGAATCCGAAGCCGTAGCGAACGTGGCATCGAACGAAAGCTCGAATTGAGCCGGGGAGTCGCGATCCCTCTCGTTCTGGGTCTCGGCCTGCTTCTCTCGATCGCCGGAAGCTACGGCTCCATGCGGGCAGCATCCACGCGCGACTGGCTGGAGAGGCGGTTCGGTCGAGCCCCGTCCGAGCTGGCCGTCGAGCTTTCCGGCGCCGCCCTGGCCATCGTGGGGATCTTCGTGACGATCGTCGCGGTGATCTTCGAGATCTGGTGGCTCCAGGGCGTGGCGCTCGTCTGAGAACCGGCGGCGCGAACTCCCGCCACCTTCCCGCGGCATCC
The DNA here is from genome assembly GCA_038253555.1 of Thermoanaerobaculia bacterium. Lineage (GTDB taxonomy): Bacteria > Acidobacteriota > Thermoanaerobaculia > UBA5066 > Gp7-AA6 > JALYUA01. The sequence continues at coordinate 14,611 of JBBSGZ010000028.1, forward strand.
GACGGGGCTGACGATTATCGGGGCGTCGGAGGAACGGGCGGGGCGGCCGGGGCCACGCCCCGGACCGCGGTCCACGGCACGACGCCCGAGATCGTCTCGAAGGTCCCGTTGATGCGGTCTGAAGAAACGACGCCGATCAACTGCCAGGTGCCGACCGCGCCGGGAATGCCGAAGGAGATTTTTTCTCCCTGGACATTCAGGTCGGTCAGCGGCGTCTCCCGGCCGGTCGGCGCGGCGTAAGCTCCGGCCAGCGCGCCGCGCTGGTTGAAGAATCGCAGGCTGCCCCCGATCTCGCGCTCGGCCGATCGTGCCCGGAACACCCAGCTTCCGAGAAGCGGGGAGGCGAGCGCGGGAGTCGGGGCGGGTGCCGAGGGCCCGTCCGTCGGAGCGGGGCTGACGCTGGCGGCGGGCGGTGTCAGGGGCGGCGGCGTCGGACGGACCCGGGCGGCGGCCGTGACCTCGCGCGTCGAAGTCGGAGCGGCCGTTTCGGTCGGAGGAGGCGTCGGACGCTCCGGGGCGGGCGAGGGCGCGAAGGTGCCTGTCGGACGCGGAGTCGGAACGGCCGCCACGGCTGTCGCAGCGGCGGCCGGGGCGGAGGGTGCCGTCGGCCGCGCGGCCGGAGCCGCGTTCGGACGAACCGGCGACGAGGGGATCAGAGTCGGCGCCGGGCTCCGGCGCGCGGTCGGAGGCGCCGTCGCCACCACTTCCGGCGTCGCCGTGGCGCGCGGCGCGGCGGTCGGGGATTCCGACGCGGGTCTCGTCGCGGCCCCGGTCGCGGGCGGAGGGGAGGCCAGCCGCGGCGCGGCCGTGGGCGGCGCGGGCGGCGGAGTCGCCGGGAGCGCCGTCGCGGCACGGATGGGGGCTCGAGATGGAACGCGTGTCGGCGTCGCGGGAGCGGGGGCCACGGGGGGCGTCGGGGCCACGGGTGTCGGCGTCGTCTCCGCCGGCGCCGGGACGGCGGTGCGCGGCATCGGAGTCGGGGTCGGGGCGGCCGCGACCGCGGCGCCCGGAGTCGGCGAAGCGAGCCGCGCCACGACCACCCGCGGGCCGCACGAGGAGCCGGCGACCACGAGGGCGAGACCTGCGACGAGAGCGAGCGGCTTCACGCGCGGAAGGCTATCCCACGCCGGGCGGTTTTGGCCGGCCCAGGGACTATCGGTCCGACTCCCGAAGGAGCAGGCGTCCGGCGGGCACGTCCCGGCGCTGCGCTCTCGCTCCGGACGGCCAGAGAATGGTGACGGTGTCCGCCTTCGCGGCGTCCCCCAGGCCGAAAAAGAGGGCCTTCGAGCTCGACGAGAGGTAGGAAGATCCGGCCGCCACGACCTGCGCCCGCTTCCTTCCGCCGGCCTCGACCGTCACGACGGCCCCGAGCCCGTCCCGGGTCGAGCGGTAGGGACCGGGGCCGTGCGGGTCGCCCTCGACGGCCACGACGAGCGCCCGCGCGTGAGAGGGGTTGCGGTTCACCCAGAGCGACGGCCGCTGCAGGAACCCGGTCGCGAAGAGGTCGGGGGCGCCGTCGCCGTTGACGTCCAGCAGAACGAGTCCGCGCTGATTCGCGTCGGATTCGAGGCCCGTGACCGCGGAAAGCTCCGCGAACCGGCGTCCGTCGAGGTTCCGGTAGAAGCGCTTCGAAGGGTGGCCCCAGAGCGAGTCCTCTCCGAAGTCGGCCGTGGGGATGCCCTTCTCGAACTTCTTGTACTCCGCGCTCATCGTGTTCCAGAAGTCGACTTCGTGCTCGCGTTCATTTTTCCCGGTCACCATGCCGTTGACCACGAAGAGGTCCGGGCGGCCGTCCATGTCGGCGTCGACGAACACGCAGCCCCAGGACCACGACGTGTCGGCGACTCCGGCTTCGTCCAGCCGTTCGAAGGTCCCGTCGGCGCGCCTGCGAAATAGAGAGGACCCGCGCGAGAGGGCGGTCAGGCGCCGCCAGACGAGAGGGCGCCCGAGCGAGTACGGAAACTCGGGCATCGGGAAGCGCGGGTCTTTCAGAAACCAGTTCATCGGGAACGAGTAGTTCGAGACGTAGAGGTCGAGCCGCCCCTTCCCTTCGACGTCGTCGATCGCGACGCCCATGCCGAACCCGGCGTCGAGGAGTCCGGCGCGCCCGGCCCGGTTTCGAAACGTGCCGTTCCCCTCGTTGTGCAGATAGCTGTTGTTCCCGAAGTCGTTCGCGACATAGATGTCGGGCCATCCGTCGCCGTCTAAGTCCGCGCACTCGAGCGCGAGAGCCCACCCCGTGTCGCCCGTCCGCGACGCCTTCGTCACGTCCATGAACGTGCCGTCCCCGTTGTTGTGAAAGAGGTGGTTCGGCGGAGCGTTGTTGGCCTGGACGTTCGGACCGCGATCCCGCGGGCCGTAAACCAGGACGTACAGGTCCGGCAGTCCGTCGCGGTCGTAGTCCAGAGCGGCGGCCGAGCTGCTGTAGTCCGAGAGCGCCACGCCCGCTTTCTGTCCGATCTCCTCGAACGTCCCGTCGCCGCGATTTCGGAAAAGGAGATTCGGAGCGTCGATGTACGTGACGTAGAGATCCGGCCGCCCGTCGTTGTCGAAGTCGAACGCGAGCGCCCCGACCGCTTCTCCCTTCTGCCCGAAGACGCCCGCCCATTCGGCCACGTCCTCGAAGCGCCCGTCCCCCAGATTGCGATAGAGCCGGTTGCCGTCGCCGCCCGGCACGAACAGGTCGTCGCGGCCGTCTCCGTCGAAATCGAGCACCGCGGCCCCCGGAGGCATGTGCTCTCCGGGGATCGGGATGTTCCGCGCCGCGTTGGGAAGGTACGCCCGGTGGGAGCGGCCGAGCCCCGAGGCGGCGGCGCGCTCTTCGAAGAGAGGCTCGGCCGCCGAGGCGATCATCCACTCGCCGACGGACCCGGCGACGGCGCGCCATCGGCCCGAGGCGCCGTCCCGTTCCAGGCGCAGGCGCAGCTTGCCGCCCTCCTGACGCAGCTCGCCCGCCGTTCCCGTCCCCGTCAGGAGGACGCCGATCACGATCTCGCGTGCCTCCCCGCGCCGGCGAAAATCGAAGAGGATGGATTCCGTCCGCCCGAGCCAGGAGAATCGGGAGCGCGCCTGCCCCAGGCGGTCCCGGAGAGGCCCGCTGCCGGGCGGGGAGGGGGATGGGAGGGGAGCCCCTCCGGCCCGGAAAATGGCGATGGACAGGGGAGGGCGGGCAGGGGCGGGGAGGAGGGAATCTCCGGGAAGGGGCCCCTGCCAGCGGAACGCGCCCGCGTAGAGGCCCCCGTTCGAGGCGCCCGATTTCCAGTCCTCCAGAAAGTCGGCCGCCCAGACGGAGACCCCGTCCGAGTAGTCCTCCAGCGTCGGCAGGGGCCCGTTTCTCCGAGAAGCGCACCCGGGGGCCAGCAGGAAGACGGCCGCCGCCAGGACGGCGCCCGCGACCGCCGGACATCTTTGCATCTCGGCGGAAAATATAATGAAGGGTCCCTTGTCACTCACAGACCGTCTCCGCGAGCGCATCGCCCGGGAGGGCCCCATCTCGTTTCGCGACTTCATGGCCGCCGCGTTGTACGACGCGGAGGAAGGCTACTACTCCCGGGGAGCCTCGATCGGCGACCGGGGCGATTTCGTGACCTCGCCCTGGATCTCGCCCGCCTTCGCGCGGGCGCTCGCCCGCCGGTTCGCCCATCAGGCGCGGGATTTCGAAGGCGAGCTCGACTTCGTCGAGGTCGGCGCCGGAGAAGGGAAGTTTCTCGAGGAATTCGCCGCGGCTCTGGAGGCTGGAGACCCGGCCGTGTTCGACCGCGTCCGGCTCACCGCGATCGAGCGCAGCGCTTCCGCGCGCCAGACTCTGCTGCGGCGGCCCTTCGGCAAGCCCGTCCGGGCGCTCGACTCCCCGAAGGAGCTCCCCGAAGGGAGCGTCTGCTGCTGGATCTTCTCGAACGAGCTCTACGACGCGCTGCCGGTAGTGCGGGTCACGGGATCCTCCCGGGGACTGCAGGAGCTGCGCGTCGATTTCGAGGACGACGCGTTCGTGTGGCGGACGGCACCCGCCCCGGAGGCCTACCGCGAGCACCTGGACCGGTACGGCGTAACGATGGAGCCCGGGCAGGTCGGCGAGATTTCCTTCGGCGCCGCTCCCCTTCACCGCATCCTGGCGCGCGCCCTGGGACGCGGTTCGCTCGTCACTTTCGACTACGGCCATCGCTCCTCCGTTCTCTACCACTCGACCGCGCGGCGTCACGGCACCCTCGCCGTGCATTTCGCGGGCCTGCGGAGAGGCGACCCCCTTTCCAGGCCCGGGCAGGTGGATCTGACGGCGCACGTGCACTGGGATCTCTTGATCGAGGCGGGCGAGGCCGAGGGGCTGACAACCGAGGGCGTATCGCGTCAAGGCCGCTTTCTGGTGGAATCGGGCGTCTTCGATTTCACTCCCGATGACGCGGCGCGGTGGCGCGCCTACAGGCTCGTCGATCCCGAGGGAATGGGAGACGAGATCTCCGTGCTCGTTCAATCGCGGGGCGTCGCGTCTCCCGGACTCGGCGCGGCGGACCGACCGGGGAAAGCCGGTTGATTCCTTTTTCCCCTCCGATAGAATGGCCGCTCAGGTGGCCAACTACTTTCCGATTCTGATTCTGGGCCTGCTGGCGGCGGCTCTGCCCCTGGCAACGATCTTCCTCGCCAGGGCGATCCAGACGCGGCGCCCGAATCCCGCGAAGCTCGAGCCGTACGAGTCTGGAATCGCGGCAACGACCTTCGCCTTCGACACGCGCTTTTCTGTCCGTTATTTCTTAATCGCAGTCCTCTTCGTGGTGTTCGACGTCGAGACGATTTTTCTTTTCCCCTGGGCCGTGCTGTTTCACCGGCTCGGACTGTTCGGCCTCATCGAAATGGTGATTTTTCTGGTCATTCTCGTCGTCGGATATTTCTATGTCTGGAAGCGCCAGGCGCTCGACTGGGCGTAGCAGAAGGGCGAACCGCCGCATGGGTCTCGTCGACAACAGATTCGAAGAAAACGTCCTGACGACGACGGTCGACTCCGTCATCAACTGGGCGCGGCGATCCTCCATCTGGCCGATGCAGTTCGGCCTGGCCTGCTGCGCGATCGAGATGATGGCGACGATGGACGCGCGGCACGACCTGGCGCGGTTCGGCGCCGAGGTTTTCCGGGGAACGCCCCGTCAGTCCGACCTGATGATCGTGGCGGGAACGGTCGTCGAGAAGATGGCGCCCGTCGTCAAGCGCCTCTACGACCAGATGCCGGAACCCAAGTGGGTGATCGCGATGGGCTCGTGCGCGACGTGCGGCGGCCCATACCGGACGTATGCCGTGACACAGGGTGTCGACCGCATCGTTCCCGTCGACGTGTACGTGCCCGGGTGCCCCCCCCGTCCCGAGGCTCTCATCTACGGGATCATGGCGCTCCAGAAAAAAATCGATCGGATGAAAGTCATCCGGAAGGCCTCGTAACAGACGACATGGCCGAGGAGACCACGCCCCCGGCCACGACCGGGGCCAAGGAAGTTGCGAAGCCGAAGCTCGTCGCAACCGACGCTTCGAGCCACCCCTGGGTGGTCTCGCTCGCCGCCGGTGTTCCGGGCGCCGTCGTCGTCTCCAAGCAGTTTGCCGGGCAGGTGACGGTGACGGTCGCCCGCGAAAAGATCGTGGAGGTCGCGCGACACCTGAAATCTCACGAGGACTTCGGATACTGCGTGGACGTGACGGCGGTCGACTGGAAAGAGCGGGCGCCGCGCTTCGACGTCGTCTACCACTTCTACTCCTTCTCCAAGAACGACCGCATCCGCGTCAAGTGCGGCGCGGCCGAAGGCGAAGACGTTCCGTCGATTGCGCTGGTCTTCCTCGCCGCCAACTGGTGCGAGCGGGAAGTGTTCGACATGTTCGGCATCCGGTTCTCGGGCCATCCGGACCTGCGCCGGATCCTGACCTGGGACGGGTTCCACGGCTATCCGCTTCGCAAGGACTTCCCCCTCGAGGGGATCGACACAGGCGCGGCGATCTACCCCGAGGAGTGGCCGGAGGGCGGGGGGCCGTCGGCGAGCGATCCCAACCGGAAGGTGGTGTCGTGAAGAGCCGGGAAACGGAAAACGTAAAACGGGAAACGCCGATGCGCCTCGCTTCCGTTCGTTTCCCGTTTCCCGTTTCGCGTTTTACGGGCCGCTCATGAACGACGACAGAATCAGCCAGGCCGAGCGCGACGAAGCCGCGTACTTCGCAGGGCGCGCCGCCGCCTCGGGCGTGCCGAGGCCGCTCTCCGCCGGCAATGTTCCGCCGGCGCCGGGCGAGCCTCCGACCCTGTTCGACGTCCAGGAGATGGAGCTCAACTTCGGGCCGCAGCATCCCTCGACGCACGGCGTTCTTCGGATCATCCTGAAAGTCGACGGCGAAAAGATTCTCGAGGCGATCCCCGACGTCGGCTTCCTGCACCGGGGGACGGAGAAGCTCTTCGAGACCGAAACGTACCCGATGGGTATCCCGCACACCGATCGCATGGACTACGTGGCGGCCGCGACGAACAATCACGCGTTCTGCCTGACGATCGAGAAGCTTCTGGACGTCGATGTGCCGCGGCGGGCGCAGTTGATCCGGGTCATCCTGGACGAGCTGCAGAGGCTTTCGAGCCACCTGGTGTGGCTGGGGACGTCCGGGATCGATCTTGGCGCCGTGACGCCGTTCTGGTACGCGTTTCGGGAGCGCGAGCAGATCCTGGATTTCTTCGAGGAGTACTGCGGCGCGCGGCTGACCTTGAACTGCATGCGGATCGGCGGCCTTCCCTTCGACCTGACCGCCGGGTGGGTGGAGCGGCTCATGGAATTCGTCGACGATCTCCCGGCGCGGATCGACGATTACGAGCAGCTCTTGACCGACAACCGGATCTGGAAGAAGCGGACCATCGGCATCGGCGTCTTGACCGCCGCGGAGTGCGTCGAATACGGCCTGACAGGCCCTCTGATCCGGGCGTCGGGGATCGAGTGGGACCTGCGCCGCGCGCAGCCCTACGAGTGCTACGACGAGCTCGACTTTGCCGTGCCCACGCGGCAGAACGGCGACACGTACGACCGCTACATCGTCCGCGTTCAGGAAATGCGGCAGAGCGTGCGCATCCTGCGCCAGTGCCTCGACAGACTCGAGCCCGGCGACATCCGCGGGAAGGTGCCGCGCGTGATCAAGCCGCCGGCCGAGGAGATCTACGCGTCGATCGAGTCGCCCAAGGGGGAGCTCGGCTTCTACTGCGTTTCCAACGGGAGCAATCGTCCCTACCGGATGCACTGCCGCCCCCCGTCCTTCATCAACCTCCAGGCGCTGCCGAAGATGGCGAAGGGGCACCTGATCTCAGACCTGGTGGCCTTGATCGGCACGATCGACATCGTGCTCGGCGAGGTGGACCGGTGAGGGGGACCTCCTCACGCCTCACGGGCCCGGAGCTTCCCGGATGAAGATCCTCACGCCCACATTTCTGACTTACGTGAAGGTGCTCCTGATCGTCGCCGTCGTCCCGGCGATCGTCGGGTTCGTCATCGTCCTCGCGGAACGGCGGCTCATGGGGTTCATGCAGGTGCGCCTCGGGCCCAACCGGGTCGGGCCCAAGGGGACGCTCCAGGGCCTCGCCGACTTAGTGAAGCTCGTCACCAAGGAAGACGTGACGCCCGCCCGCGCGGAGAAGTTCGTCCACTTCCTGGCACCCGTTCTCGCCGTGATCCCCGCGCTGACCGCCCTCGCCGTGATCCCGATGGGCCCTTCCATCCGGCTGGCGCGGCACGTCTCGACGCCGCTGTGGGTGGCCGACATCAACATCGGGCTGCTGTTCCTTCTGGCCATCACCTCGATCGGCGTGTACGGGATCATCCTCGGCGGATGGGCCTCGAACAACAAGTACTCGATGCTGGGCGGCCTCCGCTCGGCGGCGCAGCTCGTCTCCTACGAGGTCCCGATGGGGCTCTCGCTGGTCGCCGTCCTGCTGATGACGCGGTCTTTGTCGCTCGTCGAAATCGTTCTGCGGCAGGACCGGATGCAGCTCTGGTTCGTCTTCCCGGGGCTTCTCTCGTTTTTCCTCTACTTCGTGTCGGGAGTCGCCGAGACGAACCGGAACCCGTTCGACCTGCCGGAAGCGGAGTCCGAGCTCGTCTCCGGGTTCAACACCGAATACTCCGGCGTCAAGTTCGCGTTCTTCTTCCTCGGCGAATACGCCGCGATGATCATCATCTCGTGCGTGGCGGTCACCGTTTTTTTCGGCGGATGGCTGCCGCCGTTCGGCCACGTGAAGGCCCTTTCGTTCCTCCATCTGGTCCCGCCTTTCCTCTGGTTTCTCGCGAAGGTGGGCTTCTTCGTCTTCTGTTACATCTGGTTCCGGTCCACGTTCCCGAGGTACCGCTTCGACCAGTTGATGGCCCTCGGGTGGAAGTGGATGATTCCGCTCTCCCTGGTCAACATCGTGATCGTCGCGCTCGCGATCCTCTCGACCCCCGGGCGCACCACCGGGCTCGTCCGCCTTGGCTGGATCTTCGGAGCGCTGTTCGTGTTCATGTTCTTCCTCGCAAAGCTCCGCCAGGCCCTCGCCCGGCGGGACCGGCTGGCGGCGGAGCCGGCCGGCACCCGGCAGTCAGCCTGACCGGATAAAGAAAAGGATCCATGGCTCTCAAGAAGTGGCTCGACAAGCTGACGCTCCTGGATCTCTTCGACGGACTGGGCGTCACCGGGCGACACCTGTTCGGAAAAAAGGTGACGATCCAGTACCCGGAGCAGAAGAAGATCCCCTCGGACCGGTTCCGCGGGATGTTCCGGCTGGACGAAGAGCGCTGCATCAAGTGCACGCTCTGCGCGATCGAGTGCCCGATCAACATCATCTACATCGACTGGCACAGCGAAAAGAATGAGGCGGGCAAGGGCATCAAGGTGCTCGACCGCTTCGACGTGGACTTGAAGCGGTGCATGTTCTGCCAGCTGTGCGAAGAGGCGTGCCCGACGACTCCGAAGTCGATCTGGCTGACGACCAAGACCTACGAGATGGCGTCGTACGACCGCAATGACTCGCTCTACCTCGACATCCGCAAGCTGACCGACTGGCAGGAGGCGCCAAACGTCAAGCCCTTCACCGTGACGGAGCAGGGCTGATGGGAGCGGCGGAAGCGGCGGGCAGCGCTCTCCTGACGGGAGTTGCGGGATGGCTCTTCGTCGGCTTTGCCGTGCTCATTCTCGGCACCGCGATCGCGGTGGTCGCGGCGCGCAACCCGGTGCACTCCGCCCTCTTTCTCCTGGCGTCTTTCCTGCTGGTGGCCTGCGTCTTCATCCTGGAAGAGGCGGAGTTCGTCGGCGCGGTGCAGATCCTGGTCTACGCGGGCGGGATCATGGTGCTGTTTCTCTTCGTGATCATGCTGGTGCACCAGCGCACCGCGGCCGGGACGCCGGCGTTCCAGCACCAGTGGGACGTCGCGCTGCTTCTCCTGCCCGTTTTCCTGATCCCGTTTCTGTACATCCTCGGCACGGAGAAGTTCACCGATATCGCCCGCAACCCCGACGCCTTCCGTTCGGTCGCCGGCAGATTGATCGGAAACACCGAGGCCGTCTCCTGGCTGATGTTTCGCGATTACCTGTTGCCCTTCGAGGTCGCCTCCGTGTTCCTGCTGGTCGCGATGATCGGCGCGGTGGTGCTCGGCAAGCGGTCGTTCGAGAAGGTGGACTAGTGAAGAGGGCGATGGGGGTTGGGCGAGCGGCGAGAGGCGGGGGAGGCCCGCTTTGCCGCGAGTCTCGGGACGCCCGGCGCCAGGCGCCCGGCGCCCGGTGCCCGGACGATTGCGCGGAGACTCCCCGATGACCATAACGATCAACCACTTCCTGATCCTGTCGTTCCTCCTCTTCTCGATCGGGTTCTTCGGGGTCCTCGTGCGCCGCAACTTCCTGACGGTGCTCATGTCGATCGAATTGATGTTGAACGCGGTCAACATCAACCTGATCGCGTTTTCCCGCCGGCTCTCGGACCTGACGGGGCAGGTGTTCTCCGTTTTCGTGATCACGATCGCCGCCGGCGAGGCGGCCATCGGCCTGGCCCTCACCATTTCCCTCTTCCGTCAGCGCAAGACGCTGAACGTGGAGGAGGCGAACATCATGCGGGGATGACGCGTTGAAGGACCTGCTCTGGCTCGTGCCTCTCTTCCCCCTGGCGGGGTTCCTCATCAACGGGGTGCTCTACTTGCTTTCGCACCGGACGACCGGCGAAGCGACGCACGGGAACGGCGAACCCCCCCCGGCAGGCGCACCGCCTGCGGCGCACGGCGAAAACCCGGCCCACACGCACGCCGCTTCTTCGGCGCACGATCCGGAAGGCCACTCGCCGATTCCGTTCAAGACGGCCCATACGATCGTCGGGACGGTCTCCGTCGCCCTCGCGAGCGTCTTCGCGTTTCTGGCCATCTTCGACGTCGGGGTCGGCCGCCTCGCGGGGGGAGCCAGCCACGTCGTGACGCTCTACCGGTGGCTGCCTCTCGGCGTGAACCAGGCCGTGGGCCAGGTCCACGGCCCCGCGGCCGAATGGTTCGTGGATGCGGCGTTCCGGCTCGATTCGCTCTCGGCGCTGATGATTGCGTTCGTCACGTTCGTCGGCTTCCTGATCCATGTGTATTCGGTCGGCTACATGGGGCACGAAGAGGGCTACGGGCGTTACTTCGCGTATCTGAACCTCTTCATGTTCTCGATGCTGCTGCTCGTGCTCGGAGCGAACTTCCTCCTGCTGTTCGTGGGCTGGGAGGGCGTCGGCCTGTGCTCGTATCTCCTGATCGGCTACTTCTACGACCGGGACGCCGCGGCCGACGCCGGCAAGAAGGCGTTCGTCGTCAACCGGATCGGCGACTTCGGATTCATCCTGGGGATCTTCGGGGTGTTTTGCCTCTTCGGCTCGCTCGACTTCGCGAAGGTCTTCCCGGCTGCCGCCGCGCATCCCGCCGCATACGCTCCGTACCTGACCCTCGTCTGTCTGTGCCTCTTCGTGGGGGCCTGCGGCAAGTCCGCCCAGTTTCCGCTGTACGTCTGGCTGCCGGATGCGATGGCGGGTCCGACGCCGGTCTCGGCCCTGATCCACGCGGCGACGATGGTGACGGCTGGCGTGTACATGGTGGCGCGCTGCAACGTCCTGTTCCGCCTCGCGCCCGACGCGCTCCTGGTCGTCGCGGTCGTTGGCGGCTTTACGGCGCTCTTTGCGGCGACGATCGGCCTGGCGCAGAACGACATCAAGAAGGTGCTCGCGTACTCGACCGTTTCGCAGCTCGGGTACATGTTCCTGGCCTGCGGCGTGGGCGCCTTCGTGGCGGGCATGTTTCACGTGATGACGCACGCCTTCTTCAAGGCGTGCCTCTTCTTAGGGTCGGGATCCGTGATCCACGCCCTCGGGGGAGAGCAGGACATCCGCAAAATGGGAGGCCTCGCATCTAAGATCCCGACGACGTACCGCACGTTTCTCGTGGCGACCCTCGCGATCGCGGGCGTCCCGCTGCTGGCCGGCTTCTTCTCGAAGGACGCGATTCTCGCGGCGGCGTTCGAGGCGCACTTCGAGGGCGCCCCCTGGCTCGGCCGCGCGCTCTGGGCGGCGGCGCTCTTCACGGCGGGACTGACCGCGTTTTACATGTTCCGCCTTGTGGCTCTCACCTTCTGGGGGAAATTCCGGGGAGGGGCGGAGCAGGAAGCTCACATCCACGAGTCGCCGCGGTCCATGACCATTCCCCTGATCGTCCTGGCTTTCCTCTCGGTGGTCGGCGGGTACGTCGGCATCCCGATGGTGCGCGGGGGAGACCGGATCGGCGAGTTCCTTCACCCGATCCTCCTGCCGCTCGCCGGCGCCCATGCCGTGGCGCACGAGGCGGCCGCTTCGACGGAGGCCCTCCTCATGGCGGCCTCGGTCGCGGCGGCGGCGATCGGGCTCGCGCTCGCTTACTTCTGGTACGCGAAGGGGCAGGGCGCCGTGCCGGCCCGGATCGCCGCCAGGTTCCCCGGCGTGTACCGCGCCGTCGAGAACAAGTACTTCGTGGACGAGGCGTACGACAGCGTTTTCGTGGAGGGCTTTGCCAAGGGCGGCGGGCGGTTTCTCTGGGACTTCGACGCGACGGTCGTCGACGGGGCGGTCAACGGAGCCCGGCACGTGACCGTCGGTCTTTCGTGGCTCTCGTCGTTCTTCGACCAGTACGTGGTGGACGGGCTCGTCAACGGCCTCGCGAACACACTGCAGGCGGGTTTCCGCGGATTCCGCCGCGTCCAGACGGGACGCGTTCAGAACTATGCCCTCGTGATGGGCGGCGGGCTCTTCTGCCTGGTCGCCGTGTACCTGCTCTTCCGGTAGCCGAACTTCGCAACCGAAATTGAAGACCCAGAACTGAGAACCCGCGCATGAACACTCTGCTGCAGCAGCTGCCGATTCTGTCGATCATCGCGTACATCCCGCTCGCCGGCGCGCTCGTCATCATGTTCCTCATCCCGAAGGAAAAAACGGGAGCGATCAAGGCCTTCGCCACCGGAGTCGCGGCCCTCGACTTCGCGGTGTCGCTCCCGCTCTGGTTCTCGTTCGACCGCGCGAAGGCCGGATATCAGTTCGTCGAGCGCATCTCGTGGATCCCGTCTCTCGGCGTCGACTACCACTTCGGGATCGACGGGATCACCCTGCTGCTCATCCTGCTCACGACGTTCATCGGAGTGATCGCGATCTATTCCTCTTACTCCGCGATCACGGAGCGGCAGAAGGAGTACTACGTTCTGCTCCTGCTCCTGCAGACGTTCATGATCGGGACGTTCTGCTGCCTCGACTTCTTCCTGTTCTACGTGTTCTGGGAAATCATGCTGGTGCCGATGTACTTCCTGATCGGCGTGTGGGGAGGTCAGCGGCGGCTCTACGCGGCGATCAAGTTCTTCCTGTACACGCTGGCGGGATCCGTGCTGATGCTCCTCGGGATCATCGCGCTCTACTTCTACAATACGACCGGATTCCTCGGGTACAGGGGCCTGGGTCACGCCGCAACGTTCTCGGTGCCGAAGCTTACGGCGGTCGCCGCGGCAATGCCGCCCGAGCTCCAGGTCTGGCTCTTCTTCGCGTTCTTCTTCGGCTTCGCGATCAAGGTCCCGATGTTCCCGTTCCACACGTGGCTTCCCGACGCCCACACCGAGGCCCCTACGGCGGGCTCCGTGATCCTGGCGGCCGTCCTGCTGAAGATGGGGACCTACGGGTTCGTCCGGTTCTCCCTGCCGATGTTCCCGGAGGCGGTGAAGACGCCGTGGGTGATCGGGACGATGGTGACCCTCGCGATCGTGGGGATCGTCTACGGCGCCATGGTCACGCTCGTCCAGAAGGACATGAAGAAGCTGATCGCTTACTCCTCGGTGTCACATCTCGGGTTCGTGATGCTGGGGATCTTCGCGCTGAACATGGCCGGCGTGCAGGGCGGCGTGCTGCAGATGATCAACCACGGGATCTCGACCGGCGCGCTCTTCCTCTTAGTCGGCGTGGTCTACGAGCGCCGGCATACGCGCATGATCGCGGAGTACGGCGGACTCGCGCGTCAGATGCCGATCTATGCCACCTACTTCCTGATCATGGCGCTGTCCTCGATGGGGCTTCCTCTCTTGAACGGCTTCGTCGGCGAGTTCCTAATCCTTCAAGGCGCCTTCGCCAGGAACTTCTGGTGGGCCCTGTTTGCCTGTACCGGAATCGTGCTCGGCGCGGCGTACCTGCTCTGGCTCTACCAGCGGGTATTTTTCGGCGAGCTGTCGAACCCCGCCAATGCGAAGCTGCCGGACCTTTCCGTGCGCGAACAGCTGACTCTGGCGCCCCTCGTCCTCCTCGCCCTCTGGATCGGCCTCTATCCGAAGCCCTTCTTCGACGTGCTGCGCGCTCCTTCGGAGAACATCGTCCGCGCCGTCGGCGGGGCGACGATGCTGCCGCCCGCGTACGCGTCCGCCCCGTCTCCCGGCGCGCCCGCGGCGGGCGAGCTGTCGGCTCCGGCAGCGGCGGTCCGGTGAAGGTCAACGCGACCGACTGGCTCCTGCTGTCGCCGGAGCTTTTCCTGACCTTCGCGGGCATGGTCCTGCTCGCGACCTCCGTGTTCGTGGGCAAGGCGAAGGAAGAGCTGTTCGGGTTTCTATCGGTCGTCATGCTCGGCATCACGGGGGCGCTCCTCGTGTTCGTGTCCACCATGCCCGAGCGCGCGCACGGGCCAATCCTGGGCGGAATGTTCGTGGTCGACAACTTCGCTCTGTTTTTCAAGTTTCTCGTTCTTCTGGCGATGGTGCTCACCGTGCTCGCGTCGGTGCGGTTCGTCGGCGAGGCGCCCTACCCGGGCGGGGAGTATTACGCCCTCGTGCTTTTTTCGGGCGTGGGGATGTTCTTCATGGCTTCGGGGAGCAACCTGATTTCGATCTACGTGGCGCTGGAACTCATGGCGCTCGCGTCCTACGTCCTGGCGGGGTACTTCAAGGGCGAGCTCAAATCCACGGAAGCCGCGCTCAAGTACTTCATCCTGGGCGCCTTTTCATCCGCCGTTCTGCTGTACGGGCTTTCGCTGGTTTATGGGCTCGGCGGCAAAATGGGTCTCGCCGACCTCGCACAGCTCTACACCGGTACGCAGAGGACGAACGCGATCGTGCTGGGAATCCTGATGATCCTGGCCGGTCTGCTTTTTAAGATCGCCGCCGTCCCGTTCCACCTCTGGACCCCCGACGTGTACGAGGGCTCGCCGACGCCCGTGACGGCGTTCTTCTCCGTCGGTCCCAAGGTGGCGGCTTACGCGATTTTCGCCCGCATCTTCTACGTCGCATTCCCGAAGTTCCAGGCGGACTGGGGCCTCATCGTGGCGCTGGTGGCCGCGGCCACGATGATCTGGGGCAACCTCGCCGCACTGCTCCAGTCGAACGTCAAACGGATGTTCGCCTATTCGTCGATCGCGCACGCGGGATACGCGCTGCTCGGTGTCCTCGGGTTTCAGACGAAGTTCGGCATGTGGGGCGTGCTCGTGTATCTGCTCGCCTACACGCTGATGAACTTCGGCGCCTTCGGCCTCATCATTTTCCTGGAGGGGAAGGGCTACGCGGCGGAGTCGGTCTCGGACTTCAACGGACTCGCGAAGCGCAACATGCCCGCGGCGGTCGTCATGCTCCTTTTCCTGCTCTCCCTCGCGGGGATACCGCCCACCGCCGGCTTTATCGGCAAGTATTACCTGTTCACGGCCGCGATGGACGCCGGGTACGCCTGGCTGGCCGTGATCGCGGTGCTGGCCTCGGCAGTCTCCCTTTTCTATTACTTCCGCATCGCCGCCGCGATGTTCTTCACCGAGGGGTCCGGCGCGAAGATCCCGGTCTCGTATGCCCTGACCGCGGCGGTGGTCATCTGCGCGGTGGGGACCCTGGTGATCGGCGTGGCGCCCGAGCGGGTCTTAGACGTGCTGCGGCAGTGCGTTCCGAGCAGATACTGAGGAAGACTGCCGGGCCTCCGTCCCCGGTTCCGGGTCGTCTCCCCGTTTTCTCACCTGCCCGAGCGTCATGAGCGAAGGCGAGCCTCCCGGCCGGTCCCGCGCGTCGGCCGTGGCGGACGGCACGTCCGCGGGGGTGCTTTTTTTAGCCGGGCCGCTCGCGGGATACTTTCTGGGAAGCTGGCTCTCGAGACGCCTCGGTTGGGGCGATGCGGCGTCTTGGGTGGGGGGAGGTCTCGGCCTCGCGGCCGCCTTCGTCAACTTCTTCCGCCTCGCGGGACGGTTGAACCGTTGAACCGCCCTTCCCTCGACGCCTCCTCCTCCGACATCGACGCCCTGATCTCCCGCGTCCGCCGCCGATCCTGGGTGCTCGGCGCCGTCGGAATCGCGGGCGGATTCGCCTTCGGGTGGCGTTCCGGGGTGTCCTTGACAATCGCGGCAGCCGTCGTTATTTTCAGCTTTCTCGCGCTCGAGAGACTCACGTCGCGCCTCAGTCCCCGACAGGATCGGCCAGGATTTCGAACGATCGCGCCGCTCCTTCTCGTAACCGCCGCGAGTCTGCTACTCTTCGCCGTCGTTCTGTTTCGCTGGAAGGGTTTCGACCCGGTGGCGGGCGCTGTCGGACTGTCCATCGTGGTCCTGTCGATCGTCCCGGAGTTGTGGATTTCCCGGCCCGGTTGAGAGTGAGGGAAGAGTTTGGAAGAGCATCACTCGATCCTGTACGGCCCGATCAACGGGCTGTTGAAACGCATCCTCGGAGAGCCCCCTGTCGGGAAGCTCTCGCCGGCTCAGGGGGCGTTTTTCTTCCCGGACGGGAAGGAAGCCTGGATTCCGGACGCGGCGATCATGACCCTTCTCCTTCTGCTGATTTTCGCGATCCTTTTCCCGCTCCTGGCGAAACGGTACGACCGCGAGAAGCCCTCGAAGGTCCAGAGTTTCTTCGAGATGCTGGTCTCCGGGCTGCGCGGCATGTGCGAGGACGTCATCGGCCATGGGGGAGAAAAGTACGTCCCCATCATCGGGACCTTCGCGATCTTCATCGGGGTCGCCAACCTGTTCGGACTCTTCTTCTTCCTGCAGCCGCCCACGGGCTCGCTGTCGACCACCGTGGCCCTCGCCGTGATTTCTTTCATCTATTTCAACTGGAAGGGGATCCAGGAGCACGGCCTCCTGGCCTATCTGAAGCACTTCACGGGGCCCCTGCTTTTAATCGCCCCGCTTTTTTTCGTCATCGAGATCATCGGGACGTTCGCCCGCATCCTCTCCCTATCTTTGCGGCTCTTCATGAACATCTACGGAGAGCACACGACGACCGGGGTCTTCGCCAGCCTGGTCCCGATCGGAGTTCCCTGGCCGATGATGGCGCTCGGCCTTTTCACGGCGGCGCTTCAGGCCTATGTTTTCGCGCTTCTCTCGGCGGTCTACGTAGCCGGCGCGACCGCTCACGAGGAGCACTGAGACACTCGAAACCGAAGCGAAACGCCTCAGAAAGCACGCACGAAGCGGGGGGCTGCCGGCCGAAGCCCGTGATAACTTGCTCGATCACCGCGCCGGCGGGCGCGTCAAAGAAGGAGATTTGCGGATGGTGAAGAAGACGATTCTGTTCTGCGCGGTCTCGCTGGTTTCGGCGCTTCCGGCCTTCGCGCAGGAGGCGGTCACGACGGCGGCGACGGCGCCCTCCGGGGTTCGCTGGGGAGTGATCGGAGCGGCTTTTCTGCTCGCGATCGCGGCGGCAGCCGGCGCGACCGCCCAGGGCCGGGCGACGGCGGCGGCTTCCGAGGGGATGTCCCGGAATCCGGGAGCGGCCAAGGACATCCGGGGAATGACACTTCTCGGGCTGGTCCTGATCGAATCCCTGGTGCTCTACGCGCTGCTGATCTGCTTCCTGATTCAAAACAAGTAGGCTCCCCAGGGCTCCGGCAGCCCCGCCGGAGCCTTTTTCCCCTCCTCTTCCGCATCCCCGAGGAGGTCGAGATCGTCCTCGGCGGAGGACACACTGATACCCATAGGAAACTATTCCCTCGGCTGCGCCGTAGTTGTTTTCAGTGGGCACTCAACGCCTCGGCGACGTAATCCGTAGAAGCGAGGAAGCTTAACGGGAGGACGCGATGGGGCGCGGAATCCGCGGTGGTCGGCAAGGTTATTGAAATACGGGGAAGCATGGAAAAGGTAAGCGTGCAGCCGAAAACAGATCAACCCGGCGTCTCGGCGTGGGACTTCGACTCCCTCGTGATGCCGTATCTCGACTCGCTCTACAACACCGCGTACCGGATGACCCGGAGCGCGGAGGATGCCGAGGATCTGGTCCAGGAGACGTACTTCAAGGCCTACAAGTACTACGACAAGTTCGAAGAGGGAACGAACCTCAAGGCCTGGCTCTTCAAGATCCTGAAGAACACGTTCATCAACAATTACCGGAAGAAGAAGCTCGAGCCCCGCAGCGTGGATTTTGCGGAGATCGAGGACTCCTTCGAGCGGATCGTGCGCCGCGACAACTCCGAGCAGGCTCCGGACCCCGAATCCGAATACTTCAACGGGGTGATGGACGATGACGTCAAAAAGGCCCTGGAGTCCCTGCCGTACGATTACCGAATGGTCGTCCTTCTGGCGGACCTCGAAGACTTCTCTTACAAGGAGATCGCGGACATTCTGGACTGCCCGGTCGGGACGGTGATGTCGCGTTTGTACCGCGGACGCAAGCTGCTCGAGAAGGCGCTTCTGAAGTACGCCCGGCAGCATGGTTACATCCGGGGCGCCGAGCCGACGAAGATGCGGACCCGGCCGAAGAGCCCCGCCGCCTGATCTCCCCAGACGGCCGGGGCGCGGGTTGAGGCGCAGGACGGTCAGACGGCGGGAACCGGCGTTCCTGCCGGACGCGCTTGCCGGCAGGAATTTCGGCCCCGGACGCCTCGTTGCCCTGTCCGGCACCATGAACTGCGCCCAGGCTCGTTTCCTCCTCTACGCCCACCTCGAACGGGACATCTCCAGGGCCGAGGCCGATGCCCTTTCCCGTCATCTGTCCGAGTGCTTGCCCTGTGAGGCGCGCGCCCGCTCCGCGCGCGGACTCGCTCAGGTCCTCCGGTCCCGGATGGAGCGCTCGCCGGCTCCGAATCGCCTGAGAGAACGTCTGCACCAGGGCGACGTTTCGCCGAAGCGGTTCGAGTACCCCCTCCTGGCGACCGCCGCGGTCGTGCTGTTTCTTCTGATCCCCTTAGTCGCGGATGTCTCCGGCCGCCGTCTCGAGCTGGGAGAGCGGAAGGCGTCGGGGCTGTCCGGCGGGTTGTCGCTGGCGTCGTTGTCGGGGGCCGGCGGTGCAGGCATGAAGGACGCGAACCCCGTTTCCCGCCAGATGACGGGGACGCTCGTTTGCCTCGACTGCGAGTCCCGCCTCGAAGCGGGCCTTTGCCCGCTTCCGAAGGCCCACCACGAAGCGGCGTTCTGCGCCGACAACGGCGAGGTGTGGCGGCTCATGTCCCGGGATCAGGCGATGACCCAGAAGTCCGCGGGCCAGACGCTGACCGTCGAAGGCGTCGGGTTCCCGCAGTCCGGGTTCCTCCGCGCGAGCCGGGTCGGATACTAAGCCGTCGCCTTCGCTCACTGCGGGACGTGCCTTCGCCGTCCACGGCGAAGGCACCGGCGAGCGGCTCGCCTGAAGGCTCGACCGCTCGCCTCGTCCCTTCGTTCGCTTCGGCTCCCGCAGCGGGAGGCTCCTCCACCGTCGCGTCGGCTCCCAGAGTCGGCTCAACCTACCGCCCCCAGCGGGGCCGCCCCCCCACCAGGGTGGAGCCAACACGCACGGCCTGCGTAGCCCCCC
>JBBSGZ010000029.1:0-33427 GCA_038253555.1 Thermoanaerobaculia bacterium
CGGGGATTCTTTTCGCGTATAAAAAGACGCTTAGAGAGAAAAGGAGATGAGGGATATGAAGAAGCTCGTGACCCTGGGTCTTGTTGCCGTGTTCGCGACGGCGCTTGTCACCGGTTGCAAGAAGAAGGAAGAGACGTCTACGGAGACGACGACCACCACCGAGCAGCCGACTGTCGTCGAGGAAACCGGCACCACGGCCACCGGCACGACGACGACGACGACTGGCACGATGATGACGACGCCGGCGATGGACATGACGCCTGCCGCTTCGGGCAGCATGACAACGACGACCGATACGAAGACCACGACGTCGACCGCCACCAAGAAGTAACTTTCCTGACTGGATAGAACAGAGGCCCCCACCCGGGGGCCTTTTTTTTACCCGAGATCCCCGCCGGCGGTTCTCGCCACATCGCGCGCTCCTTTAAACTCCCCGAGTTGCTCCCTCTCTGGGTCGACGCCCTCCTCGTTTTGACGGCCGCCGGCGCCTCCGCCTCGGCGCTCTCCCTCCGCGCCCGCCTCCACCGGCTACGCGCCCGGCTGGATCTCCGGGAGCGGCGCGGTCACTTCATTGGCGAATCTCCCGATCTGCCCCACATCCTGAAGCACGCCTTCGCGGCGGCGGCCGAAGTGCTGCCCGTCACCCGCTTCGACCTGTACCGCGTGGGACCGGACCAACGGATCGAGGAGGTCTGGTCCGTATCCTCCCCCGGCCCGGGACTCGATCCCGAGCCCGTGCTGGAAATCGCAAGCCCTCACTTAGACGAGCCGATCGACCCGGCGCGCCTTCGCGAACTGACTGCCACGGAGACGGAACACTCGTTTGCGCCGAGCGACCTCCTCTCGGGAGGCCCGCCTTCGCGGCGCCTGCGGCTTCCCCTCTACTCGGGCGACCGGCTCATCGCCCACCTCGACCTGACGAGCTCGGAGACGGTCGCGGACGCCACGCGGGAGGAAATTCGATCCCTTCTGGGCCCCCTGACGGCGTCTCTCCACGCTTTCCGCAACTGGACGATCGCCGTCACCGACGAGCTCTCCGGCCTCGCCTCGCGGCGATATTTCGAATCGCGCCTCTCCGAGGAGTGGGCGAGGCGCGAGCGCTATGGAGGAAACCTCGCGGTCGCCTCGTTCGACCTCGATTTATTCAAGGCGCTGAACGACTCCCTCGGGCACGCCGCCGGAGACGTCGCGATCCGCCGCTTCGGGGAGATCGTGCGGGCCGCGGTCCGAAGCACGGACATCGCATGCCGCTACGGAGGGGAGGAGTTTGCCGTCCTGTTCCCTGAGACCACCGCCGAAGCGGCGCGGGCGGTCGCCGACCGGATCCGCGCCGCCGTCCAGGCGGAGCTCTTCGAGAGCGCCGGGCGGCCCTTTCGCATCACCGTCTCCGGCGGCGTGGCCGATGCGACCGGCGCATCCGACCGCGAAGCGCTGCTCGTTCACGCGGACGAGGCGCTCTATGCCGCAAAGTCCGCGGGCCGCGACCGCATCCAGGCGTTCCCCCTCTGAGGCAAGGCGCCCGTTATAGTCGCGAGATGATCTCCGAAAACGAGCAGATCGGCCCCGGAGCGATCGCCGCGCTCATCGACGAGATGATCGATGCTCAGCGAATCCGCCTGATGAACATCGCCCGCCGCATAGACCCTACGCTTTCCGCGGACGACCTGATGCAGCCGCACGATCATCCGAAAGTGGCGAACCATCCCGACTTCCAGTTCGAAGACGGGACCCTGGCGGGCTACCTCGCGGTCCGCGCCGCCCTGCGCGCGAGGCGGTAGAGCCAGCCCGCCCGGCCCTGCCGCACCCGGAAAAGGCCAGACAGGGTCTCCGCGTGCGCGCGAATCCATACGTCATCGTCGGGGCGCACTCCGAGCTCCCCCAGCCACCCGCCGCTCTCCCGCGCGAGGCGCAGGAGCGCCTCGTCCCGATCGCGCGGTTCTTCCCCGCTGCGCCTCACGGCCGCCTGAGCCCCGCGGCCCATAGAAGCGCGTCCACGGCGGCGTCCCAGGTCAGCGCTTCGACGCGGGCACGTCCCCGTTCGCCCATCGTCCGGAGGGCCTCGACCTCGCGCCAGGCGACGCGGATCGCGGCACCGACGGCTTCGGGCCGTGGCGGGACGACGAAGCCCGTGACGCCGTGCTCGACGAACTCTAAGGGACCGCCGGAGTCGTCGGTCGTCACAACCGGCTTGCCGGAGAGGAAGGCCTCGAGCGGCACGTATCCAAGATCCTCTCCCGCCGGGGGAACGAGGACGAGCCGCGCGCCGGCGTAGAGGTCGAGGAGCTCCTCGTCCTCGGCGCGGGCAACCCATCGGACGCGATCGGCGACCGAAAGCTCGGCGGCGAGCCGGCGGCATCGGTCTTCTTCGGGCCCGCGCCCGACGAGAACCAGGCGCGCCGCGGGCGCATGCCGGAGGGCCGAAATCGCGAGGTCGGCGCGTTTCCAGGCGTCGAGGCGGCCCACGCAGAGGGCGTAATCCCCGAACTCCCCGGTGCGGTAGCGGCCGGCCAGCGGAGGAGGATGGTAGAGCGGCTCGCTCTTCATTCCGTTGAACCGCGCGAGACGGTCGGCCACCGTCTTTGAGTTCGCAAAAACGCGGCGCGCCTCCGTCAGGCCGACACGGTCGACCTGCTCGATCGCCTCGCGCGTCCGCCGGTCCTCCGCGTTCGCGGTGAAATCGCTGTACGGCGTTCCGAACTGGTCGTATGCCTGGCGGTACTGGTGAATGAGCCACACGACCTTGTTCGCATGACGCGCGGCGTAGCTCGGAAACCGGGTCGCGATGACGGCATCGACCGGTCGGCCCCCGAACTCGGACAAATCGAGGCTCCTCCACGACAGTGCGCTGCGCAGGATGTCGAAGCGCTCGCGTTCGATCAGCGGAAGAGTGACGAGATCAGCCTCAATCCCCCGCCGCTGCAGCTCGTCGGTCAAACGCCGGACGTGCTTTTCCGCGCCGCCTTCGGAAAAAGGCGTCTGGACCCCCAGCACGAGGACGCGCGGAGACGGGATCACGCGGCGGGGCGCGACCGCGAGCGCCATGCCGGCGCGGAGCCGCGGCGGGCCATCACGCCGGTCCGGCTCGTTCGGGCAATCGGGCGAGCACGGCGTAGTCCTGTGGCCCGAAGAGGAGCGCGTTCAGTTTCACGTCGTTCCCGGACGATTCCTCGAGACGCGCCTCTGGAGGAAGCGCGGAAAGCCACTCGATCCGCGCTTCGAACCCGACGGCTTCGGCGAGGAATTTCAAAGCCTCGGGCGGGACCGGACGCACGTGCGACGGATCGAGAAAAAAAGCCTTCCAGGCCGACAGCGAGTCGGTGTTGATCGTTTCGGCGACCAGGAGGCCGCCCGGGGCGAGGACGCGACGCGCCTCGCGCAGAAAAACGAAGATCGATTCCGGCGGCCAGTGTTCGACCACCTGAAGCGCAACGACGGCCCCGAGCGACGCCGCCGGCCGCGCGAGAAGCGACGCCAGCCCGTCTCCCTCCTCGACCGCCAGCCCGAGGGAACGGCACGCCGCCACGGCGATCGAGTTGACCTCCACACCGGAAGCGGAGAGACCCGCTTCGCGAAGGAGAGCGAGAAACTCGCCGCGCCCGCAACCGACGTCCAGAACCGGCCCGGGCGCGTCCTTCAGAAAGGGGAGGTAGGAGAGCTGCTTCCGCGAGATCTCCTCCGGGGATCCGCGGAACCGTTCCTCGAAGAGGCTGTAGACGGCCGGAGGCAACCCCGGGGACGCGGGAGATAGATTGCCGCCGGCACCCGGGGATGGCGGAAGGGCGACGCCGCCGCCCCCCATCCTTTCGAGAAGCGCAAAACGCCCATCCATGATGACGGCGCGTCGCTCCCAGGCGGCGGACGAGCGGGCGCGCTCGGCGTCTGCGCGCTCGAGCCGGCGTTCCGCCTCGAGGCGGTGCTGGCGTTCCAGGGCCAGGCCCTCGCGGAGGGCGTCGAGTGCTTCCAGGGTGAGCGCGTTGAACGAAGTCTGGTCCCGCCAAACGAAGCGCAGCGCGCGGAGCGCCGTCCGTTTGACCCCGGAAAGCCGCGCTCCGGCCGGGACGGAGGGCGTCAGGTGGCCCCGCGCGCGCTCGCCCGCCCGGTGGACGGTCTTTTCTTCGGGGCTGGCAGACTCTGGAGAGACGGGAGGCGCGCCCGGGGGGGCCGTGGCCGCGACGGCGCGACGGACTTCGTCCGCAAGGAGTCTCGTCTTCTCACCCTCCGAGCTCACGATGCGTCCGAGGATATAAGAGGCTGGCATTCCGGATGCAACTGCCTCCCCGGTCCGAAAGACACCGACATGATCCCAACTGCGGCCCGCGCTCTCGAGCGGATCTTCGGCGCGGCCCTCTCGCCCGCGGTCGGAGCGCTGCGCCTCGCCGCCTGGGCGGCCTTCGTTGTGGTTGTCCTCGCGGCGATAACCGCGGTGGCGCGAGCGGTGGCGGCCCGCCGATACGGATGGGAGACGGGCACTCTCGTGCGGTGCCGGCAATGCGCCCGCCTTGTGGCGGATCCGGCGCTCCCCTTTTGTCCCGAGGGGCATCCGGTGCGCTTTCCCGCGAGGGCCGCGGCACGCGAACTGCGCCGGCGGGGCACGGGGGGCCGCCGACCTCTGCTGTCGGCCGCCGCGGTTGCCGAAGTCGGGCTCTTGATCGCGGCGATCGCAGGAGCGCGCACCTTCCGCATCGCGGACGCCGAGGCCCCTCCGCTTGCCGCGATCGCGGGCGCGACGGGGTTCCTCTTCTGCGCCGCATCGCTGCTGGCCGCAGCACGCGCCGTGTCCCCGGGCGCGCATGGACCCCTCGGCCGTCTCCTCGCCTGCGCCGCCGGAGTCGCCGCCCTCGTGCCGGCCCTCTTCTTTCTGGTGCTCACGCGCGCCGCGGACCCTCCCGTCCCGCGAACTCTGGGGAGCCTCTGGCGCACACCCGTGGCGCTCTACGTCTCCGACGGGGGAAGGGCCCTCCGCGAGGCCACGGCAGGAGAACCGCTCGAAGCGGAAGTCGTCTCCGTCGAGTCCCGGGCCCTCGGATTTTCCTGGGAGGGTCTCGCGCAGCTGCGATCCGGCGCAGAGGCGGTGCGCTGGCGCGGCCGCACGGGCAGCACGGCCCGCACCTTCGCGCGATTTCCGGGAGTGCTGAAAGCGCTCGGGTTTTCGTTCTCCCGCGCCTGGCGGCCGATTGCCGCGCCTCCCAACGAAAAGATCTGGATCGTGCGCGGGCCCGACGGAATCGCCTTTACGACGGCTGCCGAGCGGGAGAAGGCGGCTCCGGACCTGATGCGGTAAGACGGATCCGCCACTCCGGGCGGTCCCGCCCCGGACGGCGCGAGGAAAGAGGTGACACAAGCCCCTCACCCCAACCCTCTCCCAGATCTCAGGCGAACGCACGTCCCGCAGTGAGCGAAGGCGACGGACTCCGATCATCCCGGCGGAGAGAGCCGCCCCTCGGCGGACGCCGTCTCGTCCCGGGCGAAACGCACGACCGCCAGTGCCAACGCGAGGATGACCGGCCCTAGAAACATCCCGATCGGTCCGAAGGCTCCGATTCCCCCGAGAACGCCGAAAAAGATGGGGAGTGTCGAGATCTCCGCGCGGCCCGAGATCAGCATCGGCCGCAGCACGTTGTCGGCGGATCCGACGACGAGGGCGCCCCAGACGACGAGCGCGATCGCCCATCCCCACCGCCCCTCCGCGACGAGCGCCAAGGCGCCCGGCGCCCACACGAAAGCCGTGCCTCCCACCGGCAGCAGGGACAGGATTGCCGCGAGAACGCCGAAGACGACCGGCGAAGGAAGGCCGCACACTTCGAAGGCCAGTCCGATGAGCGCGCCCTGAACGAGGGAGGTGAGAAGGGAGCCGTAGACGACGGCCTTCGTCACCGAAGACAGATGCTCGATCAGACGCGCTTTGCGCGACGGCTCCGTCGGAAGAATCTGGAGAAACTCTCGCGCCATGTCCTCGCCGTCCCGAAAAAAGAAGTAAAGAATGAACAGCATCAGGAAGAGAGACGCGATCAGCCCGAGCGCGCCGATTAAGAGGACCTTCGTATTCGCCAGCGCGAAATCCAGGACGCTTTTCGACGCCGAGATCACCCACTGCTGGACGTCGGCGGCGCTCACCGGCGTCTTCGCGTCGACCCACCGGACGACTCTGTCTAGAGCGGGAATCCGGAAGAGGTCCGCTGGCTTCTCGATCTGGTAGCGGGTGCCGAGAGCCGACACTTTTCCGGCCAGCTCCCCCGCCTGTTTGGCGAACAGCATCCCGAGGAAGACGGTCGGCGCGACCACTCCGATCAGGACGGCGAGCGTGAGGAGGAGGGCGGCGAGGCCGTTGCGACCTTTCAACTGGCGCCGGAGCGCTGCGTTGACCGGGAAAAGGATGAACGCGAGAAGGCCTGCCCACAGGATGGGGCCGACGAACGGCCGGAAAATCAGCCACAGGAGGTAGAGCAGCAGCAGCGCGAAACCGATCGCGAACGCCCGCGCGGAGAACCGGTCTGCGCTCGCCACTCACCCCCGGCGGGCGATGCTATAGCATGAGCGGTTCGGAAATCGGCGCCCGGACAGTGCAGCAGAGAGGGTCCATAAAGACGTGAGACAGATCCCGGATCGGGCTTTCGCGGCGCGGGTTTTCCGCGAGGAGGCGGAGCGCGAAGGATTCGCGCGCTCCGGCGTCGCGCGCGCGGAGACTCCGCCCCGATTCGAAGTTTTCCGTCAATGGATCGCGGAAGGCCGACATGCGGGGATGGGGTACCTCAAAGACAGCTCGGGTGTCCGCGCGGCTCCGGCCGACCTGCTGCCGGGCGCGCGGTCGGTGCTCTGCCTCGCCGCCCCTCATGGGCCGGAGCCCCTCGTCGCGGCCGACGGGTCGCGGATCGCGCGATACGCGGGCGGCCCCGACTACCACGGGACCCTTCGAGAGAGGGCGACCCGCCTCGCTATGGCCATGGAGAGGCGATTGAACGGAGGCTTCTCCTGGCGCGTGTGCGTCGACTCGACGCCGCTGGCGGAACGATCCTTCGCCGCCGCCGCGGGACTGGGCTGGATCGGGAAGAACGGCTGCCTCATCGATCAGGGCCTCGGGTCGTTCTTCCTCCTCGCCGAGATCGTGACGGACCTCGATCTTCCCGTCGACGATCCAGTCGCCGAGCAGTGCGGGTCGTGCGTTCGCTGCCTGGAGGCCTGCCCCACCGACGCGTTCGTCTCCCCGGGCATCCTCGACGCCAACCGGTGTCTCGCTTACTGGACGATCGAGCACCGGGGCGAAATCCCCGACACGGTCAAAGAAGCTCTCGGGGATCACGTGTTCGGCTGTGACGACTGCCAGGACGTATGCCCCTGGAACGCGCCCCTCGGAACCGGCCGCGCGGTCCCCGCCCCCGGACGCGCGGACTGGATCTCCATGGGTCGAGGGACATTCCGCCGGGCCTACGGCGCGACGGCCTTGAACCGCGCGGGCTGGAGAGGACTGCAGCGCAACGCCGCGGTGTCCGCAGGGTGCCAGACGGACGCCGGAGTCGTCGGCGGTCTCGGACCAATCGAGGCGTCGAGAGACCGGGGAGCCTCGGATGGCGCGCGATGGGCCCTGTCCCGGCTCCCTGCGACGCCGCCCGGGGAGGCGGGCGGATGACGGCTCGCGATTCTCTGTTCCTCATTCTCTTCGGCGTTTCGGTCGCGGTTTCGGCGTTCTTCGCCGCCTCGGAGACCGCGCTCGTGTCCCTTTCGCGCATCGACCTCCAGCGCCTTCGGGAGAGGGGGGATCGTCGGGGCGTCCTCCTGCGGGCGTTGAAGTCGAAGACCTCCGCCCTCCTGGCGACGATCCTGATCGGCCAGAATCTCGCCCTGAGCTCCGCATCCGCGCTTGCCACGGCCCTCGCGACGGCGTGGGTCGGCGAACGGTGGGGTGTCCCCGCGGCGATCGTCATCTCGACGGTCACGCTGTTCGTGTTCGCGGAAATGGCGCCCAAGGCGATCGGGGCGGCGTCCCCCCTCGCCATCTCGCGCGCCGTCGCTGTGCCGATGACGTGGTTCATGAAGGTGTTCTCGCCGATCGTGACTCTGGTGGTAAAGCTGACGACGCGAGGATTGCGACTTCTCGGGATTACCGAGAGGTCTCCGGCGCTGACGGAAGAAGAGATGAAGAGCGTTTTCAACCTCGGCGCCGATGAGGGCATCATTCACGGCGAAGAGCAACGTCTGCTCCACAACATCCTCGAGTTTGGCGACAGGACGGTCCGCGACATCATGGTCCCGCGCACCCGCGTGGTCGCCGTCCCGGACACCTCGCGTTTTTCGGACGTCCGCGTCCTCCTGCGCGAGCACAAGCTTTCACGCCTGCCGGTGTATCGCGGGTCGCTCGACAACGTGGTCGGCATTCTCCATGCGAAAGACCTCTTCGACGTGACAGACGAGGAGGAGCAGGCGTTCACTCTGGAGAAATATCTCGATCCCCCGTTTCTCGTCCCCGAGTTCAAGCCCGCGGAAGATCTTTTCCGGGAGATGCGCCGGCGGCGCACGCACATGGCGGTGGTCGTCGATGAGTTCGGCGGCACCGCCGGCATCGTCACGATCGAGGACGCGATCGAAGAGCTGCTCGGCCCGATCCAGGACGAATTCGACGAGGAGGAGACGCCCGGATTCGTGGCTGCGGGGAAACAGCGCTACATGCTGGAGGGCGCTTTCCGTCTGGACGACCTGGAGGAACAGTTCGGGATCGACCTTCCGCGCGACCAGGCGGAGACCATCGCCGGACACCTCATGCACCGCTTCGGCCGCATTCCTCGAAAGGGAGAGCGCTGGCGGGGGCGCCGTGCCGACTTCGTCGTGGAAGAGGCGAGCCCAACGGGGATCGACAGGGTTCTGATGATTCTTCCTGAAAAGAAGGAAGGCGAGGCGCCGCGAGACGCGGCCGCCCGAAGGTAGGAGGCTTTCTGCACACCGTCACCCTGATTCGAGGCGATGGGATCGGGCCGGAAGTCTCCGAGGCCGTCCTTTTCATCCTGGCAGCCGCCGGCGCCCCGATAACGTTCGAGGAAGCGGTCGTCGGCCGCGCCGCCGAACTGGCGGAAGGTGATCCCCTTCCTTCGAGGGTGATCGATTCGATACGCCGGAACCGGGTTGCTCTCAAAGGCCCCGTCGGGACGCCTGTCGGAAAGGGGTTCGCTTCGATCAACGTCCGGCTCCGCAAGACCCTCGACCTGTACGCGAACCTCCGGCCGGTCAAAAACGTGCCGACCGTCGCCAGCCGATTCGAGGGAGTCGACCTCGTGGTGGTTCGGGAGAACACCGAAGATCTTTACAGCGGCCTCGAACATGTCGTCGTGCCGGGCGTCGTCGAATCCCTGAAGATCATCACGGAATACGCCTCGACCCGGATCGCGCGCTACGCCTTTGAATATTCGCGCCGTCATGGGCGCCGCCGGGTGACGGCGATTCACAAGGCGAACATCATGAAGCTGTCCGACGGGCTCTTCCTCGACTGCTTTCGCAAGGTGGCGGAGGACTACCCGGACATTCAGGCGGACGACCGGATCGTCGACGCGGCTTGCATGCGCCTCGTCATGAATCCGGAGACGTTCGACGTGCTGCTTCTGGAAAACCTCTACGGGGACATCGTCTCGGACCTCGCGGCGGGGCTCGTCGGCGGGCTGGGGCTGGTCCCGGGCGCGAACATCGGCCCGGAGGTCGCCATCTTCGAAGCGGTGCACGGAACGGCGCCCGACATTGCCGGCCAGGACAGGGCGAACCCGACCGCCCTGCTGATGAGCGCGGTGCTGATGCTGCGCCATCTGCATTTGCCGGAGATCGCGGCACGCGTCGAAACTGCCCTTCTCTCGACGCTCGCGGAAGGCTCCCGGACGACGGATATCGGCGGCTCGCTCGGTACGGCGGCCTTCTCCCGCGCGGTGGCCGGGAAGCTCCGGTAAAGCGACAGTGCCCGAGACTCGCACGCCGGACGGCCCGCCTCCCCGCGGTCGTCAGATGTCTTCATTTCCGCTGTCGGCCGACGAGGCGCTCTGGGCGGGTGGCCTCTCCCCCGCCGCGCTTTTCGCCGCGGCGGCGCCCCTCGAGGTGGAAATCGGCACCGGGAAAGCGCGCTTCCTGGTCGAAGCCGCCCGGGGCACCCCGGCCCACAACTTTCTCGGCATCGAGCGCTCGCTCTCCTACTACCGCATCTGCCGCGACCGGGTCGCGCGGGCGCAGCTCGAAAACGTCCGGATGGTGCGCGCGGACGGCCGCCTCTTCGCCGAGGCGCTCCCCGTCTCGTCCGTCCGCGCCTTTCACATCTACTTTCCGGATCCCTGGCCGAAGAAGAAACAGAAAAAGCGGCGGCTCTTACACGGCGTCACGCTCGAGATCCTCGCCAGCCGGCTCGAGCCAGGCGGAACCCTGCGGATCGCGACGGACCATTCCGGCTATGGCAGCGGCTTGAATCCGATCCTGGAGAGCGTGCCGTCGCTGCGACGGCTCGACTGGGAGGCGCTTCCCCCGCCCCCCGCGACGCACTACGAGCTCAAATACCGCCAGGAAGGCCGCGCCATCTGGAGATACCTGCTGGTGAAAAGCTAAGAATCCCTCCGACCTGCGGCCGGGCCGCCCCTAACCGGGCGGGGAGAACGCGACGATCCGTCTCAGAAAAATGGCGAAGTACTGGGCCCCGGACCCGAGGGCGATGACGACGACCACCCACAGCGCCACTCTCCCGGGCGACGCCAGAATGTCGTAGCGCTCCGAGAGGATGAGGAGGCTGATGGCCGCGATCTGCGACGCCATCTTGAGCTTGCCCCAGGCGGACGCGGCGATGATCACACCCTGATCCGCGGCGATCGCTCGAAGACCGGTGACGGCGAACTCGCGCCCGACGACTACGACCGCGATCCAGGCGGGCACCAGGCGGACCTCCACGAGCGAGATGAAAGCCGCCGAGATCAGCAGCTTGTCCGCGATCGGGTCGAGGAGGGTTCCCAGTGTCGTGATTTCGCCGCGGCGCCGCGCCAGCCACCCGTCGAGAAAGTCGGTGACGGTCGCCGTGAGGAAAATCGCGAGCGCCACGATCTCGCGGCCCTCGAATTTCGTCAGGAGAACGACGACGAGAAAGGGAACGAGGAAGATTCGCAGGAGCGTGAGCGCGTTGGGGAGATTCAGCTTCAAGAGATTTGGGCGGCGGACGTCCTCTGCCCGAACGCGAAGGCGGCCTCCACCCGGTGATAATAGCTCCATGAACGTCCCCTGCCCGGTGCACGGAAGCAAGCGCGCGCACCGGGGCTGCCATCGCTGCCGTCAGCCCATCTGCACCCTCTGCGAGCTCAAACTTCGCGGACATCTCTACTGCTCGCCAAAGTGCGCCCGGGACGCGGGCCGAGCGGAGATCGGGATCCGTGTGCGCCGGAAGCTCGGCCGCCCCGTCCCGCCGCGGCTGGCCATTCTGGCGGTCCTGCTGGCCTGCTCCGCGCCCGCGCTCCTCGCCCTTCGCACCGTCGCTGAGCTCGACCGGTTGAACGGCCCGTCCCGATTTTCGCCCGCACGCCGCCCGCCCGTCGCCCGGATCGAGAAGGTGATCCCGGAACCCGAGGGAGCCCGGATCGAGGGCACGGCTCCGGCGGGCTCCGCTGTTTTTCTCTTTTCGGGCGGGCAGTTCAGCGCGACCACCGTGGCGGGAGACGGCCGATTCTTTGACCGCGTCCATTCGGCTGGCCCCTATCGGGTCGGCGCGCTTCCGCTGGCGGCGCCTCCCGCCGAGGAAATCTCTCCCACCCCTCGCCCCGCGGCGCCGCCGGCTTCGGCCTCCCCGCTCCCGCCGGCTCTTTCTCCTGCTCCGACCCGGCTTGCGGTGGCTCCGGTGGTCCCCGCGAGACCGCCTGATCCGGCTCGGGTCGCCGCTTCCCGGCCACCGGATCCGGTCGCCTCGCCCGCCCCCCTGCTCCCTCCCGCGCCGCTGCCGCGCACAGAGAACCGGCTTCCCTCCGTTCCCGATCTTTCGAGAGGCCCGCGCGACCGCCGAGAGGTGCTGGTCTCATTCGACGCGGGCTCGTCTGACCGTGGCGCGGGCGAAATTCTCGACGCCCTGCGGGCTCACGGAATCCGCACGACGATTTTCCTGACGGGCGAATTCATCCGGCGATATCCCGCCAACGTGCGGCGGATCGTCGCCGACGGCCACGAGGTCGGGAACCACACGGAGACGCATCCGCATTTGACGACGTATGCGACCGACGGCCGCCAGGCGACACGCCCCGGAGTCGACCGCGCCTTCCTGACGGGAGAACTCTCGCGGACGGACGGGCTGTTCCGGGAGGCGACCGGACGGAGCCTGGCCCCTTTCTGGAGAGCGCCGTTTGGCGAGCAGAACGAGGAGGTCCGCCGGTGGGCTGCGGAAGCCGGGTACTGGCACGTGGGTTGGACGGGGGGACGGGCGGGGCTCGACGGTCTCGACTGGATCTCGAGTCCGCGCTCGCGCGGGTACCGCAGTTCGCGGCGCGTCGTGGAAATGCTGGTCGAGCGGGCGGAAAACGGAGGGATCGTCCTGCTGCATCTCGGAAGCGACCGGGAAGACCCGGTCGCGCCGAGGATCCCGCTTCTTCTCGAAGGGTTGTCGGCGCGGGGCTTTCGCTTCGCGCGCGCCTCGGATTTTCTGGCCCGCGAGGGGATGACGGAAGACCGGCTCGCCGCGCTCCGCTCTCCTCGCCCGGCCGGGCCCGTGGTTCGTTGACTTTTCCCCTGGGCACGGACGGATGGCGGGGTGTGATCGCCGAGGGCTGCACGTTCGCGGCCATCGAGCGTCTCTCTTCGGCGACGGCGGAGGTCTATCGCTCTCTTCCGCAGGGAGACACGCAGACGATCGTCGTAGGCCACGACACCCGCTTCTTTTCCCCCGAGTTCGCCCGCCGCGCTGCGGACACTCTCGCCCGCGGAGGCATCGACGTCCTCCTGACGGACCGCCCCATCCCGACGCCGGCCGTGTCCGAACATGTGCACCATCTCGGGCTGGCCGGAGGAATCGCGATCACCGCGAGCCACAACTCGGGGGAGTACAACGGCTTCAAGATCAAATCGCATTTCGGAGGAAGCGCCCCGCCGGAGCTTTACGACGAGGTCGCCCGCGCGGCGTCGCGAGCTCCCGTTTCGTCGGGGCGAGTGGGAACCGTGCGCGTCGAGGACCTCCTCGCGCCCTATCGCGATCGGATTCAGGCGCACGTGGACCTCGACGCGATGCGGCGCGCGGGCCTTTCGGTCCTTGCGGACTCGATGCACGGGGCGGCGGGCTCCCTCGTCACCGACATCCTCACTGGAGGAAGAACGCGGGTGGTGGCGTTCCGCGCGGACCGGGATCCGCTGTTTGGCGGAGTTCACCCCGAACCGATCGCGGCGAACCTCCAGGCCGCTTCGGAAAAGGTCCGGAGTGAGGGTCTCGACCTCGCGGTGGCCCAGGATGGAGACTCCGACCGGCTGGGCGTGCTAAATAGACGCGGCCTCTTCGTGTCGCCGCACAAGGTCCTGGCCCTGCTTCTCCTGCACGCCTATCGACGCCGCGGCCTGACCGGAGGGATCGCGAAGACGTTCTCGACCTCCCTTCTCATCGACCGGGTGGCCGCCTCCCTCCACGTCCCGCTCCTGGAGACCCCGATCGGATTCAAGTACCTCGCGGAGCTGATGAATCGCGGGGAAGCGCAGGCGGGCGGGGAGGAAAGCGGCGGTTACGCATTTTCCTTCCATCTCCCCGAAAGAGACGGGGTGTTGAACGCCCTTCTGCTGATCGAGAGCCTCGCGCTGTCCGGCCGGAATCTCGACGGAGCGCTCGAAGATCTCGCGGCGGAGTTCGGCGAGTTCGCGTACGGGCGCCTCGACGTTTCCCTTCCCGTAGAGGTCATCTCCGGGTTCCTGGGGGCGGTGCGCCGAGAGCCGCCGGACGAGGTCGCCGGAGAAGCGGTGACAGGAGTCAGCGATCTCGACGGTGTCAAGTACGTGTTTGGCGGACGCGGGTGGCTGCTCCACCGACTCTCGGGCACCGAACCGATGGTGCGCCTCTACTGCGAGCACGAGGACCAGGCCTCCGTGGACCGGATCCTCGAGGCCGCACGGAGGCGCCTGGAAGGTTTCGCGCGGTCGTGACGGGGGTGAGGCGCGGGGTGAGAGGGCGGCGCGCGGTGAGATCCCGTGTTCCTGCGCCCCTGCGCGCTGACCTCGAAGCAGGCGGTACGGCCGCATCGGACGGCGGCCTGCCGCCTGGAGTCGCGCGGTGTGCGCGCTCCCTTTTTTTCAGGACCGGCGGTCGGCTTCGGGAGCGCGGGCGAGGTCTGAAGCGCGGCGGCGGGGGCGAGGGGGTTCCGTCATGACCGTCCCGCGGCCTTCGAACCGGATCTTCGGCGCGCTGCCGATGTCCGGCATCATCACTTCCTCGAGAAAGCGGTCCTCGAGAACCGACGGGACGAGCTCTCCGGTCCATGCGACCAGGTCGCGGGAAGAGACGTTCAGGGGGAACTCGGGCGTGACCTCGTGCGACAGGAGCGGCCCGCCAACGGAAAGGATCACGCTTCCGCGCCCGAAGATTTTCAGAATGTCGACGCGGCGGTTCATGCGAAAATCGTGGATCGGTTCGAGGCGGAAAGAGAGGCCGTGGTCGAGGGCCAGGACGCGACTCCCCTCGAGGAAGAGCGCGTGGCCGTTCATATCGCGCCGGTACGCCTGCCGCCCCGGATCGTTGACGAACAGGTACCCGCGGCCGTCCGCTCGAAGGATCTTTTCGAGCCGGGTGCCGCGGAAGGTCGACTCGGAAGAAAAGCGCATCTTGCCGCTGTACCAGACGACCGACCCCTTCCGCACGTAGACGACGCCGCGCGAGGCGATTTCGAGCCCGCCTTCGGGCCGCACGTGGAAGAGAGGGCGCGAATCGATCTCGTCGTTCGACGGAGCGCCGGCGCTGGCGGCCGCGGGGACGGCAGGCTCCGAACGCGACAGCTCTTCCCCCGCCCGGCTATTCTGCGCGGCCGCCGCGGCCGCCGCGGCCGCCGCCACCCGGGATTCGCGCGAAAGCGGGCCCGTCAGCTCGCGAGCCGGGGCTGGCGGCCGCGCGTCTGGCGGCCCCTCGTCGGTGTCGGAGACATCGCCTTCGATCGCCTCGGGAACGAAGGGCTTCCGGAGACCGTCCGCCGGGGAGGGCTCGTTGCCGAGAAACGCGGGTTCGTCGGACAGTTCAGCTTCCGGGAAGGGCGCGAGAATCACAGGCGAGGCCTCGAGGCGATCCGTCGTTTCCGGGGACGACGCGGCCGGCCCGGCCAACCCCGCAGGCTCCCGATCCTCGACCGGCCCCTCCGCGAAATCTTCCGCGCGCGGGCTCTCGGGCATGGACCCGGAGTCGCGCGCCCCTTCGGGCAGGATCCCGCCGTGCGATGCGGGGGCACCGCGCCCTTCCAGGTCCGTGCGCGGCGCCTTTGAGGGCGCAATGAGTGAAAGCGGTGGGGCGTCGCCCGCCGCGGCCTCGCTCGGACGCAGGCCCCTTGCCGGGGCGGTCGTGGCCGGGGGGCGCGCCGGCCCGAGGGGCCCCGCGAGCTTCAGCGCAGGGGGAGAGGGGAGCGAGCGCGAGACCGGCGGCGCCGACACGCGCGCGCCCGGTTCGCGAACGTTCCGTCTCAACGCTTCTTCGATTTCCACGACGACGCGCTTGGCGCCGGCGTATCGCAGGTGCTCGAGGGCGAGCCCGAGCTTTCCGCGCATCCGGTAAAGGAGCCCCAGGTAGAGGTGGCTGCGGACGTGATCCGGCTGCAGCTCGAGGGCGCGACGCAGCTCCTGCTCGGCTTCGACGAGGACGCCAGCCTTGAACAGGATCAAACCGAGGTTCGAGTGGAGCACCGCGGAAACCGGATTGTTCTGGAGCAGCGCGCGACACGCGCGCGCCGCTTCGTTGTAGTAGCCGCGCTTGAACTCGATGACGGAGAGGAGATTCAAGACGTCTTCGTCGGCGGGTCGGGCGAGCGCGGCGAGATCGAGCTCCTGCCGGGCGACGTCGTACCGTTCCTCGAGGAGGTGCTTGCGCGCACGCGAGAGGTGAACCACGAAAACGCCCTGTTCTGCCGCCGTCACCTCGCCCGTCGTCGCTCGCGACACGACGCCTCCGACTCTAACTGCGAAGGCCGGAGCGGGCCGAGAGCTCCGTCGTAATCACCGGGCGATTGCGCCGGTCCCGGGTCATCCGAACCGGTCTTCCGACCACCCTCCAGCTCTCCGTCGCAGGCCGGCCGAACCCGCCACCCAGAGTGGCCTTGCCGTAATAGGCGGTGAGGCCCTTGTTCACGTAGAGGCGTGTCTCGTTGAATGGAGGAATGCCGCCGTACCGCGCCACGGCTCCCTCACCGGCGTTGTAAGCCGCGAGCGACTTTTCGACGTTCCCGTTGTACACGCCGAGCAGATAAGCGAGGTGGCGGGCGCCTCCGGAGATGTTCTCGGCGGGATCAAAAGAATTCCGGACCCCGTACTGCCCGGCCGTCTCCGGCATGAGCTGCATCAGGCCTCGTGCGCCCTTGCGCGAAACTGCCGAGGGATTGAAGGCCGATTCGATCAGCATGACCGACTTGACCAGCTTCGGGTCCACCGCCGCCGAGCGCGCCGCCTGGTCGATGAGCCCGTCGTAGAGCGAGGGGATCCCGACACGCGCCGCCAGCCAGTCGTCGCTCCTGTGAATCGACTCGCGCGAGGAGGAGCCGACCCCGTCGTTGTAGATGAATCGCTTTCCCTCCTTCACGCCGACGCGCACGGTCGCCGAGGCGATGGCCGAAAGCGCGACCAGTGCCCCGAGCGAGAGGAGGATGCGACGTCTCATCTATTCCTGCCGTTTATTTGTTCAGATTTGCGAGCAGGAAATTATAACGCCCTTCCGGCCGCGCCCGGGCCTGGCGGACGACTCCGGCGGGATCCGACCGGACGGGGTTGACCGATAACCGAAGTAACGACAGCGACTTAGACTGCGGCGGCGCTCTCGGCGAGGATCTCCCGCACGGCGGTCTCGGCCTCTTTCAGCGCGCCGGGGAGGAGCGCCTCGTCCTTCCCTCCGGCCTGCGCCAGGTCCGCCTTGCCGCCTCCGCTGCCGCCGAGCGCTTTCCCGATCCGCGCCGCCAGACGAGAGGCCGGAATCCGCGACGAGAGGTCCGCCGTAACCGCCGTGACCACCGAAGTCTTGCCGTCTTTCGCGGTGCCCACGACGACGATGCCGCTCTTCAGGCGCGAGCGCAGGGTGTCCGAGAGATGTCGCAGCTCCGGGATGGAGAGTCCGGCGGCGACGCGGGTTACGACGCGGACCCCGTCGACATCGGTCGCCTCCGGAATTCCTCCGCCGCTGTCGCCGGAGGCGAGTTTCAGTTTCAGCGAGGCGACCTCGCGCTCGAGCGCGCGCACGCGATCCTCTCTCTCCTGCCACCGCGCGAGGAGTCCGTCGCGCGGCGACTGCGCCGCCGCCGCGATCTCTCCGAGGATCCGCTCGTCCTGCTGCAGCAGCTCGACCGCCCCGAGCGACGTCACGGCTTCCAGCCGTCGGACCCCCGCCGCAAGCCCCTTGTCGGAGACGATCTTGAAGGCGCCGATCTCACCCGTGCGATTCACGTGACAGCCGCCGCAGAGCTCGACCGAAACGCCCGGGACGGACACGACACGCACCTGTTCGCCATATTTTTCCCCGAAGAACATGTCGGCGCCCTTTCCGCGGGCGTCTTCCATCGTCATGATTTCCTTGGAGACCGGGGCGTCGCGGAGGACCGCTTCGTTGACGATCCGTTCGATCTCGGCGATCTGCCCGGTCGTGGGGGGCGTCGCAATGGCGTAGTCGAAGCGCATGCGGTCGGGCGCGACGAGCGATCCCATCTGGCGCGCGCCCGCCCCGAGCACCTGCCGCAGGGCCGCGTGAAGGAGGTGCGTCCCCGTATGGTTCGCCTGCGTTCGCCGGCGCGTCCATTCGGGAACCTCCATCGCCACCGGTGTTCCGGAAGCGAGGCGGCCGCGCACGATCCGCACACGATGCGCTATGACGCTCGGAACTGGCCGGCGCACGTCCTCCACTACCGCTTCGCCGCCCTCCCAGGTCCACCGGCCCTGGTCCGCGACCTGGCCTCCGCCCTCGGGATAGAAAACGGTGCGGTCGGTGACCACATCGCCGGTCTCCCCCGCCGAGAGTGACTCCGCCGGCTCCCCGTCCCGGATCAGGCCGACGACGACCGCATCACGAAGGGTTGTGAAGTCCTGCTCGGGGTACCCGCGAAATTCGGAATGCCGCTCGGGCAGATTCAGCCGCTCG
Source organism: Thermoanaerobaculia bacterium (assembly GCA_038253555.1). Classification (GTDB taxonomy): domain Bacteria; phylum Acidobacteriota; class Thermoanaerobaculia; order UBA5066; family Gp7-AA6; genus JALYUA01. The sequence continues at coordinate 18,272 of JBBSGZ010000029.1, forward strand.
AACGCCGCGCCGCCGGACGCGTCGAACCGGGCGGACGCGCGGGAAGTTGCCCGTTGCTTTTCGAGAAGGTCGTCGAATCCCGCGCGATCGATGGAAACGCCCTCGTCCCCCGCGATCTCCTCGATCAGATCCAGGGGGATTCCATAGGTGTCGTAAAAGCGGAAGACGGCATCCCCCGCCACGACCGCCTCACCCCGCCGGCGAAGGCGCTCGAGCTCTTCGCCGACCCGGTCCGCGCCTTCCGACATGGTCTTCGCAAAGCGGGATTCTTCGTCGCGGAGGGTTCCGGCAATCGCGCCCGCCGTTTCCCGGGAGCCGGCGTTCCCCGGGAAGAAATAGACGCCTTCGAAGATCGTCTGCACGGATGGGACGAGCTCGCTCAAAAAAGGGATCGTGAAGTCGACCCCCAGGCGTGCCGCGTACCGCAGCGCGCGGCGGATGATCCGCCGGAGAACGTAGCCTCGCCCCTCGTTGGACGGCCGCACCCCATCGGCGATCAACATCGTGGCCGCGCGCGCGTGATCGGCCACGACGCGAAAGGGGGCGTCCTCGACGGCCATGCCGCCCGCGTACGTCCGGGACGTGAGCGCCTCGATTTTCTCGATGATGGGGCGGAAGAGATCGGTGTCGAAGTTGTTGTTGGCGTGCTGGAGAATGGCGGTAATTCTCTCGAGGCCGGCGCCGGTGTCGACGGAGGGCTTTGGAAGGGGCGTCATTTTTCCGGACGCGTCGCGCTCGAACTGCATGAAGACGAGGTTCCAGACCTCCATCGTCGTGTCGCCCTCGCCATTGACGAGCTCCGGGCGGTTCTTCGCGGGATCCTCCGGATTCGCTCCCTGGTAGTAGTGAAGCTCGCTGCAGGGTCCGCACGGCCCCGTCTCTCCCATCGACCAGAAGTTCTCCTTCTCGCCGAAACGCAGGATCCGGTTCTTCGGGAGGAAGGCTTCCCAGAGCTTCGCGGCCTCGTCGTCCTCCGAGTAGACGGTCGCCCAGAGACGTTCCGGCGCGAGGCCGTATCCCGTCTCGGCGGACGTCATGAGCTCCCAGGCAAAAGAGATCGCGTCCCTCTTGAAGTAGTCGCCGAACGAGAAGTTTCCGAGCATCTCGAAAAACGTCTGGTGGCGCCCCGTGTAGCCCACGTTGTCGAGGTCGTTGTGCTTTCCCCCGGCCCGGACGCAATTCTGCGAGCTCGTCGCTCGAGAGTACTCGCGCTTTTCGCGGCCCGTGAACACGTCCTTGAACTGATTCATACCGGCGTTGGTGAAGAGCAGCGTCGGGTCTTCCGCCGGAATGAGCGACGAGGACGGAACGAGGCGATGCCCGCGCTCCTCGAAGAACTTCAGGAACCGTTCTCGAACCTCAGTCGATGTCCACTTCGTCGTCTTCATGGAAGCCCTTCATCATTGCAGAGATCGCCTCTCCGGCGAAACCCTTCCGGGAAAGCGCGCCTGAGACGCGCCGCCGCCGTGCGGCGGGATCGAGCCCTTCCGTCCTGCGCCAGAGAAGAGCAAACGCGCGATGAAGCGCTTTTTGTTCCGAGCCACCGCCGTCGGAATCGAGCGCGGCGTTTGCGGTCTCCTTCGGGAACCCGAGCGCCGAGAGCTCCCGGACGATGCGCGCCCTCCCGTAGCGGCCGGCGCGGGCGCGAACGACCGAGCGGGCGGCCGCGAGGTCGTCCAGCCACCCATCGTGGACGAGGCGCTCGATGGCGGCGCGGACGGCCGCACGCTCGAACCCGCGGCGCTCGAGCGTCCGGGCGAGGTCCTCGGATCCCCGGGGCCTCACGGTCAGGAGCCGGAGAGCGACCGTCCGGACGGCGACTTCCGACGCGGGATCCGTTGGCGCTTTCGGCCGTCTGGAACGCACAAACCGAAGATACCGAATCGAGCGCCGCCGCGGCGTCGATTCCCGGTTCCCGGAAACAGTTGACCGCGGAGTACCGCGGCCGTCTCGCTCCCGGCGGCAGCTCGGCCCGCGGTCTAGCCCCTGCCGTGCCCCGGGTTTCCCTGGCGGCTGAAGTCGAAGGGAGACTCTTCCTCCCCGAGCGGGTTGAAGTCCGAGGGCGCCTCGAGCTCCGCGTCCATTTCCTCGCGCGCGAGGTCGGCAGTCGACTGAATGCCCTGGATCTTCAGCTTGAACTCGTTCGCATTCGTCGCGCGCTTTAAGGCTTCCTCGAGCGTGATCAGCCCGGACTTGTAGAGCTGGTAAAGCGACTGGTCGAACGTCTGCATGCCGTACTGCGACGTGCCGGCCTGAATCGCATCCTTGATGAGCTTCGTCTTCTCCTTGTTCTCGATGCACTCGCGCACGTACGCGGTGCGTATCAGGATCTCGGCAGCCGGGACGCGCCCGAGCCCGTCCGCGCGCGGCATCAGGCGCAGGGAAATGACGGCCTTCAAGACCGCGCCGAGCTGGAGCCGGATCTGCTTCTGCTGGTGGGGCGGAAACACCGAGATGATCCGGTTGACGGTCTCCGTGGCGTCCAGAGTGTGCAGGGTCGAGAAGACGAGATGGCCGGTTTCCGCGGCGGTCAACGCGGTCTCGATCGTCTCGTAGTCGCGCATTTCGCCGACCAGGATCACATCGGGGTCCTGCCGGAGGGCGCTCCGCAGCGCGACCCCGAAGCCCTTCGTGTCGACCTCGACTTCCCGCTGATTGATGATCGACTTCTTGTCCCGGTGCAGGAACTCGATGGGGTCTTCGATCGTCATGATGTGCTCGTTGCGGATCGTGTTGATGTGGTCGATCATCGCGGCGAGCGAGGTGGATTTCCCGGAGCCCGTCGTGCCCGTGCAGAGGACTAAGCCGCGCTGCTCGGAGCAGATCTTCTCGAGGACGGGGGGCAGGAGCAGCTCCCGGACGCTCAAGATGCGGGCGGGAATGACGCGGAGGACCAGACCGACGGTCCCCCGCTGCTGGAAGATGTTGCACCGGAACCGGCCCAGGTTCGGCACCGAGTACGCGATGTCTATCTCGTAGTCGTTCTTGAACTTCTCCTTCTGACGGGCCGACATGATGGAGAACGCCATCGCGATGGTGTCCTCCTGCATCAGGCGCCGGACGTCCGTCAACGGAGTGAGCACTCCGTCCACCCGGAGCACGGGGAATGCGCTGACCTTCAGGTGGAGGTCGGACGCCTTGCGCTCCACGGCGACCTTCAGGAGATCGTTGATGTGCATGAATTGGCCTCTTTTGAGATCAGGATAACCCCCTTCGGCCGGGGAAGGAAGGAGTTCCGGCGCGGGCGGGGCGAAGCGGGAGGGGCGGGGACGGGCGCCGCCCGGCCGACGCGGCACTCAAAAAGGCGCACCTGCCGGACGTTTCTCAGCTCTGGACGGGAGTCTCCACGGGGACCGGGGTCAGCCAGCCGTACCGGTCCTCGCCTTCGCCGGCGAGCAGCGCGAAGAACTCTTTCTGGAGACGCTCCGTCACCGGTCCGCGCGTGCCCGCGCCGACGGGGATGCGATCGACCGACCGGACGGGAGTGACCTCGGCCGCCGTGCCAGTGAAAAACACCTCGTCGGCGATATAGAGCATTTCCCGGGCAATCTGCTGCTCGACCACGGTGTAGCCCGCATCGCGCGCCAGCGTCATGATCGAGTCGCGGGTGATCCCGGGCAGAATCGTGCCCGCGAGGGGGGGCGTCAGAATACGGCCTCCGTACACGAGAAAGATGTTCTCGCCGCTGCCTTCCGAGATCCGTCCCGCGTTGTCGAGCGCGATTCCCTCCGTGTACCCGTTGGTGATCGCTTCCATTTTGATCAGCGCGGAGTTCAAGTAGTTCCCGGTCGCCTTCGCCATCGCCGGAAACGTGTTGGGCGCCATCCGGTTCCAGGAGGACACGCAGACGTCCACTCCGCTCTCGATGGCCTCTTCGCCCAGGTATTTGCCCCATTTCCACACCGCGATCAGCATCTCGACGGGGCTGCGGAAGGGGTTCACGCCGAGCGCTCCCAGGCCGCGATAGACAACGGGACGGACGTAACAGTCTTCGTATCCGTTGGCGCGGATCGTTTCGAAAATCGCCTCTTTGAACTCCGACCGCGAATACGGCACTTCCATCCGGTAAACCTTGCAGGAGTGGTACATGCGCTCGATGTGCTCGTCTAAACGGAAGGCGGCGGTCCCCGTCTTGGTTTTGTACACGCGGAGGCCCTCGAACAACCCGGACCCGTAGTGCAGGACGTGCGAGAACGCGTGGATCTTCGCGTCGGCGAAGTCCACGAGCTTCCCGTTCATCCAGACTTTCTTCACGTCTTCGTACGACATCTGAGCGGCCTCCGTTGTTGATGGGGCTCCGGGGCGGGTACGCGAATTATCTCGCAAGCGGTCTATCGACGGAAGCTCATTCCAACGTCTGATCGGCGTCGTTCGGCCGCGTGCCCTCCCGCTGCGCGGCCAGTCCTCGCTCGATGGCGGCGCGCGCCAGCACCACGGCCGCAATCGCCGCGGTTTCGGTCCGCAGCGTCGGTGTCGGAAGCCGCACCGTTCGCCATCCGGCGGATCGGGCGCTCTCCAGCTCGCCCGGCGTCCAGCCGCCTTCCGGTCCAACGAGAAGGGCGGCTGATTGGAAGATCCCCTCCGAAGTGAAAGGCTCGCCCGAGAAATCGACGACGGCGCGGAACGCTCCGGGGGCCGAAGCGAGGGCCTGCGAGAGCGGGACAGGTCCCTCGCAACGCATCCAACGCGCGCTGCCTGACTGTTTCGCGGCTTCCCGGGCGAGCCGATCGAGCCGCGCAACGACGGGAGACGAGGCGCGGAACGATTGCGCGCGCTCGGACTGCACGACCGCCAGCCGGGCCACGCCGAGCTCTCCCGCCTTTTCCGCGAGCCACGACAGCCGTTCGGAGCGGACGGCCGCGACGCCGAGCCAGATCTCCACGGGCGGCTCGCCCGGGAGGCGAATGTCGGAGACGCTCACCAGGACCTGACCGCCGGCGGCCGAAACGATCTCGGCGTCCGCTTCGGCGCCGGTTCCGTCGATGAGGACGACGGCGTCTCCCGGCGCCAGCCTGCGCGACCGGGCGTGCGCGCGTTCCTCCTCGGGAAGCGGGACCCGCTCGCCGATCGGCGGGAGGACGGGGACTATGAAGCGCGGTCGAGACACACGCACACCCATTCGTTTTCGGCCCGGCGCCCGCCGAGCGCGAATTGCGAAGATCGAAAGCGCTCCACCACCTCGGTCTCCCGTTCCCGCGGAATCCCCGAGAGGATCAACCGGCCCCCCGCGTCGACGAGCGGGAGAATGTGCCTCCGAATCTCGAAGATTTCCTCGGGCAGCATGTTCGCCACGATCAGCGGAAAACGGGCCGTCACGGCGGAGATCGGTCCCGCGACGAGGGCGACGCGGGCGCCGAACTCGTGGCGCCGCAGGTTCTCGCGGGCGACGAACACGGCGTCCGCGTCCACGTCGAGCCCGACCGCTCTCCGGGCGCCCAATGCCGCCGCGGCGAGCGCCAGGACACCGGAGCCGGTTCCGACGTCCAGCACCCGGAGTCCGTCCGGCGGATCGTCCGCGAGAGCGAGCAGGGCGAGGCGGGTGGACTCGTGGCCGCCCGTGCCGAACGCGCGCGACGCCGGCAACCGCAGGGCGATCTTCCCGGCGGGCGCGACGGAGTCGGACGGATCGCCCGGGTCGATCCAGAACCGTTCTCCCACCGCGAACGGCCGGGAGGCGGCGCGAAACGCCTCGAGCGGGTCGCCTTCGGCGATGTCCGTGACGAGATCGGATCGGATTCCCCGCGCGGTCAGAGCCGCGGCGGCCCGCAGGGCGGTGGCGCCTTCGCGGAAACACGCGACGAGGTCCTTCCCCTCTTCGACGAACCCGAGGGGAGAAAAGAGAGACAGAACGCCGACCACCAGGTCGTCCTCGCCGCGGCGCGGAACGGTCAGTCGCGAGAATGAGGGGCGGGACAGAGAGGGCTCGGTTTTCAGTTTCGAGTTTTCAGTTCACGGTCTTGAAAGGCCCACACTCTCGTCGCCCGGATCGGAGCGCGTGAGAGGGCGGCCGACAAGCCGATCGCTACGAAAAGATCTTTTTTGCTTTTCCAAGGACCCCGCGCGGCTCGACGGGCGCGCCGGTCATCTCGGCGTAGCGCCGCAGCAGATCTTTTTCGTCGTGCGAGGGCGAGTCGGGGACGAGCACCGAGGCGCGCACCACGAGATCGCCCCGCCCGCGCTGGCCGAGTCGCCCAAATCCCTTGCCGCGCAGCCGGATCTCGGACCCGACGCGGGCGCCCGGGGGAATTGAAATCTTTTCGGGCTGCTCGAGCGTCGGGATCGTCATTTCGCCGCCGAGCACGAGAGTCGGGAAAGGGACCTCCAGCGACAGGACGACATCGTCCCCTTCGCGGGCGAAGACCTCGTCCTCCGAAACCGTCAGCACGACGTAAAGGTCGCCTCGCGGGCCGCCGTTTCCGCCGGCGTCGCCTTCGCCGGCGAGGCGCAGCCGGCTGCCGGTTTCGACGCCCGCCGGAATGCGGATCTTCAAGTCGCGACTCTCGCGGCGCCGCCCCTCTCCGTCGCACTCGCCGCAAGGCTTTTCGATGATCTTTCCGTCGCCGCGGCAGTTCCCACAGGGGCGCGTCACGGTCAGAAATCCCTGGGAGAAGCGCTGCCGCCCGGCGCCCCGGCACACGGGGCACGTTTTCGGCTTCGTTCCCTTTTCCGCTCCGGAGCCCTCGCATGTGGAGCAGCGCTCGAGCCTCGAGAGCACGAGCGGCGATTCGACGCCGAACGCGGCCTCCGAGAAGGAGATCTCCATCCGGTACATGAGGTCGCTGCCCTGGCTCGGACCTCCGCCCCCCCCTCCGGACATCCCGCCAAAGAGCTCGCCGAAGAGGTCGGAGAGGTCGAAGCTCGAGGCGTCGAACCCGAATCCGCCGCCGGACGCCGAGCCCACTCCCTGGTGCCCGAATCGGTCGTACCGGGCCCGCTTGTCGGGATCGGAGAGGACCGCGTAGGCCTCGGAGGCTTCTTTGAACTTCTCCGAGGCCGCGGGATCATTCGGATTGCGGTCCGGGTGATGCTGGAGGGCCAGCTTGCGGTAGGCGGACTTCAGCTGTGCGGCATCCGCCTGCCGCTCGACCCCCAGAATTTCGTAGTAATCGCGCTTGGCCATCGGGAACTCGAGTGTCGGATTTGGAGTGCTAGGACTTCAGGCGCACGGGGCGGAGAACACGAAGAACGCCGCGAATCTGCCCGTTCTTTCGCGGGGCACGGCCGGCTTCCACCCGCGTCCGCCTTTTCTCAAACCTTCGCCGCGGCCGCCCCGCCCGTCCCGGCCCTCTGGAGCATGACGCGCGTGAGCACCTTGGAGACCCCCTGCATGTCGAAGATCGCCTCGTTCAACGCGTCGCGCGACTCTCCGGAGGAGATCTCGCGGGAGCGCTTCAGCGTCTCTTCGATGCGCTCCCTCTCGTCGGCCGCGAGCGCCGCTCCGAATTCCGAGAGGACGCGCTCGTTGGAAGCGAGCATCCCATCCAGACGGCTGCGCACCTGCGCGATCTCGCGCCGCTCGTGGTCCGCCTCGGCGAACGCCGATGCCTCCTTGATGATCTTGTCGATTTCGTTCTGGGAAAGCCCGCCGGCGGGGTTGATCTGGATGCCCTGGGCCTTGCCTGTCGCAAGGTCCTTCGCCGAGACGTTCACGATGCCGTTCGAATCGATCGCGAACGTCACCTCGATCTGCGGGACGCCGCGAGGCGACGCGGGGATGCCGACGAGCTCGAAGCGGCCGAGCGACTTGTTCTCTCGCGCGACCTCCCGTTCGCCCTGCAGGACGTGGATCTCGACCACGCCCTGATTGTCCGCGACGGTCGTGAAGACTTTCGTGTTCTTCGTCGGGATCGTCGAGTTGCGCTCGATGAGCTTCTCGAACACTCCGCCGTGCATCTCGATCCCGAGAGAGAGGGGCGTGACGTCGAGAAGAACGACGTCCTTGATCTCGCCCTTCAGGACGCCGCCCTGGATCGCCGCGCCGATCGCGACGACTTCGTCCGGGTTGATTTCGCGGTTCGGCTCCCGCCCGAAGAGCTCGGCGACCATGCGCTGCACCTTGGGCGTGCGGGTCTGGCCGCCGACCAAGATCACCTGGTCGACGTCGGAGGGCTTCAGGTTCGCGGACTGCAGCGCGTCGAGGCAGGGGGCGGCGGTGCGGTCGATCAGGTCGGCGACGATCGTCTCGAACCTCTCCCGGGTCAACGTGCGGTTGATGTGCTTCGGGCCCGAGGCGTCGGCCGATATGAAGGGAAGCGTGATCGTCGACTCGGTCGACGTCGAGAGCTCGCACTTGGCCTTTTCGGCGGCCTCCTTCAGGCGCTGCAGCGCCATCCGGTCCTGCCGCAGGTCGATCCCGGTCGACTTCTTGAAGTCGTCGAGAAGCCAGTCCATGATTTTCTTGTCGAAGTCTTCTCCCCCGAGATACGTGTCGCCGGCCGTGGCCTTGACCTCGTAGATCCCATCGCCGAGCTCCAGAATCGAGATATCGAACGTGCCGCCGCCGAGGTCGTACACCGCCACGATCTCGCTGCCCTTGCGCTCGAGTCCGTACGCCAGCGAGGCCGCCGTGGGCTCGTTGATGATCCGGAGGACCTCGAGGCCGGCGATGCGGCCCGCGTCGCGCGTGGCCTGCCGCTGCGCGTCGTCGAAGTAGGCGGGCACGGTGATGATCGCTTCCGTGATCTCCTCCCCCAGCGCCTCCTCCGAAAATTCCTTGATCTCCTTCAGGATGAAAGCGGAGATCTCTTCGGGGCTGTACTCGCGGGCGCGGGCGCGGATCTTGACGTCTCCGTTGGCGGCCCGGACGATCTCGTACGGAAGAATCTCCCGGGCATGAGAAGTCTCTTCGGAGTCGTACTTGCGGCCGAGGAGCCGCTTCACCGCGAATACCGTGTTCATCGGGTTGGTGATCGACTGCCTCTTGGCGATCTGGCCGACGAGCTTTTCGTTGTCCTCGGTGAACCCGACGATCGACGGGGTCGTCCGGCTGCCCTCGCGATTGGAGAGCACCTGCGGGGTGACGCCTTCCACGACCGCGACGCAGCAGTTCGTTGTTCCGAGATCGATCCCGAGAATTCTGCCCAAGGAGCCTCCCTGATCGGGCCTCCGCTTCGGGAGAGCCCGTTCCATCGACCGGCTTACAGGTCTCCGTCTCCCCGCACCGTCACTTTGACCAGCGCGGGCCGTATGAGCTTTTCATTCAGGAGATACCCCTTCCCGAGAACCTCCAGAATCGTGTCCTTCGGGAGATCGTCGGACCGCTCGGTGGCCACGGCCTCGTGCACGTTCGGATCGAACGTGCCGCTCGTGTCCACCTCGAGGAGTCCGTACTTCTTCCAGAGCTCCGCGAGCTTGCGCTGGATCAGGGCGATTCCCTGGCCGAAGTCGCTTCCGATCTCCTCGGGAGTAGCGTGCGCGAGTGCCCGGTCGAAGTCGTCCGAGATGGTCAGGAAATCGCCCACGAACCGTCCGAGTGCGGTCCGCAGGTATTCGCTTTTTTCGCGCTCGGTCCGCTTGCGCATGTTCTCGAACTCGGCGAGCTTTCGACGGTGCCGGTCTTTCAACTCTTCGAGGTCCCGCATCACGGACTGAAGCTTTTCTTCCGCCGCCGCGATCGCGGAACGCTCCTCTTCGGCGAGTGCCGCCTCGAGGCTGTCTCCCGAGTCTTCGACCTCGATGCGGTCCGGATCGGGAGCGACGCCGATGTCTTCTTCCCGGTCTCTCATTCGAACGAATCCTCCCTGTCTCGACCCTCACGCGGCTCAAGCCGATCCGAAAGCGCGCGCCCGAGCAGCTCCACGACCGATATCACCCGCGGGTACTCCCGTCGGGCGGGGCCGATCACCCCGAGCATTCCTGTCAGTGTCTCTCCCGTGCCGTAAGAGGTCAAGACCGCCGATAACCGGGGATCCGACGTCAACGCCTCCTCCGACCCCAGAACCACACTCGTGCCCTTCGCATCGAGGTAGCGGGCCAGAAGATCGAGGAGGCGCGCCTTCTCGTCGAAAGTGAGAAAAATCCGCCGGAGGGAGTCCACATCGGAGAATTCCGGCTTGTCGAGAAGGCGAATCGCACCCTCGACGTATACCCGGTCCTCGGTCTCCCGGTTTTCGAGAGCCTGGCCGCCCAGAGAAAGAGCGCGGCCGAGCATCCGGTCGCACGCCGCCTTTTCCTCCGCCATCGCTTCTAAGAGCCGCTTTCGGACCTCGTGAAGGTTCCTGCCGCAGAACTCCCGCGTGATTCTCTGGCTGACCGCCTCGAGCTCTTCGGCGGAGTACTCGACACTCGTCTCGATGACGCGGGAGACCACGACGTCCGGCTCGTTGACCTGGACGGCGAGGACTTTCCCCGGAGCGACCGAAAGGAAGCGAACCGATCGGACGACGGTGTGGAGAGCGTCCGGGGCGACTACGAATCCGACTTCTCCCGAGAGCCGGGACAGGAGCCGCGAGGCGGCCTGGAAGAGGCGGGTCACATCCGAGCCGGCGGAAGCGAGATCGTCGTCGACCTGCTCGCGGACGTCGTCCGCCACTCTGCGCTGCCGCATGAGCTCGTCGATGTACAGCCGATACGCCCGATCGGTCGGGATGCGGCCCGCCGAGGTGTGCGGCTGCGCCAGGAATCCGGCGTCGGTCAAGTCCGCCATGATGTTGCGGATCGAGGCGGGAGAGAGGTCGAATCGGCTCGATTTAAAGAGCGCGCGGGAGGAGACGGGCTTTCCCGTGTCCACGTGCACCCGGATGATCTCTTTCAAGATCGTCCGGCTGCGGGTGTCGAGCGCGTGCATGGGTGAGCGCATTGTGTCCGGATTATGACGGCTCAAGACCCGCCGTCCCTGGCAGTCCCGCCGCGAGAGTGCTAACACCAAGGTACCGTTCACGCTTCCCGCAGTCAAGGCGAAGGCGCGGGCGGCTGCCGTCGCGCTTAGACTTCGGGCGTGCCTTCCCTGCCCTCTCTCACCCTGATCGGCCCCGGCCGCGCCGGGCGGGCGCTCGCCCGCAGCTGGATCCAGAGCGGGGGCCAACTCGATGCCGTGATCGGACGGACCCTGCCGTCGGCAGAGCGGGGGGTCGAAGCGCTTCGTTGCGGGAGGACGGCGGTGCTCGAGAGGGGCGCGTTCGAAACGGAGGTTGTCGTTCTGGCCGTCCCCGACGACTTGATCGGGGAGGTCGCGAGCGACGCCGCGGGCGCTCTCACCTGCCGCCTCGCGTACCACCTCTCGGGAGCTCTCCCCGCCGCCGTCCTCGGGCCCCTCTCCAGGGCAGGCGCCTCTCTCGGCTCCTTTCACCCCCTTCGGGCCTTTACGGGCGGTCCCGACGAGACCCTGCGCGGCGCCTTCGTGACGATCGAGGGGGACGAGAAAGCATGCCGCGCCGCGCTCGGTTTTTCTGAGATCCTCGGAGGGGAAGCCCACCGTATCTCCGCCGACGCGAAGCCGCTCTACCACGCCGGCGCGACCCTGGCCGCCGGCGGCGTAGTTTCCTTGATCGGACTCGCGGCGCGCGCCTGGTCCCTCGCCGGCATTCCCGAGGAACTGTCCCGCCCGGCCCTGGCCGCTCTGGCTGGCCGCGCGGCCGCCGGGGCGGCGCTCCAGGGGTTCGCGGAGGCGCTGACGGGACCCATCGCCCGCCGTGATCTTGCTACCGTCCGTTCGCACTGTGCGGCGCTCGCAGCCCACCCGGACCTGCTCGCCATGTACAGGGCGCTCGCGTCCGAAACGATCGCGCGCACGCCCGGCATCGGGCGAGAAGAGGAACTCCGGGCCGTCCTCGCGTGTTAGATTCTCTGCACCGGCGCAGGGCGCGAGAGCATAATCACCCATGGTCTTCTTCAATTACGCCACGATGCAGATGGCGGCCAAGATCGTCTACTACGGCCCTGGTCTGTGCGGGAAGACGACCAATCTTCACCACATCTACGGCCGGACCTCCCCCGGCTCGCGTGGAGAGATGGTGTCGCTCGAGACCGAAACCGACCGCACGCTCTTCTTCGATCTTCTCCCCCTGGACGTCGGCGTGATCGGCGGCTTCAAGACCCGCGTTCAGCTCTATACGGTCCCCGGACAGGTCTTCTACAACACGACCCGGAAGCTCGTCCTGAAGGGCGTCGACGGGGTCGTGTTCGTGGCCGACTCGCAGCGCGCGATGAAAGATGCGAACGTCGAGAGCTTCAATAACCTGAGGTCGAACCTGGCCGAGATCTCCCTGAAGGTGGACGACCTTCCCCTCGTCCTCCAGTACAACAAGCGCGACCTGTCCAACATCCTGAGCGTCGAGGAGCTTGCCGAGACCCTGAACCCTCAGGGAACCTACGAAAGTTACGAGGCTTGCGCGGTCAATGGACAGGGAGTGTTCGAAACCCTGAAAGCCATCTCGAAGCTCACGCTGCGTTCCTTGAAGAAGAGGATGCTCGGCGACGATCGCACCTCGCGTTCTTCGACGGGCCCGCTCGCGTCACGACCCTCGCCGGCTCCGCCACCGGCCTCGCCGCCGCCCCCTCCCCCGCGCGCCGTCGCGGCCCCGCCCCCGCCGGACCCTCCCCGTGAGGAGCGGATCGTTTACTCGCCGGAGCCCGAAGTCCCGCAGCCGTCGGCCGACACGAAAACCGAGACCTCGCAGGGCCTCGATCTCGGCAGTTTTTCCTCTCTCGACCCCGAGATCCCGCCGGCGCCGCAGGAAGCAGAGCCGGACGCCATCTCCCTGGACCAGACCTTCCTGCCGCCGCCGCCCCCCCCTCCCCCGGACCTGCTTTCCCCCGGCCGGTTCGATGCCGAGGATGTCGATACGGTCAGCGAGTTCGAGGACGCCTTGAACTCTCTCGACGCGCCCTTGCCCGAAACGGACGCCGAGCCGCTCGAGATCGGCGACGTTTCATTCGCGGAGGCACCGCGCGAATCCGGCGAGGTCGTGCCGGAAGTCAAGCACGTCCGCGTGCGTTCCAACATCGACATCCTCGCGGAGCTCGAGAAGCTCCGGAAAAACGCCACGTCGAGCCCTCCCGTCGTAAGGCCCGGCCGGCGGGCGAACACCGGGATTTCGATCGACGACCTCCTCGCAAACAGTCTCAATCACCGCAAAGAAGTGAACCGGATCTTCGAGCTGCAGATCCCCCGGCGGGAGCTCGCCCGAGGACACCAGGTAACGGTCGACCTGCGGCTCGAGAACAAAGATCGGGAGCTGATCGGCGAGCAGAAGAGTTTCTCAATCGAGCTCCATGCGCGGCCGGACATCGAGAAGCTGCTGCTCTCCCTGAAGTTTCACATCGAGGGAAAGTAGCGTCCGGCGGGAAGGGTCGAGCTCTCTCTTTTGCGCTCTACAAACTGAAGACACCTCGCCAGTAAACGCGGAGTGTCCCCTGCGGAGACACCTCGCGCGGAAAAAAAGGTTTGCAATCCCTTCCCCGGAGGTTACGCTTTTGCCCGATGACCCCACCCTCCCTCCTTAGTCCGGCGAAGCCTTACGTTATTGCGGGCGCCTGCGCGCTCCTCCTACTCCCTCTCGCCTGTTCCTCGGCCGCCAGCCGCCGTCCTTCGGTCCGCCTGCCGGTTTCGGCGACCGCGCGACTGATGGCGCAGGCCTCGTCGGACTTCGAGCTCGGCCGTCTGGCGGCGCTCTCCGGAGACTTCCCGTGCGCCCAGTTCTATTTCGACCGGGCGCTTGCCGCCGTCCGCCCACCGGGGGGCCCGCCCGTGACGAGTCCCGACCTGGCATCGTTCTCAGCCGAGCTTTGGGAGGGGATCATCCGGTACGAAGCGCTCGCGGCGCCCCCCGAAGAAATGGCGTCCGGAGAGCCCCAGCACCTTTCCCCGGAGCTCCAGAAGATCGAAGTTCCGGTCGAGGCGTCGGCGGAAGCCATCTCCGAGGCCGCGTCCGCCGTCGCCTCGGAGGCCCCGGGGGTCTCGTACGACATCCCGATCGTCGTCAACGAGGGTGTCCTCAAGATCCTCGCGACCTTCCAGCACGACCTCCACGACGTCATCGGCCGCGGGCTTGCCAGATCCGGCCGGTACATGCCGATGATCCGGCGGGTCTTCAAAGAAGAAGGGATTCCGGGGGACCTCGCTCAGGTTGCGCTGATCGAGTCGTCGTTTCTTCCCCGTGCGCACTCCGCCGCCACTGCCCACGGAATCTGGCAGTTCATGCCCAGGACCGGTCGGCAGTACGGTCTGACCTCGAGCGCCGTCTTAGACGAGCGGAGCGATCCCGAGAAGGCAACGCGAGCCGCCGCGAAGCACCTTCGGTACCTTCACGACCTCTTCCACGACTGGTACCTCGCTCTCGCCGCCTACAACGCGGGAGAGGGGCGGGTCCTGCGCGCCATGGAGAAGTCGGGAGTCACGGACTTCTGGCAGCTGGCGGCGACCGGTATCCTGAAGCCTCAGACGCAGAACTACGTCCCCGCAGTGATCGCGGCGACCCTGATCGCGAAGAACCCGAAGCATTACGGCTTCGAAGTGGATTACGAAAAGCCCCTCGAGTACGAGACGGTTCTGCTCGAGCGGCCGGTCCGCCTCCGGCATCTGGGTTCGGGCGAAAAAGTGGGCTCCGATGAGCTGCAGCGGTTGAACCCGGAGCTCCGGAGCGATGTCACCCCGCGCGTCCCGGACGGCTACCTCCTGAAGGTCCCGGTCGGGACAGCCGAAGCCGTGCGCCTCGCCTATTCCGAGGCTCCGACGGCGCAATCTCCCTCGTTCAAACGCCACGTGGCGCGGCGCGGAGAGACCCTGGCTTCCGTCGCCCGCCGGTTTCACGTCGCCGTCGCGGACCTCGCGTCGACAAACTCGCTGCCCACGAAGGGGCGACTTCGCCGCGGACAGGTCGTGATCATCCCGCAACTCCAGGTCGCCAGCGCGGGACACAAACCGAGAAAGGGCGCGCGCCGCGACCGCGAGGCGCGGACGTCCCGGAGCAGGCCTTCGGTCGCTGCCGCGCCGCGCAGCTACCGGGTCCGGGGTGGCGACACCCTCTACCGGATTGCGGCGCGAACGGGAACCACGGTCCAGAGACTGATGAAAGCGAACAGCCTCGTGACCTCCAACGAGATTCGTCCCGGCGACCGTTTGAGGATTCCGACCCGCTAAGGCCGTCGCCATGGCGGACAGCGGGGCCAGGGGTGGGCCGGGGCGCACCCACCGCCCGGGGGGGCGGCCGGGGGGGC
>JBBSGZ010000030.1:0-33232 GCA_038253555.1 Thermoanaerobaculia bacterium
AGAAACTCCAGTCGCCCTACGGGCTCCTTCCGTTTCCCCCGCGAATCTCACCTCACGCTGCGAGTCCATTCATCCTGACCTCCCCGCCCCCTACACTAAACTCGATCGAGGCCGGTGTCTCACGCACGTTGGCACAGAGGGTAAGGGGAGAAGAAGAAGCGACACGGCCCGCGCTACGAGCCGGCGGAAGAGATCGCCGGGTAGCAGCTCCCTCGAGAACAGTGTCAGGAAATCGGCGAGTGCGACACAGGGCCCGACGCAGACGCCGCTCGAGGCTACGGCAAAGCCGGCGCGCTCGAAAAGGCGGCGATGTCCGTCCAGCGTGAAGTTCTGAAAGTGACCGGGGAAGCCGTGGTAGCCCTGGAGGAACGGAGTGGCCGCAAACACCTGTCCCCCCGGCCGAAGCACACGGTACATCTCGGCGACGGCAACCTCCGGAAGCTCCAGATGCTCTATGACGGCTTCGCAATGAATACCGTGCAAGGAACCGTTCGGAAATGGCAAAGCGTATGCGGTAGCCACGATGTCCACGTTCGGAAGAAGAGCGATATTGAGATTTCTCAGAAGAGGACTCGCCCGGCTGGGACCTCCTCCAATGGACACGCTGAGCAGGCCCGGAGGAGCGTCTTTCATCGCCGTCGCGAAGGCTGCATTAGACGCCGCCGTGCGACGGTCTGACAGCAGGCGGCTGAAGAGATGGTTGAACCCGCGTCGGTTCTCGATGCGATGGGGAGGGCGCTGTATTCGGTCTGCAGGCCGTGGGGTCGGACGTAAGGTCATCACTCACTATGGTACGGCGGAGGCGACGTAGAACGAGAACGAGATCTGTTTGGGCCGCTCCGCCGCATCGGGTTGACGCATGAAAGAGACCGACGGAATAGACTCCTCGACTCTCATGATCCTGACCCCCGGCATGCGCCTCGGCCCTTACGAAATCCTCGCTCCGCTCGGCGCCGGCGGCATGGGGGAGGTGTACCGGGCGCGCGACACCCGGCTCGGCCGGGACGTGGCCGTCAAGGTCCTGCCGGAATCCCTGGCCCGTAGTTCCGACGCGCTCGCCCGCTTCCAGAGAGAGGCCAGGGCGATCGCCGCTCTTTCCCATCCGAACATCCTGTCGATCTTCGATTTCGGCGCGTCGGGCGGCGTCGACTTCGCCGTGATGGAGCTGCTCGAAGGCGCCACGGTTCGCGACTCGCTCGATGCCGGAGCGCTGCCGCAGAAACAGGCGGTCGATATTGCCCTCCAGATGGCGAAGGGGCTCTGTGCCGCGCACGAAAAGGGAATCGTTCACCGGGACTTGAAGCCCGGCAATCTCTTCGTGACCCGGGACGGGTATCTGAAGATTCTCGACTTCGGCCTTGCGAAGCAGACGGAGAGCGCGGCGGACAAAGACGTGACGGCTCTCACGACGCAGGAGCAGCACACGGAGCCCGGCACCGTGCTCGGGACCGCCGGTTACATGTCCCCGGAGCAGGTCCGCGGGCAGATCGTCGATGCACGCTCCGACATCTTTTCGTTCGGGGCGGTTCTCTCCGAAATGCTGACGGGCCACAGGGCCTTCCCGGGAAATTCCACGGCCGAAACGATGGCGGCGATTCTCATGAAAGAGCCGGCCGAACTTCGGGAGTCGGGCACGGCGGTCTCCCCCGCCCTGGCCCGACTCGTCCGTCATTGCCTCGAGAAGGATGTCGCCCGGAGGTTTCAGTCGGCGCGCGATCTCGTCTTCAATCTTCAACAATTCGTGGACGGCGCCCTCGAAAACGACTCTTCGGCCGTCCTCGCGAGAGCTCCTTCGGTCGCTGTGCTGCCATTCGTCAACTTCAGCGCGAATGTCGAGGACGATTTCTTCGCCGATGGCGTCACGGAGGACGTGATCGCCAATCTTTCGAAGATTCGGTCGATCAAGGTGATTTCGCGCACTTCCGTGATGTCTTTCAAAAAGCGAGAACAGAACCCGCGCGAGATCGGGAAGGCGCTCGGCGCCGCGACGATTCTCGAAGGCAGCATCCGGCGGGCCGGAAATCGCGTGCGCATCGTCGCCCAGCTCATCGACGCGCGCACGGACGAGCACCTCTGGGCCGACACGTATGACCGCGAGCTCATCGACATCTTCGCGATTCAAACGGACGTCGCGCTTCAAATTGCCGCCGCTCTTCGGGCGGAGCTGTCGCCCGACGAGCGAACCCGGGTGCAGAAGAGACCGACGCGCAATGCCCACGCGTACCAGCTCTATCTCCAGGGCAGACATGCCTTCAATCGGTCCACGGAAGAGGGCTACCGCCAGTCGATCGCGTTCTTCGAACAGTCGATCGCGGAGGATCCGGAGCTCGCCCTGGCCCACGTGGGGCTGGCATTCCTCTATGCCGAGCTCGCCACGGGCCAGGGGTCCGGCGCCCTATCGCCCGCCGTGGCATTCCGCAAGGCGAAGGAGTCGGTCGCGAAGGCGCTGGCTCTCGACGGCGGGCTCGGAGAGGCCCACAGTGTCGCCGCGACGCTTCTTTTCATGTGCGATTACGACTGGGTGGCCGCGGAAAAGGAATTTCAGCTCGCACTGGAGCTCAGCCCCGGAAGCGCCGACATCTACGACCGGTACGGCTGGTTCTGTTCTGCCCTCGAGCGCCACGACGACGCCATCCGGCTGGTCCAGCGGGCGCAGGAGCTCGATCCGCTTGCCCACCCTTCCGATCTGGCCACGGAGCTGCTCCGGGGGGGCCGCTATCAGGAGGCCCTCGATGTGGCCAGTCGGGTCGTCGCGTTCGAGCCGACCTTCACGCGAGGACATTCCATCGTGGGATGGGCGAACCTTCTGATGGGCAGGTCCGGAGAAGGCCTGGCGGCGCTCGAGCGCGCGGTCACGCTCTCGCCCGGGAGCACGCTGTTCTTAGCCCAGCTCGGCGAGGCATACGGGATGGCGGGAAGGGGGGACGACGCCCGGGAGATCCTGCGGAAGCTTCATGTGCTGGCCGCGCAGCGATACGTCCCGCCGTATCACTTCGCCTACGTGCACGCCGGGCTCGGCGAAGCGGAGGAAGCGATGGACTGGCTGGAAAAAGCCTACGAGCAGCGCGCCGGGGCGGTGTACGGCATCAAAGGATCGTTTCTTTTCGCGGGACTCCGGAACCACCCGAGGTTCCAGGCGTTGTTGAAACAGATGAACCTGGGCTGAGGCCGGGTTTCATGACCCGCAACAGGAACGGAGTTGACATCGCTTCGCGCCGGTCCAACCGGCGATGGCTCGACGAAGAACGGGGTGCGGGCTCGGACGAAAACGGTGACCCGTGCGTCGCCAGACGACGCGGTCCAGAGACCCCGATCGAATGACTGATCTACAGTGACTCGATGACGCGGCAGGTTCGTGTTTCCATCCTGAGCGCGATTGCGATCGCGATCGCGCTATTCGTCCCCTTCCTCGGGGCGGCCGAGATCGGTTCCGGCGGCCGGCAGCTCGCACGCTTCCTCGACTCTCTTCAGATCGAGAAACGCTGGATAGCCGGCGCTCATGTGAACTGGCGGACCGGAGAGCCCGACGGAAGGCCCGTTTCGAATTCCGGAGTTCACTCGCACTGCAGCGCCCTGGTGGCGGCCGCCTGCGAACGGCTGGGGGTCTACATCCTTCGTCCCCCCGAGCACTCTCAGATTCTCCTCGCAAATGCTCAGTACGACTGGCTCCTCGAAGGGGGCACCCCGGACGGGTGGACCTCCGTGAGCGATGCCGCGGAGGCCCAGGCGGAAGCGAATCGCGGCAGGCTCGTGGTCGCCGCGTACCGGAATTCGAAGACGGGCAAACCGGGACATATCGCCATCGTCCGACCGAGCGCTCGAAGTAAGGACAGCGTTCTCGAGGATGGGCCGGAGGTAATCCAGGCGGGCCAGGAAAACTACGCTTCCGTGCCCCTCAAAGTCGGCTTTCGCCATCACCCGGACGCCTGGAAGCGGAGGGACGTGCGTTTCTTCGAGCACCCGATCCGATGGGAGGGCCAGAGGCCGCACGAGCAGTAGATCGGCTTCCGATTTCCAGCGCGACCCGAAGGGGGGCGTCAGAGCCTCTAGCATTTGCCACCTGATCTATCAAGTGCTATACCGGCGAGGTGGAGCTCGCGGGTTGGAAGCGCAGACTGGGATTGGAACCCGGGGTCGCGGCGCTCGCCGCCGGCCTGTTGCTTTTCGGCGTCGGACAGGAGCTCTGGTCGCGTTACCTGCCGGCGTACCTGCGCAGCGTGGGCGCGTCGGTTCTCGCCGTGGGCGCATTCGGCACGCTCGCCGACCTCCTCGAGGCCGCCTATGCCTACCCGGGTGGCGTTCTCTCCGACCGGCTCGGCACCAGGCGCGCGCTCCTGGCCTTCGGCGCGCTGACGACCATCGGTTTCGCCGTCTACCTGGTGTGGTCCTCGGCAGCCGGAATCTTTCTCGGACTTTTCCTCGTCATGGGGTGGAAATCCCTGGGTCTCCCGGCGACGTTCGCTCTCATCGGTGAAGAACTGGCAGGAGCGAGGAGGACGGTCGCGTTCACGGTCCAGGCGATCTTGAAGCGTCTTCCGATCGTGGTCGCGCCGCCTCTCGGGGGAATGCTGATCGAGCGGTTCGGTATGGCTCGAGGAATGCGCGCCGGGTTCGCCATATCGGTCGTGCTCTCCGGAGCCACCCTGCTCGGCCTCCGTCTCGCCTTCCGGCGGTCCCGCCCGGCAGCCGCCTCCGGTTCGATGCCCTCGATCGGGTCCCGGAAAACGCCGCTCCACCCGGTCCTGCGCCGCCTCCTCGCGGCGGACTGCCTCATCCGCTTGTGTGAGGGGCTCCCCGATGTCTTTCTCGTGATCTGGGCGCTCGAGATCGTCCGGATCTCGCCTGCGCGCTTTGGATTGCTGGTCTCGATTCAGATGGTCACTTCGATCCTGTCCTATCTCCCCGCCGCCGCTCTGGCCGGCCGCGCCGAGAAAAAGCCGTTCGTCGTGGTCACTTTTCTTTTCTTCGCTTTATTTCCTCTGGCCGTCGTTTCGTCACGATCCTTTGCGCAACTGGCCGCCGCGTATGTGGTGGGCGGATTGCGCGAGATCGGAGAGCCTGCGCGAAAAGCTCTGATCGTCGACCTTTCCCCATCGAAGACCCGGGGTCGGTCCGTCGGCACCTACTACGCGGTGCGCGGATTCGCGGTCGCAGGAGCCGCCGTGGTCGGAGGCGTCCTCTGGAGCATCCGGCCCAGTTTCACGTTCTTCGCGGCCGGCTTCCTCGGTCTGCTCGGTACGGCGTGGGCGATGGTGTCTCTGCCCGCTCATGCAAATGGCCGTCTGGGGGCGGCGGCATGAAGAGGAACCCAAAGGTCGCATCCCCCCGGATCTGGTATCTCCTGATCCACCGCCTCCCGCCGCAACCGCTCTATCTCCGAGCGAAGATTCGACAGCGTCTGGCGCGCGTCGGAGCGGTTGCGTTGAAACGTTCTGTCTACGTTCTCCCTGCCCGCCCGAATTGTCTCCATGACTTCGAATCGATTGCACAGGAAGCCGGGGCCGGAGGCGGGGAAGCGTACGTCTGCGAAGCGAAGTTCCCGGACCGAAGTACGGATTTGTCCCTCGTCGCCAGCTTCCGGGCGGAACGCGGCGCCGATTACGGCGCGCTCGCCGCGACGATGGAAGGATGGCGCGGCCGGCCATTTCTCGCGGAAGAGGCGGCGGCGCGAGCGGCCGCCGCGCGAAAAAGCCTCGCCGAAATCTCCGCGGTCGATTTCTTCGAGGCGGACGGCGGGGGCGTTGTGGACCGCCTTCTCCAGGCCGTCGACAAGCACCTGCGGGCCCGGACGGCGGCGGCCGAATCGCCCGCGCGACCGTCCGCCGCAAGGAGACTCGTCGGGCGAACCTGGGTGACGCGACGCGGGATTCAGGTGGACCGCATTGCCTCGGCGTGGCTCGTGCGCCGATTCGTGGACAGGAAAGCCCGGTTCCGGTTCTTCCAGAGCGGCAGAGAGGACGGCCCAGGAGCGCGAGAGATCTCATTCGACATGGTCGGCGGGGAGTTCACCCATGAAGGCGACCGCTGTACTTTCGAAACCCTGCTGGTACGGACCGGCCTGGGAGACCGCGCCCTCGCGCAGATCGGCGAGGTCGTTCACGACATCGACTTGAAAGACAACAAATTCGGCCGGCCGGAAGCGGCGGGTGTGGAGATTGTTCTGAGAGGATTGATTCTGGCGAATCCCGGAGACGAGGCCCGTCTCGAGCGCGGCATCATCTTTTTTGACGACCTTTATCAGTCGTTCCGAGCAGAACGTCGTCCATTTTCGAAGGAGGCATTCCCATGAATCGAACCCCGGTTGCAGCACTCTCCGTGACGGTCCTTTCCTTCGTCTTCTTCTCCGTCGCGATGGCCGCGCGTCCGACGGAGGACGGATGGGAGTCGGTCGACAGGGTCTTCGGTCAGGCGGGAAAGGAACAGCCGGGAAATGTTCATAAGTTCTCCTGGCCTCGCACGGATCTCAAAGTCGCGATCGCGGGCGTTCCGATCGAGCCGGCCCTGGCACTCGGTTCGTGGGGGGCGTTTCAAAAGATGGTCGGCGGAGACGCTCACGTCATGGGCGACCTCGTGCTGCTCGGTCCCGAGGTCGCCCCGGTGGTGCGCGCGCTCGAGAAGGGCGGCTTCGAGATCCTCGCCATTCACAACCACCTGATCAACGAGGCACCCCGCGTGATGTACGTGCACTTCCACGGCAAGGGGGAGCCCGGCGCGCTGGCGCAGACGCTCAGGAGCGCGCTCGGCCGGAGCGCCACGCCACTCGCTCCGACTGCCGGATCAGCGGCCGCCAGGCCAGGTTCGGATCAGGAGAAGACGTTCCAGTCGCTCCAGGATCTCGTCGGACGCAAGGGCAATATGGCTGGACGCGTCCTGCAGCTCTCCATATCGAGAGCGGAGGCGATTTCGGACGCGGGAATGGATGTGCCGCCGTCGATGGGCATGGCGATCGCCGTCAACTTCGAAACGGTTGGCACCCGGGTCGCGACCACCGGAGATTTCGTGCTCATCGCGGATGAGGTCAATCCGGTCATTCATGAGCTCCACGCGCACGGAATCGAAGTGACGGCGCTCCACTCCCACATGCTCCGGGAGACGCCGAGGCTCTTTTTTCTCCACTTCTGGGGGGTCGACGCCCCCGATAAGATCGCCGCGGGCGTGAAGGCCGCTCTGGCAAAGGTCAACGCGAAGTGACCCGCGAAGCGGACGTGCCGCGTTGAAGTGGGTCACACGGCGAGGGATCCACGTCAACCGGACGGCCACCGGATGGCTCGTCCGCCGATTTCTGGATTCGGCGGCCGAGATTCTCTTCGTCGATGGCGAGGACGTGGCCCGGATTCAGGAGCGTGACGGAGCGATCGGCTTCGACGCGCCGGGAGCGCGCTACCCGCATCGCGACGCCAGAGGCCTTTGCTCTTTCGAGGCGCTCGTCCACGAGCGGCTACCGGACGACGCGGCGCTCCAGCGTCTCGCGACGATCGTCCACGGGGCGGACTTCCCTGCGGAGATCGCCATCACGCCGGAATCGGCAGGGCTCTGGGCGATCAGCCAGGGCTTTACCGACATTGGGAAAGACGATGCCGGGATTCTCGAGCGAGCTTCGTTTCTCTACGACTCGCTTTACGCGCATCTTCGGCGAGAGGCAGCGGAAGGAAATGCGGGTGGGGAATGAAGACGCCCCGGCGCACCTGGGCTTCGATGATCTGGCTTTTGCACTCGGCTCCTCCGCCCGGAGCGAGGATTCACTGATCGGGCAAAAGAAGAAAGCGCCACATTGGTGAAAGCGAGAGCGGTCGAGGGTCGCCGGGTCGTCGGTTTCTCGGAGGCGCTGCGTTACTGGGTCAGACTCGGGTTCATCAGCTTCGGCGGACCCGCCGGCCAGATCGCGATCATGCAGCGCGATCTCGTGGATCGAAAAAAATGGATTTCACAGGAGCGCTTTCTCCATGCGCTGAGTTACTGCATGCTCCTCCCCGGGCCGGAGGCCCAGCAGCTCGCCATCTACATCGGCTGGCTTCTGCACGGCACGTGGGGAGGTGTCGTCGCCGGCGCCTTCTTCGTGATTCCGTCCATTTTCATCCTCTGGGGCCTCTCCGCGGTTTACGCGGCGTACGGAGGTCTGCCTCTGGTCGCGGGAATCCTCGCGGGATTGAAGCCGGCGGTCGTGGCGCTCGTCCTCGTCGCCCTGGTGAAAATCGGCTCCCGCGCCTTGCGCCCCCGCGGACTCATCGTGATCGCGGCGGCCGCCTTCGTCGGGATCTTTTTCCTGCATGTTCCTTTTCCCGCGATCGTCGTGGGGGCGGGAGCTCTGGGCTTTCTGGCCGGGCGGGTCTGGCCCCGCCGCTTTGCTCTCCCGGCGGAGAATTCGAACAGTCAGGAGGAGTCCGATCCGGCAGCGGAACAGAGGGAGCGCATCGAGGGGACGCGCGGGTCCTGGCGGCGCTTCATCTCGATCCCGCTTGTCGGGGTGTTGCTCTGGGCGGGACCGTTCGTCGGGCTTGGACTCTGGCGCGGCTGGTCGAGCCTGCATGTGGAGCAGTACCGCTTCTTCACTCAGGCCGCCTTTGTGACTTTTGGAGGGGCGTATGCCGTCCTCGCGTATGTCACGCAGGCCGCCGTCCAGTCGTACCACTGGATCACGCATTCCCAGGCGATCGACGGTCTCGGTCTCGCCGAGACGACTCCCGGCCCGCTGATCATGGTGCTCCAGTTCATCGGCTTCATGTCGGGATGGAACCGGCCGGAAGGCATGAGCCGTCTCGCGAGCGCGTCCCTCGCCGCTCTCGCAACCACGTACGTGACCTTCCTCCCCTGCTTCTTCTACATTTTCCTGGGGGCGCCCTATGTCGAGGGACTCCGGAGGAACCGCGCGCTGACCTCGGCGCTTTCCGGCATCACGGCAGCGGTCGTCGGCGTCATCTTGAACCTCGCCGTGTTTTTCGCGATTGCGGTTCTCCTTCCCGGCGGATGGGGTCATCCGCCGAACTGGTTTGCCCTCGGATTGACGGTGGCCGCCTTCGTGGCTCTTTCCCGTTTCGCGGTAGATGCGATCTGGGTGGTTCTCGCCGGCGGCGCTCTCGGCCTGGTGGAGGCTGTGCTGAAATAGCCGCGCTGACGTCGTTTACGGTCGGAAGGTCCAGCGGGCTTTCAGGACGATCTGGTCAGACCGGGCCTCCAGGTTGTAGGGGTTGCCTTCTGCGGGCGATCGCCAACCCCGGTTCCAGACGAGAAATACGTCGTTGCCCGGATTGACGGTCCACCGGAGGCGCGCGTTCATCCCGACCGCCCTCGAACCGGAGTCGTACTGGAGGTATGTCGCAAGAACCAGATCTGTCGAAAATGCATAAACGGCCTTCGCCTGCCACAGCCTCTCGATGAAATCGCCCTGAGGTAGTCGACCGAAATCGTTTTCCGCTGAGACTTCGCCGGAGAGGTGCCCTGCGGGGCTGGTCCAGTTGGCGAAGGCCGAAACCTGGGTTAAATGGCCCGTGTAGAACCCGCCAAACCAGAGGGTTGCGCCGACACGCCAGGGCCGATGCTCGGATGACTGCGCCTCGGTGCGGAAACGGTGGAATCGGTAAGAGCCCGCCGGGATCACGACACCAGGTGCGATCTCGAAGGGGCGAAAAAGGCGCTCGAATTCCGGCGCCCAGTTGGCCTCGAGGTGCTCGCCGGACTGCGTGCGAACGTTGAACGGCGCCGTGAAGACGCGCCAGGTCTCCGGAATGCCGTGGAGATCGGTGACGAGCTTCGACCCGAGTTCGAAGAAACACTGCCGGACCCAGCCGAAAATCCCGCCTTCGGGCCGGGGCTGGTAGGCCGCGGAGAACCGGTACTGCCGGGTCCCGGGACGGGGAAGAAACCCCAGCGCCGGATCGAGCGCCTCACCGTAGTCGTCGAAGCGGAGGGCCAGGTTCCACAGGTCATTCGGATAGTCGACCTTGACGCCGAAGCCGGAACGCCGGCCATTGCCCACGTCTCCGGCAGAGACAGCTCCCCACGCACCGAGAAAGAGGTTCTTATCGCCATGGAACTGCGACGTGCGCCAGACCGCGTCCAGTCCGGCGAGCGTGTTCGAGCGCAGGCCGGACGGGTCGCCGTTCGTCACCACCGTTCCCACACGCAGGTGCTCGTCGATGTCGTAGGTCACCCGACCAGCCATGAGGTTCGTGCGGGGCGAGCCCTGGCTTCTGTCGGCTTCGACATCGAGAGCGGCGATCCCCAATCGGCCCGCCTGACCCAGGACCTTGACGCCTCCAAGAAGTGGAACCAGCTGTTCGTCGAGGAGGCCGATACGACGCGAGTAAAACGGGATGAAGTCGCCCGCCAGGCCGAGCCCGAAGCGGAAGACATTTGATCCCTCGAGGAAAAACCCTCTCTTTTCAGGAAAGAAGAGCGGGAAACGCGTGAGGTTGATCTGACGAGCGTCCGCCTCGGTCTCGGCAAAATCCGGGTTCACGGTGAGAATGGCATCGAGTTGCGGCGTGAGGCTGTAGCGGACGTCGCCTCCCCACTGGACTTTTAAGAACCTGACGTCCTTCGTTCGATCGTTCGTTGCATTCAGCAGGGCGTAGGGAGCAATCGAAATTCCGAGCCCCTGCCGGATCTCAGAAACTCCTTCCAGAACGCCCGCCCGGCTCAAATCGTCCAATCGAGAATCGAGTGTCGTGGCCGCCCAGCGCAGCGTCAGGCGGTGGCGCGCGATGGTTCGTTCGATGTTGAACCCCCAGCTTCGGGCGTGCGGTTCAAATCTCAGCGTCGCCGCCGGAATCCGGATCTCCGCCGTCCAGCCCGTGTCTGTCTGACGGACCGCGGCATCCCATACCCCGTCCCAATCGTCCGAGGTCTCTCCGGGTCCCGAGATCAGTCCGTCCCCCCGCGCTCCCGCGGCGTTGACGCGAAAGTAATAGCCGCGGCGGTCATTGAAGGTGTCGAAGACGACGGCGACCCTGTCGTCGCCGATCATGTCTCCGTCCCGCTGGAGCGTGTGCACGCCGATGCGAGTTGGCTCCGGATCGGCGCAGGTAATTCCTATGTAAAGGGCCTCGGAGTCGACGAGGACCCGCACCTGCGTCCGATACGGCGTTGGATCGCCGGGTCGCGGCGCCTGCTGAATGAGATCCGGAATCACGCCCGCGTTTCGCCAGGCCGGTTCGTCCAGGCTGCCGTCGACGCGGATATCCCCGACCCTCGTGGGAGCGAAGAGGACGGGGCGGTTTGCCGGAGCGTTGTCGTCCGCTCGCAACACATCCGTCAAAAAAAGGAAACTGAGGATCGGAACGAATCTTCGCGCTGACGTGCGTCGCCCGGTCATCCCGGCGCGATTATCATGCGGTCCGTCGCTCGAGCCATTGAGGGCTCTTCGAACATCGCGCGAAGAAGCGGATAGAGGCTGGGATCTCGGGTTTTACTCGGTGGCCGAGAAAAAGACTTCCGTCTTCCTCTCGACGCCGTCGAACGAGGCGAACGGCCGCTTCTCGCCCGACGTACGCTGGCTGGCGTACGCCTCGGACGAGTCGGGCAGGTATGAGGTCTACGTCCAGCCTTTCCCGGGCCCGGGCGGGAAGTGGCAGATCTCGACGGCTGGAGGCGGGCAGCCTGTTTGGAATCGCGACAGGAAGGAGATCTTGTACGTCTCTGCCGACAACAAGCTGATGGCCGTGGACGTCAAGACGGATTCGGGTTTCGAGGCCGGCACGCCGAGAGCGCTCTTCGAAGTGAACTTAAAGAGCGGCACCGGCTGGAAATACGACATCTCCCCGACGGACAACGGTTCCTGGCCAACACGACCATGGGCGAGGTCAAAGCCAGCCCGATCACCCTCGTCCTGAACTGGGCCGCGGAGATCAAGTAACAATGTCAACGAAACCGTCAACTCTGGGCTAGCGCAGCGAGCGCGAGAGCCCGCGGTCCCCGGCGGGCTTACGCTTCAGTTACAGCCACAGCTGGCGAAGTTCAGCGGTCTCCGGTGGTGTCAGAACGCCAGGGTGTCGGCGAAGCTCGCCAGAGTTCCGGGAGCGTTGTGATGGGTCCAGAGGGCGCCCGTCTCGGTATCGTCGACCTCCAGCGTGTACTCCACGTTGGTAAGCGCCGCGCCGAAGACCCAGAAGTGGCCGTTCGTGGGGCGGCCGTCTAAGATCTTGACGGCGACCTCGACGTTGTTCGGAGTGAAGAACCAGAACGCTCCGGTGGTCTCCGTCAGGGCGACGAGTTGAGCGGGTTTTGCTTCTCCTCCGGTTCGAAACCTCGCGGTTACTTCGAAGCGTCCACCGGCGACGACGAGCGTCGTCGGGTCACTCAACAGCCGGGCGAGGCCGTCGCTGGTGGCACCGTAAAGAATCGATGCATCGTTTGGGCTCACGGCGAGATCGAAAACATCCCCTCTCGTGGGCGGGGTGGTGAGCTTATTCCACGTGATTCCTCGATCCGCGCTTCTGTAGACGCCGTCGAGCGAGGTCGCATAGACCGTCGTCGGAGCGGTCGGCGGGATCACGACGAGGCCCCCGGATGGCGGCGTGCCCGGACCACCGACCGGGAGCCACGAATCGCCGGCGTCGGCGCTCCGATACAGACGCGGGAGATCCGGAGGTCGCCCGAGACCTATGAAATCCAATCGGGCCGATGCAAAAATCAGTCTCGGATCCGCAGGATCGCTGGCGAGACTCCCGACCTCGATCGCGATTCGCCCTGTGGGGATGGTGGGTGTGCCGAGGAGAGAATGCAGCGGGGACCATGTTTCGCCTCCGTCCAAACTGCGGAACGCTCCGTAGTCCAGTGAGCCCGCATACACGAGGCGTGACGGAGGCGAGGCGAGTGCGATGGCGCGGAAACGGGGTCCATCCAGGACTTTCGACCAGGTCGCTCCTCCGTCGGAACTTCGAAAGAGACCGGAATCGGCCCCCGCCCAGACGACGAGCGGCGAACTCGGATCCACTTTGAGGACCCCGACCACCGCGTTCTCCAGAGCGGTCGGCATCCACGTGGCGCCGGAATCGAGACTCTTCCAGACCGAGACTCCACGGCCTCGCCGGGATGCGTAAACGATCGACGTATTCGAGGGGGCCATGGCGATCGAGTCCGTCGCCGCACCGGGAAAGACGTCCGTCCAACTCCTTCCACCGTCCGTCGTCCGGAACAGCCCGCCGTCGGGACATTGATCGCAGAATCGCACTCCTCCGCCGGCGAGAATGACGCTCGAGCTCGCTGCGACGGAGACTGTCTTGACACCCTTTGGACCGATCGAGACCCATTGGTTGACCGCCAGTCCCGTCGCCTTTGCGAGGATCGTCCCAACGAGGGGAAGCGAGGCGCGGAACACGGTCGAGGTTGTCTCTCCGGGCACGACCAGGACATCGAGCGGTCGAGGGGGCAGCGTCGATCCCGGCGGAAAGCCCGTGTAGGTCGGCCCGCCGCAGGATGTGAGAACGGCCAGAGCGATGAGATCCCCAGCCTCCACCCTTACGGGCGGGCTCAGTGCGACCGTCTGGGTTGCCAGAAGACCCCCGGAAACGCCGGCCTGCAAAGGCTCCGTGACATCGAACGGACCTCGTTCCGCGACGAGCTCGTAGGAGCTCTGAGAGAGATCGATCGCGGGATGCGGACGGAAGAACTTGATCTTTACCGCGGCGGGGCACGGCGAGTTCGACCAGCCGAACAAGGCGGTCCTAACGCTCCCGCCGCGATTCGCGGCTCCAGCAAGCTCGATGAAGGTCTGAACGCCGGAGAAAGGAAGGTGGTTCGAGTAGTGAGAGATCTCCAACCCGACACTCACCGGCTGCGCCTGCGCGACCGCGATGCCGCCCAGCATCGCCCCAACCAGCCCGAGGAGAACGCTCCGTACACCAGACCCCATGCTCCTAATCTACGCCCTGGGACCGAATTCGGCTTGGTGTATCGAGATCCCGAGACGTTCGGTAGACCGAGCTCGCCTCACTCTCGCTTGATCGGACCGCGCGGTCTCCCGCCGGGAGAGGGAGTGGCTCCCCGGTGACGCTTCCGCCTTCCCAAAAACATTCGCTCGCCGCGTGAGTAGTCTCCCGACCGAAGGGAGGGAGCTCACGCGGCGGGAGCCGGAGCGGAGCGAGGGGTCAGCCGTCCGGTCGAAGCGCGCATCCGCGCGAGCGGCGGTGCCCCGCAGGGGCAGACCCCTCGCGGAGCGTAGGCGCCGGTGTTGGCTGGGAGGCAGGGAGTCGAACCCCGATTAACTGGTCCAGAGCCAGTGGTCCTACCATTGAACGACCTCCCAGTCGCCAAGGAGAGCGGATTATTCAGTAACGGCCCGCCCCCGTCAAACGAGGGTGATGCCGAGGCTTGCGCGGCTCGTCTTGCCCCAGAACGTCGAGAAGTAAGATCCCCTCATGGATGCCTCCCGCCTCGTTTCCCGCACGTGCGAGCCCTGCCGCGGGGGGATGCCGAGCCTTTCGGAGACGCAGGCCCGGCAGTTTCTGGAGCAGACGCCCGAGTGGGCGCTTCAGGAGAAGGCCTCCCGCCTGGTGCGCCGGTTCGAGTTCGAGAATTTCAAGAGCGGTCTCGAGTTCGTGAACCGCGTGGGAGATCTTTCCGAGGAACAGGGGCACCACCCCGACATCGCCATTCACTGGAACAAGGTGGAGCTCGTCCTCTGGACGCACGCGATCGGCGGGCTGCATGAGAACGACTTCATCCTCGCCGCGAAGATCGACCGGCTTCTCGAAGAGCCGCGCCGCGCGACGAGCGGCCTCGCCGGTTAGCGGCCTTTCATCGGGACGGTTTGCCGGGAAAAATCACCAGCACCAGGCCGATGACCCCGGCGCCGACACACACCCAGCGTGCCGTCTCCCAGAAGTCTTTCTTCCCGCGCTCCTCCTGCGAGAAGGTCGCCTTCAGCGTTCCCTGGACGCTGTCGTAGCTCCCCCGCCGGCTCGAAGCGATCAGGAATCCCGCGATACCGAGCGCCAGAATGATCATCCCGATCCGCCGCATAGGACCTCCCGAAGTTTCCTTCAGTACTGCGCGAGCGAGGGGTCGATCCGCTCTGCCCAGAGGTTGATGCCGCCGGTCAGATTGCGCGCCTTCGTATATCCCATCTGCCGGAGGAGTCCGACCGCGTGGGCGCTTCGGCCTCCGACGCGGCAATACACGACGATGGCGTCTTCCCTGGAAAGCTCGGTGTAGCGGGCGGGAAGCGCCGCCAGCGGAATCTTGACGGAATCGCCGAGGTCCGCGATCGCATGCTCGTAAGGCTCCCGCACGTCCAGCAGCACGAAGGGTTCCCCGGCGTCGCGAAGGGCCTTCAGCTCTTCGACGGAAATTTCCGGAGGCAGCGAGCGAGCGCCTGACACGGGGCGGGACGATACCACCGGGGCCGGACAGTCGTCACCGACGTCCGTCAACCGCGTGATCGTCGGCCGCGGGCCGCAAAGGGCGCAGTCCGGGTTCTTCCGCAGACGCATCTCGCGAAACTGCATGGACAGCGCGTCGACGACGAGGAGCCGTCCGATGAGAGGCTCCCCGATCTCAAGGAGAAGCTTGACCGTCTCGACCGCCTGGAGGATCCCGAGGAGGCCCGGGAGAACGCCCAGGACGCCGGCCTCCGCGCACGAGGGGATGGCGCCCGCCGGCGGCGGCTCGGGATGGAGGCAGCGATAGCAGGGGCCCTTCCGCGCCCAGAAGACGGACGCCTGCCCTTCGAAGCGGTGCACCGACGCCCAGACGTTCGGCTTTCCCGCCAGCACGCAGGCGTCGTTGACGAGGTAGCGAGCGGGAAAATTGTCCGTTCCATCGGCGACGACGTCGAAATCGCGCACGATCGCGAGCGCGTTGGCGGCCGTCAGCCGCTCCCGGATCGCCGTGACGCCCACGTTCGGATTGGCGTCTTCGATCCGCCGCGCCGCGGCTGTGACCTTTGCCACGCCCACGTCGCGCGTTCCGTAGAGGACCTGCCTCTGGAGGTTGGAAGTCTCCACCGCATCGGAATCGACCAGGCCGATCCGGCCGACGCCCGCCGCGGCGAGATACAGGGCGAGCGGGGAGCCGAGCCCGCCGGCGCCCACGACGAGCACCCGGGCGGCCTTCAGGCGGGCCTGCCCTTCCGGACCCACCTCCTCGAGCGAGAGGTGGCGCGCGTAGCGCTTCGCTTCCTCGGGGGAGAGACCATGCTCGCCCCCCGCCGACGGAATCACGAGGCCTTCGTGAGCTCGAGCCGGAATGTCGAGCCCGTCTCGACGGCCCGGAAGTTCTGAAATGGAGAGTCCTCCACAGCGACTCGGACGGGGCCGTCGACTTCGTCCCGCGAAAATCCGTGCCCGCGCATCCCCCGGCGCATGAGGCAAATCGGAAGCGGGAGCCAGCCCCAGAGCGGAGCGCGGTCTTTTTCGAGCTCGGCGCCGGGAGCGTCCGGATTCCCCTCGAAGATCCAGAAGCGGCCGCCCGGCTTCAAGGCGCGATGCACTCCGGTCAGGCCGGCGACGGGGTCGTCCCAGTGGTGGAACGTGAGGACGGCGATCGCGAAGTCGAACTCTTCCTGAAACGGGGAGTCTTCGGCCGTACCGACCCGGAAGGTGAGGTTCGGCAGCGCCGGTCCGCGGCCCGCCTGCTCGATCATCTCGGGGGAGGCGTCGAGCCCGACCACCTCGAGGTCCGGGCTCGAAGCGGCCAGCAGGCGGTCGAGCCTCCCCGGCCCGCAGCCCACGTCCAAAAGGCGGCCTCTTTCGATCGGAATCTCGGCCCCCACCCTTCGGTGCAGCGGCGCGCACACGGGCTCCGCCCACCGCCGATAGAAACGGGAAGCCATCCAGCCGAATTTCTCCGGCCGACCGCCTTTCAGGTTCACGCCGAAACGCTATCAGGAATGGCTGCTCCGCCGGCGATTTTCGGTCTTGCCTTTTCGAAGTCACCGACCCGCGCCCGGCCGACCTCTGCTTGCCCTCGCCCTCCGCCCTTCGCCCTTCGCCCGACCCACGGTCCCCACCGCCATGCCGGAACGCTCTCTGCTGATAGATTCCGCAACCCGGAGGCCCGACTTGCTGCCTGAATTCAAAAACGAGCCCCTGACGGATTTTTCCGTCGAAGCACACCGTGCGGCCTTTGCCGCCGCGCTCACGAAGATCGAATCGCGCCTCCCGATCCAGGGCTCCAACCGGATCGCGGGCCAGCGGGTCGACGCCGCGGGCCGCTTCGAATCTGTGAACCCGTGCCGGAAAACGCAGGTCATCGGCAGCTTCCCCGAGGGAACGGTCGAGGACGCCCACCGCGCGGTCGACGCCGCGGCGAAGGCCTTCGAGATCTGGGGCCGGACGAGTCCGAAGGAGCGGTGGGAGCTGGTCCTTCGCATCGCGCGCATCCTGCGGGAGCGCAAGCACGAGTACTCCGCGATGATGGTCTTCGAGGAATCCAAGTCGTGGGCCGAGGCGGACGGCGACACGGCCGAGGCGATTGACTTCTGCGAGTTCTATGCGCGCGACATGGAGCGCCTGGCGCACCCCGAGCCGCTGACCCCTTACCCGGGCGAAAAGAACGAGCTCGAATACCTTCCGCTCGGCGTCTGCGCCGTGATCCCCCCCTGGAACTTTCCCCTCGCGATCTTAGCCGGCATGACGACCGCGGCGCTCGTGACCGGCAACACGGTCGTCCTCAAGCCGTCTTCCGACTCTCCCGCGATCGCGACCATGTTTCTGGAAGCGGCCGAGGAGGCGGGAATCCCCCCGGGCGTCCTGAACTTCCTGACCGGCGGAGGGGCGACGGTCGGAAACGCTCTCGTCGAGAACCCGAAGACGCGAATGGTGGTTTTCACGGGGTCGCGCGACGTCGGGATCGAGATCAGCGAGAAGACGGGGCGGGTCCCCAAAGGCCAGATCTGGATCAAGCGCGCGATCCTGGAGATGGGCGGCAAGGACTTCATTCTGGTGGACGAAACGGCGGACCTCGAGGAGGCCGCCACGGGCGTCGTCGCGGCGGCCTTCGGATTCCAGGGTCAGAAGTGCTCCGCGTGCTCGCGCCTGATCGTCCATGAAAAAGTGCATGACGAGCTTCTCGCGAAGGTGGTGGAGAAAACGAAGCAGCTCAAAGTGGGCGACGTTCGCGATCCAGCGACGCAGGTCGGCGCGGTCATCAACGAGCGCGCGCAGAAGAGGATCCTCGAGTACGTGAACATCGGCCGGCGCGAAGGCAAAGTCGTCGCCGGCGGGGAGCCGGGTCCGGGGGACGGCTTTTTCGTGCTTCCGACGATCATCGACGGGGTGAAGCCGGGCGCGCGGCTCGAACAGGAAGAGATTTTCGGCCCCGTCCTGGCGGTCATCCCCGTCGCGAGCTTCGAAGAGGGCGTGGCGGTCGCGAACGACACCGAGTACGGCCTGACCGGCGCTCTCTACTCGAGCGACCGTGAGCGGCTCGACCGCGGCAAACGCGAGCTCTTCTGCGGAAACCTGTATCTCAACCGGAAATGCACCGGCGCGCTCGTCGGCGTGCATCCGTTTGGCGGGTTCAACATGTCCGGGACGGATTCCAAGGCCGGCGGCCGCGAATACCTCTATCTCTTCACGCAGGCGAAGGCGATCTCGGAAAAGATTTAGGGCCCGGACCTCGTAATGCCCTTCTGCGTGCCGGGAATCGTCTCGCTGCGAGCGAAATGCGTGGAGAAAGACCGGCGCGGCGTCGATTGGCGACGCCTCCGGGCTTTTTTCGTCGGACTCGCGGCGGGCCGTCCCCGCGCGGGCTCCTGAGCGGCGGAGCGGGCGTGTCGGACGAGATCTTCCCGGCATCCGCGCGGCGCTTCGAGTCGGTCGGATTCTCCGAGATCGTCCGGGTCCGCAACCGGGTGCTCGCCCTGCTCGCGCAGGGACACCGCGTGTGGCGGTTCGAGGGGGGCGAGCCGTACATGCCAACGCCCGAGCCGATCAAGGCCGCAATGACGGCCGCGCTCGTCCGCAACGAGACTCGCTACGCCCCGTCCTCCGGCGTTCCCGAGCTTCGGCGGGCGATCCTCGCGAAGGTCCGGGACCGCAACGCGATACCGGCGGATGACGAGAGCCCGATCGTCGTCAACGGGGGGATGCACGGTCTTTTCGCGGCCTTCGCGACGCTGCTCGACCGCGAAGACGAAGTCCTGATGCTCTCGCCCTACTGGACCCCGATCGTCGACGTCATCCGGTACCACGGGGCGGCGCCGGTCCTCGTGCCCGCGAAAGAGGCGGGACGGGACGGCCTCACCGCCGCTCTCGGAAGGCGGCTCTCGAAGAAGACGAAGCTCGTCTACTGGAACTCCCCGACAAACCCCACCGGGCAGGTTTTCTCCCGCGTTCAGATCGAGGAAGTCGCCGCATTCGTCCGGGAGAACGGCCTTGCCCTGATCTCCGACGAGGCCTACGAGGACCTGATTTACGAGGGCGAGGGGCACGTCTCCCCCGCGTCCTGCCCCGGGCTCTCGGAGCGGACGATCTCCGTCTTCACGCTCTCGAAGACCTACTCCATGACGGGATGGCGCGCCGGGTACGTCCTCGTGCCGAAGCAGTGGCGCGCCGCGATGCAGACGGCCGTCCTGTACTCCATCAACGGGGTCTCGACCCCGACGCAGTGGGCAATGCTCGAAGCGTTGTCGATGCCGCCGGACTTTCTGGAAGAAGCGAAAGCCGGATATCGCCGCAGGAGGGACGCGCTCGTCGCCGGCCTCCGGGCCGCCGGCTTCGAGCTCGAGACCCCGCGCGCGGCCCTCTATCTGTTCCCGAAGTTTCCCGCATCGCTCGGGACCGGCTCGGCCGCCGCCGCCACGACGCTCCTCGACAGGAACCGCGTCGCGACCGTCCCCGGAATCGTGTTCGGACCGGAAGGCGAAGGCCACCTGCGTTTCTCGTTCTCCGTCGCCGAAGAGACGATCCGGGGCGGGATCGAAGCGTTGTAACCACTACGTCGCCTTCGCCACCCTGGTGGTTCGGGCGCAGCTCCGCCCCCTCTGCCCCCTCTCCCCGCGCGCCGGGGGAGAGGGTCGGGGTGAGGGGCGGCAATTATCAGGAGGGTGATGCCCAGAATCAGACCTGCTTACGGCGTCTCCGCGCGCCGGGGGAGAGGGTCGGGGTGAGAGGGGCGACTATCGGGAGGGCGACGCCGAGAACAGACCTGCTTACGGCGTCCCCGCGCCCGGCGACCAGGTCGTGCGGGTTGGCCCCGACGCTAGAGCCGATCGGAACTCGGCGGGGAATACCGCCGGGCGCAGAGCGCGATCGGCAGCCCGATCAGGAACATGTGGGCCAGAAGCGCCGGCAAAACCATCACGAGCGGAAACGATCGTTTGCCGGGGACGGCCGAGAGCGGCACCACCACGAAATTCATCACCGCGTAGATCACGATCCCGTAGAGCACCCCGCACGGCACCGGCCTCTCGATTAAGCCTCGAACGCGGCGGCTCGCCGCGTAATAGATCGCCGCGGCGCCGATCGGGATGACGAGCTGGAACACCGCGCCGAGCGCCGCCGACGGCGCCCCTCCCGAGAACGCCGCTTTGCCCAGAACGCCGCTCGCAACCGATTGCAGGATGCGGACGGGGCTCAATTGATTGTGCAGGCCGTAGAAGAGAAACGCGAAGATGATGTCGAGCACGCCCGCGATGACGCCGCCGGAAAGAATCGCGCGCGCGGCGCCTTTCGTCTCCCCGCCCGCCGTCATTTCCTTCAGTTCGCCTCCCGGTCCGACATTCTCAGAAGCGGCCTCAGCGGCGGTAGGAGTGCGGCCGCACATCCTGCAACGCGGGAAACTTTGCGCGCATCGCCGTCACGGTCGCCGGGTCGACCTCGCACAGGAGGACCGTTTCGCCGGGTCCCGCTTCCGCAAGGACCGCTCCCATCGGGTCGATGGCCGCGGAGTCTCCGACGTAGGAGAGCCCGCCGCCCTCTCCGGCGCGATTGACCCCGATCACGTATGCCTGATTCTCGATGGCCCGCGCCCGGAGAAGAGCGCGCCAGTGGTCGCGACGCGAATCCGGCCAGTTGGCGATCACCGCGTAGAGATCGGTGTCCGGGGCGGCCAGTCGGAACGGCTCGGGAAAGCGCAGGTCGTAGCAGATCAGCGGAGTGAGGCGCAGGCCTTCGACGGCGGCCGTCACGACGCACTCGCCGTGAGCGTAGTGCCGGTCCTCTCCCCCGAAGGTGAACGGATGGATCTTGGCGTAACGCGTCACCGCGCCGGCCGGCGAGACCAGAAGGGCGACGTTTCTGGGCCTCCCCTCCCCGGCCTCCGGCACGCTCGCGAGCAGCCAGATCCCGAGGCTTGCCGCCGTCTCGCGAAGGAACATCTCGGACAGGCCGCCTTCCGGTTGAGCGATCCGCTCCACGGCCATCGAAAAGCCGGTCGAAAACATTTCAGGAAGAATCGCGAGGCGCGCCCCTTCTCCCGCCGCCCGGGTCGCGAGGCGCAGGGCACGGCGGTGGTTCTCACCGACGTCCTCCCACGCGAGATCCATCTGCAGCAGGGCTATGCGCACAGCCGCTCGAGTCTGGCGACGGCGGTTTCCAGAGTGTGGTCCTTTTTGCAGAACGCGAATCGCGCGTAGCTCCTTCCGAGCCGTTTGTGGTCGTAGAACGCGCTCGGCGGGATCGCGGCGACGCCGCATTTCTCGATCAGCATCCGGCAGAACTCGACGTCGTCTCGGAATCCGAGCGGCCTGAAGTCCGCGCACACAAAATAGGTCCCGGCGGGCGCCTCGACCTCGAACCCGATCCTCTTCAGTTCGCGCACGAGGTAATCCCGCTTGCCCCGATAGGTCTCCCGCAGGAGGCCGATGTATTCCGTCCCGAAAGAGAGGGCGACCGCGGCTCCGTGCTGGAGCGG
The DNA here is from genome assembly GCA_038253555.1 of Thermoanaerobaculia bacterium. Classification (GTDB taxonomy): domain Bacteria; phylum Acidobacteriota; class Thermoanaerobaculia; order UBA5066; family Gp7-AA6; genus JALYUA01. The sequence continues at coordinate 21,793 of JBBSGZ010000030.1, forward strand.
TGTCGCGGTCGCGAACGTCACGAACTGATGGGCGGCGCGAATGGCCTCGGTCAGGGGGGGCGGAGCGGCGGCCCACCCGATCTTCCATCCGGTCAGGGAGAAGGTCTTCCCGAAGCTCGAGATGGTGATCGTCCGCTCGCGCATTCCGGGGAGCGTCGCCATCGGGACGTGAACGCCGTCATAGACGAGGTGCTCGTAGACCTCGTCCGTGATGCAGAGGACGTCCCTCTCCCGGCAGATTGCGGCGATCGTCTCCAGCTCCTCGCGCGTGAAGACTTTCCCCGTCGGGTTGTGCGGCGAGTTCACCACGATGGCGCGGGTCTTCGGCCCGAAGGCCGCGGCAAGCGCGTCGGGGTCGAAGCGCCAGGCGGGCGCGTGCAGCGTGACGATGCGGGGCCGCGCTCCCGCCATCCGCACGCATGCCTTGTAGGAGTCGTAGTAGGGCTCGAAGAGCACGACCTCGTCGCCCGGGCCGCACGTCCCGCAGATCGCGTCGAAGATCGCCTCGGTGGCTCCCGAGGTGACCGTCCACTCCTCGCCTTCCAGGTAGTCGAGCCCGTAATCGCGCCGATACCGCGCCGCGAGCGCGGAATGGAGGTCGGGGAGGCCGGTGCCGCGCGCATACTGGCCGCGCCCGTCGCGGATCGCGGCGATCGCCGCCTCCTTGACGAACTCAGGCCCGTCGAAATCCGGAAAGCCCTGCGCGAGGTTGACGGCCCCGTGCTCGGTGGCGAGCCGGGTCATCTCCGAAAAGATCGTCGTCCCGAAGCCCTGGAGCCTCCGGGCGATCGGCGAGCGCATGGAGGAAAACTATCAGTTGTCCGTCGTGTCGCCGCTTCGTCATTCCGGAAACGAGTCGGGTGCGTCGACCGCCCGCCGGTAGAGGCCCTCGTCGATGTTGCGTCCCGTCAGCACGACAACCACCGGATCCGCCAGAGGGGTATCGCGGAGCGCCGCCGCGAGACCCGCGCCCGCAGCGCCTTCCGCCCGTATTCCGCAGAGCGCATAGAGGCCGAGGGCCACCGCGATCTCACGCTCCGAAACGAGCCTCACCTCGTCCACGACCCGCACCATCAGGTCCACGGCCATGGGGATCGCGACCCGGACCGCCAGGCCGTCGGCGAACGTCGCCATCTCGGTACACGGGATCTCCCGCCGGGCCGCGTAGGAAATCGCCATCACCGGGGCGCTCCTGGCCACGGCGGAGACGACCCGGACCGACGGTGCCCGGCGACGCATGGCGAGCCCGATCCCGCCGATGAGGGCCCCGTTACCGGTCGGGACGACGATCGTCCCGGGAGCGGTTCCGAGAGCATCGAGCACTTCGTCGGCGATCTCACCGTAGCCGCCGTACTGGGCCGGCTCCGCTCCATCCTCGAAAAAAGGGATCCGGCGGGCGGCGGCAAATCGTTTCGCCGCGTCCTTTGCCTCGTCGAGGTCCGAGCCGGCGATCTGGATCTCGCCGCCCGCCGTCTCGATCCGGTCGAGCTTTTCTCGCGACGCACCGTTCGGCGCAAAGATCGTCGCCCGCATGCGCAGGCGCCGAGCCGCCCAGGCGGCCGCAGCGCCATGGTTTCCCGTCGAAGCCGTGACGACGGCGTCGGCACCGAGAGAGCGGTAGCGCTCGAGCGCGGGCAACGCGCCCCGCCACTTGAAAGACCCGAGCTCGTGCAGGTCTTCGCGCTTCCAGAGGATCCGCCGGCCTCCGGCGACCGAGGCGGGAGCGGCCTCGAGTGCGGTGCGTGCGATCAGGGTCGACTCTCCGCAGAGGAGCCCGCGCGATGCTGTTTCGTCCCCGGGCATAGAATCCGCGAAAACCGGGAGGGGCTGATGACAAAGCGCCGTCGCATCCGCTTCGCACGACTCGTCACAACCGGCCGCGCCGCTTTAAATTCTGCGATCTCACAGAGCCCCCTTCGGCCCTGTCTCCCCGTTTCGAAACGCGATTGACAGAGGTCCACAACCATCTCATGTCCAAAAAACTTCACTATCGGGTCGCGATCATCGGGTCCGGGCCGGCCGGCTGGACGGCGGCACTCTATGCCTCTCGCGCCGACCTCGAGCCTGTCGTCTTCGAAGGGCCCCAGCCGGGCGGGCAGCTCACCATAACGACCGAGGTCGAAAATTATCCCGGATTCCGCAATGGAATCCAGGGTCCGGAAATGATGGAGATTTTCCGCGAGCAGGCGGTCCGCTTCGGCACGGAAGTCGTGCTCGACACCGTCGTCGACGTCGACTTCGAGGGCCGCCCGTTCCGGCTGAGTCTCGACGCGGGGGGGAGGCTCACCGCCGACGCGATCATCATCGCCTCCGGCGCGTCCGCGAAACTTCTCGGCATTCCCTCGGAAACGCGCCTGATGGGACATGGCGTGTCCGCGTGCGCCACCTGCGACGGCTTCTTTTTCAAGGGAAAGGAAGTCCTCGTTGTCGGTGGCGGCGACACGGCGATGGAAGAAGCCACGTTCCTGACCAAATTCGCCCCCAAGGTGACGATCGTTCACCGCCGAGAGGAGTTTCGGGCCTCGAAGATCATGCTCGACCGGGCCCGCATGAATCCCCGTATCCACTGGAAGCTGAATGCCGCCGTGCACGAGATCCATGGCGACGGAGGCGCCGTCTCGGGTGTGACACTGCAGGACACGCGCGACGGATCGCTCTCGCAGCTGGCCACGCAGGGGGTGTTCATCGCGATCGGCCATGCGCCCAACACCGCTCTTTTCCGCGGCAAGCTCGCGATGAACGACGTCGGTTACCTTCTCGTCCAGCATCCCACCACGCGCACGTCCGTCGAAGGCGTCTTCGCGGCCGGAGACGTCGCGGACCCGATCTATCGCCAGGCGGTGTCGGCGGCCGGCGAGGGATGCAAGGCCTCGATCGACGCCGAGCGGTGGCTCCAGTCCAGGGGAATTCACTGAGTTGACCGAGCGCGACCCCTATCCCCGGGACACATCGCTCGCTTCGCTCGTGCGCTACGTCCTCGGGTTCATGGCGGCGCTGGCCGCGCTGGCGTTTGGCGCCGCCTGGCTGCTTCGGCGGTAAGGAAAGCCGCCCGCCCCGCAGAGCGGAAGACTGAGAGAGCGCTCACGACTTCCTTCAATCCCTGGCGCGGCCTGAAAGGTCTGCCCCGCGAGATCTGGGTCCTGTGCTTCGCAAGCCTCGTGAACAAGGCCGGCACGATGGTCCTCCCGTTTTTCGTGCTCTACCTCACGCGAGACCGAGGCTTCTCCGCGGCGGCCGCGGGCGCCATCGTGCTCCTCTACGGCGCGGGTTCGCTCGTCGCCTCCCCCGTCGCCGGGCGGCTCGCCGACCTCTGGGGGCCCATCGTCATCATGCGCGCGTCGCTTCTCGTTTCGGGCGCCCTGCTGCTCGCTTTCCCTTTCGCGCGCAGCGGCGTCTCGATCGGCGCGATGACCGTAGCGCTCTCGATGACGGCGGAGTCATTCCGGCCCGCGAACCTGACGATCTTCGGGGACCTCGTCTCCCCGGAGATGCGAAAGGCCTCGTTCGCGGTGAATCGCCTCGCCGTCAACCTCGGCATGAGCATCGGTCCGGCTCTCGGCGGCCTTCTGGCAACCCTCTCCTTCCGCTGGCTCTTTCTCGTGGATGGGATCACGTCGCTCGCCGCGGGCGCCATCCTCGTGCTCTCGACGTTTCCTCCGCACCGCCGCACGGGGGACGCCGGCCCTGTGGGCGACGCCCACGCCTACCTCGCCCACGGAGCCGGCGCCCATCGCGATCGCCGGCTGCTTCTGTTTCTGGCAGCGTTTTTTCCGGTGATGTTCGTCTTCTTTCAGCACATTTCGAGCATGCCGCTTTTCCTCGTCCAGAACCTGGGGTTGTCGGCCGCGGCGTACGGCCTTCTTTTTTCGGTCAACACGGTGATGATCGTCCTGATCGAAGTGCCGGTGAATCTCGCGACCGCGGAGTGGTCCCACCGGCGCACGCTCTCGCTCGGCGCCCTTCTCTGCGGAATCGGATTCGGCGCCCTCGCGTTTGCGTGGGACTTCTGGAGCGTGGCCGCCACCGTCGTGGTCTGGACCTTCGGGGAGATGCTCCTCTTCCCGGGGATGGCCGACTACCTGACCGCCATCGCTCCCACGCGCCGCCGGGGCGAATACATGGGCCTCTCGCAGATGACGATGGGCCTCGCGTTCACATTGGGCCCCTGGGGCGGCCTCCAGGTGCTCGGGCGCTTCGGGGGCCGCGCCCTGTGGCTCGCGATGCTCGCGTGCGGCGTCGTGTCGTCGGCGGCCCTGGCGGGCGTGGTTTCCGGAAAAGCCCCCCGGGCGAATACGGGAGAGCCGGCCGGCGCCACCGGACCCCGCGGCGACTCGGGTTTCGCGTAGAGCCTTCGCTCAGCGGGGACCGGCGCCGACAACTCCGATGTTCGCCACGGTATCGCCCCGCTTCATGGACGGGACCGCGCAGATGTACAGGACCACTCCCGAAGCGGGAGATCGCGGCTCGGAGACCGTGGTGCCGAAGAAGTCCGTCACGGTCCCGAGCTTCATCCCCTGCTCGACATAGGTCCCCCGGCGCACGAGCGGCCGGAAAAACCCCGCGCTCTCGGAGTTGACCGTCCGGACCGCTTCGATCCAGACCGGGTGCTCGACGCGGGTCGGAGTGCCCGCGATCATCTTGAAAACGCGCATAACGGAAAGCGACCCTCGTACGAGCATCTCGACGTCCTCGGGGTCCACGGTCCCCGCCGAGCCCGCCTCCGCGGTGATCGACGCCTTGCCGCGGGTCGTCGCCGTGTTCTCAAGGTACCGCGACGCGGCGGGGTCGCGAGGCCTGTCCGATACGACGAGGATGTGGTCGAGACCGAAGGCGAGCACCATTTCCCGCGAAACCGAGTCCACTTTCTCGTTTCCGGTTCGCGTCCAGTAGCTGTAAGGACGCAGGCTCTCGTCGATGTCGCCTCCGTGCAGATCGATCAGATGGTCGCAGCGGTCCACGACCTCGCGTGTGATCGCAAACGCGGCCCGTTCCGTCTGCGTGCCCTCCGCCCGGCCCGGGTAGAAGCGGTTCATGCTCTTTCCATCGACCGGATTGACGTGAAGCACCTTGTGCTCGAACGAGGGGAGATTGACGACCGGCACGAGGATGACCGTGCCGGTCAGGTCCGCCGGGTCAAGGCGCTCCGCCAGCCTCTGGACGGCCGCGATGGAGGCATATTCGGTCCCGTGGGCGCCCGCGACGATCGCGAGCACGGGGCCCGGCCACGCGCCGTGAAACACGATGACGGGAATGCGGGTGCCGGCGTCGCTGCCGGCAGGCACCTCCACGTACCCGTTGGCACGATGGCCGCGCCCGGTCGTGGCCGTGCCGACCGTCATCGTCGGCTGATCCTGCGCCGCCGAGAGAAACGCGGCCGCCGCGAGGCCCGCCGCCGCGAGCCAATGCCGCCTCATGGGGTTCCGCCCGCCGGCGCAAAATCGGGACGGGGAGGATCGGCCTCGCGCCGATTTGCCGCGAGCCGTTTGAGCGCTTCTCCCGCAACCTCCGGGTTCTTCGCGGCGGAGGCGGACCGCGCCAGGCCCGCCAGCGAAAGCGAACGCCCCGGAGCGTGCGAGAGCGACGCTTCGAATTCCTTCTGCGCGTCTGAGGCGCGGCCTACCGCGGCCAGAAGCTCGCCTGAAAGCTCGTGCGAAGGCTTGACGACGGCGGGCGGTCCGAACTCGAAGCTCATCGCGTCTTCGGCGGCGGCGGCCTCCCGTGCGCGGGCGATTCCCGCCGCGGTCCTGCCCTTCTGGAAGAGGGCGAGGGCTTCGAGCTGCTGACGCAGGACGGCGGTGACCGAAGCGCTGTCCTTGCCGTAGGCGCCCATCCCCGCACCGTGCGCGTGCGCGCCGCCATCTCGGGCCGAGGGTCCGGCGGCCGCGGCCATCGCGGAGAGCGCCGACGAGATCCCCGCGGCGTCACCCCGCTTCCACGCACAGAACCCCGCCAGGAAGAAGTCGCGGGGCGCCTTCCCTTCGATCCGAGGCGTGTCGTTCGCGCATCCGGTCTCCACGGCATAAGCGGCCCGCATGGCGGACAGGCTTCCGAGCGCGCGGTCGGAACCGCTCGTTTTCGCGTCTCCCTCCATGATCGCGAGGAGCCGGCGGGCTTCGGCGAACCGCCCCTGCTGCAGGCGCGCGTACTCCAGCCACTGGAGAGCGTGAAAATTTCTCTCGTCGACCCCGAGCTTCCTGCGGGAGACCCGCTCGTCGGCCGCCGCCCAGGAGGCCTCATTGGAAGACACCACGTCGCTCCACATGCCTAAAGCGAGAAAAATATGAGAGGGCATGTGCAGCGCGTGCGCGGCCGCGGGCGCGATCTTCGCGTAAACCCGCGCCGGGCGGAGGCCGAGCGGAGCATGCACCGGATCGTCGTAGGAATGGATCAGGTAGTGAACGGCGCCGGGGTGGAGCGGGTTCTTCGCGAAGACCTCCTCCGCCAGACCGGCGGCCTTCATGTACACGGTGAAATCCCGGATGGGCTGCGAAGCGCCCAGAAGCGCGAGGGCGTAGAAGCTCTTCGCTTCGAGGTCGTCGGGGTAGCTCTCGTGCAGCCTCTGCATCGCCGCGGCATACGCAAGATCCCGGTCGCGCTTCTCTCCGTCGGCATAGAGCGTCTCGACCGCGTCGAGGTACGCGCGTTCGCGGGGAGTTTTCGCCTTCGCCAGCCGCGCGTCCCGGGTCGCGCCTAGCTTCTGCAGGATCGCGCGGGCCTTTGCCGCGTCGCGCTGCATCCAGATCGGATGGTTCGCGGTCATGGCCTCGCCCCAGTACGCCATCACGAAGCCGGGCTCCGCGCTCTCGGCCGCCTGGAACTCTTCCGCCGCGTCGTCGTACTCGAAGCTGTGGAGCAGGAGAACACCGCGGACGAACCTTTCCTGCGCGGCGGGCGATCCGGAAGTCGGAAAATCGATCCGGCCGAGCTCTCCGGTCTCTCCGAGGAGCCCCCCGGCCACGGCGAACAGCGCTGGCGCGATCCATCGAATCCGCATGACCCCTCCGGTTGGGAAAGCGCCATGGTACTCCCGGCCGAGAGCATCGATTCCTGCTTCGGGAATGGGCGCCGAACGCCGACCGTTGCGTTCTGACGGAATAGCGATGAAGACCGGGACCTTTCTTTCGTTGACTCTCGCGGCGGCCGCGCTCGCCGCCCCGTCCTCCGCGAGGGCCGACCGCCTCTGGACCCTGCAGCTCAAGGGAGGCGCGGTCGTGCTCTCGCTCGACCCGCCCGAGGAGAGGGGCAGGCTGCTCGTCTTCCACCGGGCGCCGGAGGGAGCGCTCTCGAGCCTCCCCGCCGATACCGTTGCGCGGATCTCGATTGCCACGGGGCCCGCGAAGAAACCGCGGGGATCGCTCGACGGGCAGGTCCTCCTCCTGGGTCACGACCTCGACCCCGACGAACGCGACGAAGACTCGAGAGCAGAGGCGGGCGCGTCGCTTCGCCCTCCGGCCCGCGCCGGTGAGGACGTCGGATACGTCTCCGCCTACGGCGGCTCCCGGTATCTGCCCGGGCCGGGGCTCGCGCCTCCGGATCGGGCGCGTCCACTCGCGCGACCGAACGGGTTTCCGTCCGTCCCTTCGGGCGGAGTTGCCGGAGGGGAGGCGCTTCCGATCGGGCCCAACGGGTTCCCGATTCTGAACTCCCCTGCCGCGGGGGACCGCGCTTCCGCGCCGGGGCCGACGCGAATCCATCGCTTCGGCCGCGGGCGACGGTTTCCCGGTTAGATCCCCGGTCCGGCCTTCTCTCTTACGACGACCCCGCTGCGACGGCGGCACGTCGACGGCGCGGCCCGGATCCAGAAGGCCGGCGAGATCCACACAAAGGTCCCGGCGGCTCGAGAGCCGCGCGATGCCCCGCCCGTTATCGCGAATAACTCCAATACACTGGACATTCACCCTCCGCCGGCCCATCGAAACGAAAGGAGCTTCGAATGGCTTTTCCGATGTCGCGACGCCGTTTCGCAGGCACCGTGGGCGCCGCCCTGGGGGTCGCGCTGCTCCCCTCGCCGTTTGGCGCTTCGCGCGCTTCCGGCGCGCCAGCCCGGGGAGATCTGAGCGACCGGATCCTGCTCGACGCGAACGAAAACCCGTACGGGCCGTCGCCCGCGTCGCTCGAAGCGCTCGCGAAGGCCGGGCGGATGGCCGGCCGATACCCGGGCGCCCTCGAGGAAGAGCTGAAGGCGAAGATCGCCGCTCACCATGGAGTCTCCGAAGACCACGTCGTGCTCGGCTGCGGTTCGAGCGACATTCTTCGGATGGCGGGCACCGCCTGGCTCGCGCCGGGCCGCAGCCTCGTGGCCGCCGAACCCACCTTCGAAGCGGTCCTGTCCTATGCGGGGGTCACGCATTCGGAGACGATCCGGGTGCCCCTGACCTCGGACCATCGCCACGACCTCGACCGCATGGCCGCCGCGTGCAACGAGCGAACCGGGCTGGTGTACGTCTGCAATCCGAACAATCCAACGGGCACGATCGTGAGCGCAGACGCGCTCGAGGCATTCCTCCGGAAGGTCCCGTCCTCCGCGACCGTCCTGATCGACGAGGCGTACCACCACTTCGTGGAGAACCCGGGCTACAGGACCGCGATGGCGATGGTCGAGAAGCATCCGAACGTCGTGGTCGCGCGAACCTTTTCGAAGATCTACGGGATGGCGGGTCTGCGCGTCGGGTACGGGGTCGCGTCCCCCGCGACGGCCTCGACCCTGCGGGGGCACGCCTCCTGGGACAACGTGAACCTGGCGGGGCTGTCGATCGCCATCGCCAGCCTGAAGGACCCCGATCTCGTCCCGAAAAATCGCCGGCTCTTGAACGACACGCGGCGCTGGCTCTGCGACGCGCTCGACCGCGACGGGCGCCGGTACATCCCGTCCGAGACCAACTTCCTGATGATCCACGTCGGGTCCGACGTCGCGCCGGTCATCCGCGCGTTCAAGGACCAGCGCATTCAGATCGGGCGCCGGTTCCCCTCACTCTCCGACTGGCTCCGGGTCTCGATCGGCACGCGGGAAGAAACAGCCGCCTTCGTCACGGCGCTGCAGAAAATCGTGCCGAAGCGCGCGGCAGCATGATCGTCGGAACCATCGTGGTGGTGGCGCAGCTCTGCCCCCTCTCCCCGGGCGCCGGGGGAGAGGGTCGGGGTGAGGGGCGGGACTCATGTGGAAGGGGGCGCCGAGAGGGAGACCTGGCTTACGGCGTCCCCGCGCCCGGGGAGGTTGGGTGAAGGAATTTCCGCGCGTCGAAGGTCAGCGGGTCTACGCCGTCTTATAACCGGCCCGCGTCCACGCGTCCATTCCGCCGGTGACGTTGGTGATGTGGGTGAATCCGGCGCGTTCGAGGAGGCTCGTCGCGATCGACGAACGGTAGCCGCCCGCGCAGATCGTGTGGACGGGCGCGTTCGAATCGAGCTCCGACGCGCGGCGGGAGAGCTCGTGGAGAGAAATCCGCTTCGCGCCGGGGATGGTCCCCGACTGCCACTCGCCGGGCCGTCGCACGTCGATGACGGCGGGAGACTGCCCGTCCGCGAGGCGCCGGTGGAGCTCCGCCACATCTATCTGGGCGGTCGTGGCCGCGGGCCTTCCCGACTCCGCCCAGCCGGCGCCGCCGTGAAGCTCTCCGGCGATGTCTTCCAGGCCGACCCGGGCGAGCCGCATCCGCGCCTCCGCGGCTTTCTCCGCATCCGCCGCCACGAGGATGAGCGGGACGCCCGGCGGGACCACCGCGCCGGCCCAGCTCGCGAACTGGCCCGAGAGCCCGATCTGGATCGAGCCTTTGACATGCGACGCCGCGTACGCCTCCGCGGGGCGCACATCGAGAATCACCGCCCCCGCTGCCAAAGCGCCTTCTGCGGCCTCGGGATCGAGGGGGACGAGGGCCGGGATCTCCTGGAAAGAGGCGGCGCCCCCGCGATTCAACTCCACGTCGCGCCGGAAATATGCCGGCGCCTCGGGCAGCTCGGACGTCATGACGCCGATGAACTCGCCACGCGTCATGGGCTGCAGCGCATGGTTGAAGAGTTTCTGCTGTCCGATCGTCGAGCTGGTCTCGGACGAGATGTTCTTCCCGCAGAGGGAGCCCGCGCCGTGGCCCGGAAAGACCTGGACGAAGTCGGGCAACGGCATGAGCTTCTCCCGCAGGGAGTCGAAGAGCATTCCGGCGAGGTCCTCGGCCGTCATGGATTCCCCGAGAAGATCCGGGCGCCCGACGTCTCCGATGAACAGGGTGTCCCCGGTCAGAACGAGCTTCGGCTCGAGAGATTCGGAGAGGTCCGTCACGAGCACGCAAACTGATTCGGGCGTGTGGCCGGGTGTTTCGAGAAACCGGAGCGTCACGTGGCCGAAAGAGATCTCACTCCCCTCTACGACGGGAACGTGGGGGAAGGAGACGCCGGCGCGGGAGCCGAAGTAGATCCGCGCGCCGGTGCGCTGCGCGAGCTCCCGGTGGCCCGAGACGAAGTCCGCGTGAAGGTGGGTCTCGATCACGTGCCGGATGGTCAGCCCTTCCTGCCTCGCCACCTCCAGGTATTCGTCGACGTCCCTGCGCGGGTCGACGACCGCGGCTTCTCCCTCCGAACCGATCATGTACGAAGCCTGCGCGAGGCACCCGAGGTAGAACTGCCGGAAAAACATCGGATCACTCCTCGATTTCGACGGCGAATCCGGGCTCGAGAGTGAGCCGGAGCCGCGCGAGCCGGCAGGCCCACCGTTCGAGCCGGATGCGTGCGTCGACGCGCTGCCAGATCCAGGCTGCGAGTCGCTCGGCCGTGGGCGAGGCGCCCGCGAACTCCGGAACGTCGCGGTTCAAATTGTGGTGGTCGAGGGGGCCGTCCACTTCCTCTTTCAGGATCCGATCGAGGTCGGTCAGGTTGACCACCATGGACGTTTCCGGATCGATCTCTCCGGTCACGGCGACTTCGAGCTCGTAATTGTGCCCGTACCCGTGGGGCCCTTCGTCGCCATAAACGGCAAGATTGCGCTCGCGGCTCCAGTCGGGCCTCCACAGGCTTCGCCCGGCGTTGAAGTGGATGGTGCGGGAGAGGAAAGGCACGCGCGAAGCCTACGACCTTTGAGGCGCGACGGTAAAGCGCGGCCCTCAGCCGCGCGGGCGATGTGGAGCCCGGGATCACGCCACTGACAGATAGGCCACGCCTGCCTGCGGGTCCACTCAACCACCCTCTCCGAGGTCCTGATCACTGCCATGGCAAAGACGCAGCACTTACCTGCGGGCCCCCTCACCCCAACCCTCTCCCCGAGCGCGGGGCGAGGGGGCAGAGCTGCGCTCCGGCCACGATCGTGGCTACCCTCGCAGCGGGAGGAGTCTCCTGACCGAAGGGAAGGAGGAGCCTCCCGCTGCGGGAGCCGAAGCGAACGAAGGGAGCAGGCGAACGGTCGAGCCAACAGGCGAGCCGCTCGCCGGTGCCTTCGCCGCGCACGGCGAAGGCA
>JBBSGZ010000031.1:0-32545 GCA_038253555.1 Thermoanaerobaculia bacterium
GCCGCCGCAACCCGCAGGGTGGACAGGCTTTTGCTCACGGAGTCGAGAAAACGATCCTAGAGTGGGAACAAGGTGAGTCGATGAGAATGCGAAATCGATGGCGAATGCAAAAGCCTGGACACGACGCCCGCAGGCTTTTTTAGCAGCCTGCTAGATGGTGGCGACGCTTGCCCCGCCACTAAACCTTCTGGTAGATCTCCGCGCCCTCGCGCCGGAACTCCTCGGACTTCTCCGTCAAACCCTGCTTCAACGCCGTGTCCTCGGTCGTGCCGAGCGTCGCGGCGTACTCGCGGACCTCCTGGGTGATCTTCATCGAGCAGAAGTGCGGGCCGCACATGCTGCAGAAGTGCGCCAGCTTCGCCCCTTCCGCCGGCAGGGTCTCGTCGTGGAACTCGCGGGCGGTCTCCGGGTCGAGCGACAGGTTGAACTGGTCCTCCCACCGGAACTCGAAGCGCGCCTTCGACAGCGCGTCGTCCCGCAGGCGGGCGTCCGGATGGCCTTTTGCCAGGTCCGCGGCGTGCGCCGCGATCTTGTACGCGATGACGCCGTCCTTGACGTCTTTCTTGTTCGGCAGCCCCAGGTGTTCCTTCGGCGTGACGTAGCAGAGCATCGCCGTGCCCATCCAGCCGATCATCGCCGCCCCGATCGCGGAGGTGATGTGGTCGTAGCCGGGAGCAATGTCGGTCGTCAGCGGCCCCAGAGTGTAGAAGGGCGCCTCCTTGCAGATCGCAAGCTGCTTCTCCATGTTCTCGGCGATCTGGTGCATCGGCACGTGCCCGGGCCCTTCGATCATCACCTGGCAGTCGTGCTTCCACGCGATGTCCGTCAGCTCGCCTAAGGTTTCGAGCTCCGCGAACTGCGCCTCGTCGTTCGCGTCCGCCGTCGACCCAGGCCGCAGGCCGTCGCCGAGCGAGAACGCGACGTCGTAGGTCTTCATCAGCTCGCAGATCTCCTCGAACCGCGTGTAGAGAAAGGACTCCCTGTGGTGCGCCAGGCACCACTTCGCCATGATGGAGCCGCCGCGGGACACGATCCCCGTGACGCGTTTCGCCGTCAGCGGGATGTACCGCAGGAGCACGCCGGAGTGAATCGTGAAGTAGTCGACGCCCTGCTCCGCCTGCTCGATCAGCGTGTCCCGATAGATCTCCCAGGTGAGCTCCTCGGCCTTCCCGCCGACCTTTTCGAGGGCCTGGTAGATCGGAACGGTGCCGATCGGCACGGGCGAGTTGCGGAGGATCCATTCCCGCGTCTCGTGGATGTTTCTGCCCGTCGAGAGGTCCATCACCGTGTCGGCGCCCCAGCGGGCGGACCAGGTCATCTTCTCGACCTCTTCCTCGATCGAAGAGGTCACGGCCGAGTTGCCGATGTTCGCGTTGATCTTCACGAGAAAGCCGCGGCCGATGATCATCGGCTCGGACTCGGGATGGTTGACGTTGGCGGGGATGATCGCGCGCCCCCGGGCGACCTCGCTCCGGACGAACTCCGGATCGGCGTTCTCGCGGATGGCGACGAACTCCATCTCGGGGGTCACGGTGCCTTTGCGGGCGTAATGCATCTGCGTCACGGCGCCGCGGCCTCGCAGGACCTCCCGCGGCCGCGCCATCGCGAGATCGGGAGCGTTGACCCGGACCGGAGCCGATCGGTCGTACTCGCCCCGCGCCAGGATCCACGGGCGGCGCAGCTCGGGCAGTCCCTCCCGCAGGTCGATCGCGGATGCGGGGTCAGTGTACGGACCCGACGTGTCGTAAACGCGAAAGGGCGGATGAATATCGGTCTCTCCCCGCAGCCCGCGCGTCGGATGCAGCGCGATCTCGCGAAAGGGAATGCGCATCCCGCCCGGCCCAGCGGCATAGACTTTTTTCGAGCCTGCCAGAGGCTCGCGGTTGGCAACTTCGTTGGACGGAACGGCGTCGCGGTGGGTGCTCATCTTTTCCTCCCTACGGCGGCATTACCCGCGTCAGGTCTTCGGGGTCTCCGGTGGCAGTCCCGGACTCTCAGCCGTCCGCGCCGCATGCGCGGAGTGGGCTCCCCCAGCTCGAGCAGACGGAAGTGTATCTCTGGAGGAGGGCGCGGGGCGAAGGGCGAAGGGGCGAAACGCCTCTCTTTGGAGTCCCTACCGACGCCCGGCGCCGGCGCGGCGCGCCCGCCGAGCGCCGGCCGCCTCCCCCTGGCTCACTAATTGAATAGCATCCCGCCGGAGGTCTTCAAATGACAGACGCGAAGAAAGACTGGCGCACGCCGTACGCGGGTCCTGACTCGGACAAGCCCGGCGTCGACTCCGGCATGTCCCAGAAGGAGAAGGACGCGATGTTCCACCAGATGGAGCAGCAGGAAGGTCCCGTCAAACGGGAAGTCCGCGGCGAGGACGACCAGGAGCCGGAGAAGGATCCGGGGATCGCGCACTCGTAGGAAACCGGGAAGCCCAACCGGACTTCGAAGCGCTTCGCCGCTCGCCCTTCGCCCTTCGCCTCCCCTCAGACACCATTCGTCCGGCTCGCATCGTAAGATCGCCGCTTCGGTGGCCGTTCAACCTCTCCTTCCGTTCGACGCGGAGCCTGTGCCCGCCTCGCCTCCCGCGACTCCGCCGCGGCCTCCCGGGGCTCCGCCGCGCCCGGCGATGACGCCCGACACCCCGGGCGCGGCCGGCCCGTACGCGTCTCCTCCCGCTTCGGTGCTGATTGACGAGTTGAAGCGCCTCGCGTCGGAGCATCCGCTCGACGGGAAGGTCCTGCTCGCGCCGTCGCTTCTCATCGGCCATCAGATCGTCGAACGGCTGGCGCGCTCGGGCGGCCTCGTGCTCAACCTGCGCGTCGAGACCCTGCGGACGCTGGCGCACGGCATTGCCGGACCCGCGATTGCCCGCGAGGGAGCGAGACTGCTGTCGCGCGCGCAGGCGCTCGCCCTGATCGAAGAATCGTGCGCGAAGGACCTCAAGGCTCACTCCTACTTCGGGGCCCTCGCCGACCGCCCCGGCTTCCACCGCGCGGTACAGCATGCGTTTGACGAGCTGCGCGCGGCGGGACTGACTCCCGGCGCCCTGCCCGCCCGCGCCTTCGCGGATCCGCGCAAACCGCGCGAGCTCCGCGCGATCCTGGAGAGCTACGAATCCGCCCTCCGGAACGGGAAGTGGGTCGATCGGGCGGAGGTGCTTCGCCGTGCCACGGAGATCGCCTCCCCCGCGGCGAACGGCCCTCTGTTTCTGCTCCCCGAGGACCTCGACGTCTCGGCCGCGGAACACGCCTTCCTGGAGCGAGTCGCCGGCAATCGTCTTCTCGCGGTGCCCGCAGACGCGGCCGATTCGTGGGAGGAACGCGCGCGCGAGGCCCGCGTGTTCCGCGCGGCCGGCGAGGAAAACGAAATCCGCGCCGTCTTCCGGGAGATTCTCGCTTCGGGGATTCCGTTCGATCACGCCGAGGTCCTCCATACGGACGCGACGACCTATCCGGCGCTCGCGTTCGAGCTCGCCGCGGAGCACGGCGTTCCCTGCACGTTCGCCGGAGGCATCGCGGCGGCATTCACACGTCCGGGGCGCGCCGCACTGGCGTACCTGCGCTGGATAGGAAACGGCTTCGAGGCGGACATCCTCCGGGAAGCCCTTTCCTCCGGCGTTCTGACCTTCCCGAAAGGGCTGTCGCGGGTCGGCCCTCTCGCCGCCGCCCGCGAGATGCGCCGCGCCGGCATCGGATGGGGACGCGAGCGTCATCTCTCGGCCCTCGAGCGCCGCGCCGCGGAAATCCAGTTCCGCAAGGCCCGCCCGGAAGAGGACGACGACTCCGACGCTCGGAAAGCGTGGCGCGACCGACGGCTGGCCGCGCTCGCCGCGGGCAGGGCCTTCCTTTCCCGCGCGCTCTCGCTCGCTCCGGAGGAAAGCCAGATCGACCTTGGGTCACTCTCCCGCGGAGCGCGCGACTTCGTCCGGGAGTTCGCCCGTGTGACCGGCGATCTCGATGCGGCGTCTGCCGCGGCCCTCGAGAAGCTGTTCCGTGAATTCGAATCGCTCTCGGGAGCGCCCGTCACCGTCACCCGCGCCGTGGGCCGCCTCGAAGACGCCGTCCTTTCCCTCCACCTCACATCCGACCGCCCGCGCCCGGGCCGCCTCCACTTCGCCGATTTCCGGTCCGGCGGCTTCTCGGGCCGGCCACACACGTTCGTCATCGGGCTCGATGAAAAGAGGCACCCGGGAGGCGGCCGCGAAGACCCCGTCCTTTCGGACGAAGAACGCCTGCGGATCAACGAATTGTCCTCCGTCGAATTACCTCTTACGCCCCAGCGTTCGCGCGAAACGGCGCAGGCGCTTCGGGCCACAGTGGCCCGCCTGCGCGGCCGGGTCACTTTCGGATACGCCGGGTGGGGACTGCGCGACCTGGCCAACCCCGGCGAAGTCTTCCCCTCCCCGTTTCTCCTCGAGGCTTTCCGGCTCCGCGCGGGCGAGGGTGACGCCGACTACGCTCGTCTGGCCGCGGCGCTCGGGGACGGTGAGGGATTCGTTCCTGATCTCGATCACGCGCTCGACGAAACCGAGTGGTGGCTGGCTCGCATCGGCGACCGGCGAGGGCCGGGGACGGAGGCGGCGATCGCGTCGTTTCACCCCTGGCTCGAAGATGGTCTGCGGGCAGAAGCCGCGCGGCGCTCCCCCGAGTTGACCGCCTGGGACGGCGTCTTCTCGTCGCCGACCCCGGAGCTCGATCCGCGGACCAATGGCGAGCCCATGTCCGCATCCCGGATCCAGGCTCTTGCGGACTGTCCTTTCGGGTATTTCCTTAGGCACGTCCTCAAGCTCGAGCCGCCGGAGGAGCCGGAGGAAAAGGGCTCCGAGTGGCTCGACGGGCGGACCTCGGGCAGCCTCATTCACAAGATCTTCCGGGTGTTCCTCGAAGATTTGACGAGCCGGCGCCGCCGGCCCGTTTTCCCGGCGGATCTGGAGCGGCTGGAGGCGTTCGCGGACAGCGAGCTTCTCGAGATGCGCAAGATCGTGCCGCCTCGCAGCGAGCTCGCCTACTCGCTGCGCCGCGACGACGTACGATTCGCCTGCCGCACCTTTCTCATGTCCGAGTCGGCCCGAGCGGCCGACGTGGAGCCCTACGCCTTCGAGGTTTCTTTCGGCATCGTGAACGAGGACCGGCCATCCCGGTACCCGGAGCCGGTGGAAATCGCCCTCGGGGGAGGGCGCTCGGTGCGCCTGCGGGGAGCGATCGACCGTGTGGATCGCCACCGCGACGGTCGGTTTCACATCTGGGACTACAAGACCGGCACCGCGCTCTACACGCACGAGCAGCTCGGAATCGCCGGAGGAAAGCAGATCCAGCCGGCCCTTTACAGCCTGGCTCTCAAAACGCTGCTCGCCCGCGATGGCGAGACGGCGTCGGTCGCCGGTTCCGGCTACTTCTTTCCGGGTCGCAAGGGACTGGGGGAGCGGTTTGCGATCCGCGGCTCCGAGGAGGAAACCCGGGCAGCTCTCAATACCGTTTTCGACATGCTCGCGGAGGGCGCCTTCCCGCACACGCCGGACAAGGATTCGGACTGCTTCCCGTGCCGGGAGCTCACCGCGTTTTGCGAGGACCGCGAAGAGGCCGGCAAAAACAGCAAGATCAAGATCGCAAAGACGTCCAACAGGGTGATCGCCGCATGGAAGACCCTTCGTGACGTCTGAGCTGCGCGATCAGGGCGAGCGTTCCACGATCCGGGAAGCCATCGATCGGAACCTGCTGGTCGAAGCGGCTGCCGGCACGGGAAAGACCACCAGCCTCGTGGAGCGCATGGTGGCCCTCGTCGCCGCGGGTACGCCGGTCCACCGGATTTGTGCGGTGACCTTCACGATCAAGGCCGCGGCCCAGCTCGACCAGAAATTCCAGAACGCTCTGGAGGAGGCTTCGCGGCGTGAGACCGATACGGCGCGACGCGAGAAATTCGAAACCGCCCTCGCATCGCTCGACGCGTGCTTCATCGGCACAATTCACGCGTTTTGCTCCCGGCTCCTCCGCGAGCGGCCCGTCGAAGCGGGACTCGACCCGGGCTTTGAAGAAATGGACGAGGCTGAGGACGCGGCGGAGCGGGCGGAATCCTGGCGCCGGTACGGCGACCGCCTCTTCACGGAGGGGAGCCCGGTCCTGGCGCGCCTTCTCCAGGCCGGGATGCAGCTCGAGCACCTCCGCGACGCGTACGAAGTCCTTTGCGAGAACAGCGACGTCGACGCCGTGGCGGCGCCCGCCGGCCCCCCGCCCGATCTCTCCCGGGTGCGGCCCCGTCTCGAGTCGTTCCTGGACCGCGTTTTCCCCGCGATCCCTCCGGCCGTGCCCGCGGAGGGCTGGGACAAGCTGCAGGCGAGCATCCGAGCGGCGGAACGCATGCGCCGGCTCGTCGACCTCGACTCGACTCCCGAGCTCGTGTCGGTTCTGCGGGAGCTCGATCGCGCGAGCGAACCGAAAGTAAAGCGCTGGCCTGGCGGCAAGGCCGCCGCCGAGACGGTCTTTAAGGACCTGACGGAGTTTCGCGCAGACGTCCTTCATCCGTCGCTGCGCGCCTGGCGGGAGTACCTTCACCCGATTGCCCTGGCTGTCATCGTCCCCGCAGCCAGAGAGTACGAAATGTGGCGCCGCCGGGAAGGGCGGATCAATTTTCAGGACCAGCTCCTGTCCGCGCGGGACCTGTTGCGCAACCACCCCGCGGTCCGACGGGCGCTCCAGCCGCGATTCACTCCGGTGCTGGTCGATGAGTTTCAGGACACCGATCCGATTCAGGCGGAAGTGCTGCTCTACCTGACCGGCAGCGACGTCGAGGAAAAAGATTGGCGAAAGCTGAAGCCGGTCCCGGGCTCGCTCTTCGTGGTCGGCGATCCGAAGCAGTCCATCTACCGCTTCCGACGCGCGGACATTCAGACGTATGACACCGTCGCGCAGATCCTCGAAAAGTCCGGGGGAGAGGTGCTCCGTCTTTCGACGAACTTTCGTTCGAGCTCGGAAATCTGCGGGTGGGCGAACGGGATGTTCGAGGGCATCTTCCCGCGGGTCGGAAACTCGTCCCAGGCCGCCCACGTTCCCCTCGCACCCTTTTCAGGACAGACCGCAAAGGATCTCGGGGTCTACCGGCTGGAAGTGCCTACTTCGGTGCGGCACTCGGAGATCGCGGGCCAGGACGCCGAGCGGATCGGCGATGCGATCGCCGCCGCGCTCGCAGGCAAGCCGCCGTTCGGGGAACGAGGCGCCGCGCCTTCCGACTTCCTGATCCTGGCGCGGCGGCGCAGAAACCTCCCCTCGTACGCCCGGGCGCTCGAGGCCCGGGAGATCCCGTACGAAATCGCGGGCGGGGGCGCGTTTCGCGAGTCCGACGAGATACGCGCGCTTCTTTCGGCCGTCGAAGCGGTCGCGGACCCGGACGACGCGACTGCTCTCGTCGCCACGCTTCGAGGGCCGCTCTTCGGTCTCGAGGACGAGTGCCTCTACCGCTTTCAGCGAGCCGGTGGCCGCTTCGATTTCCGGACGACCCCGGGGACGACCGCCGATGCGCGCATTCGCCGGGCCTTCGGACTCCTGAGAGAAGGCGCGGAGCTCGCCGACACTCTTCCGCCGGCCGCCGCGCTCTCGCGGTTCCTCGAGCGAATCGGGCTCATCGCACTCGCCGCGGGAGGAACCCTCGGCGACGCCCGCGCGGGAAATCTTCTGAAGGCGATGGCTGTCGCGCGCGAGCTTTCCCGCGAGCGTCAGTCATATCCAGAGATCGTCCGTCGCCTGAGGGACCTCACGATGGCGGGAGAGGTCGAAGAGATGGTCACGCGGCCGGGCCGGTCCGACGTCGTGCGCCTCATGACGCTCCATCGGGCGAAGGGGCTGGAAGCGCGTGTGGTGTTCCTGGCCGATCCGACCGATCCCGGCCCGAAGCCTCCCAAAGCGTGGATCGACCGCTCGACAGATCCGGCCCGGGCGCACATCCTGGTTCAGCGCCGGCTCGGCCACTCGTCAGAAGAGATCGCCCGGCCCCTCGGTTGGGAGGAGAAGCAGGCCAGAGAGGAAGAGTTTCTGGCGCGCGAAGACGAGCGACTGCTTTACGTCGCCGCGACTCGCGCCCGCGAAGGACTGGTCGTGAGCTTCCGTCGGAACAAGGACGGGAAACTGGGCGGCCCCTGGCTCCGTTTCGACGCGAACCTGACCCGCCACCTCCCGGAGTCCGTGCCCGGAGTCCTCGATCCCGAAAAGATCGGAGCCTCGCGCGAAATGGCGGCGGCGCTGAAGGACGTCCGTGCGCGGCGCAGGAGCCGGGCTTTGACGTCGGCCGGGCCTACGTACTCGGCGATGAGCGTCACGGCCATCGCCCACGCTTCGGCCGATCCCGCCGGCCGTCCCTTCACCTCGGGGACGGGCAAGGGGATGTCCTGGGGCAGTGCGCTGCACCGGCTCCTCGAAGCGGCGATGCGCGACCCTTCGCTCGACCTCCGCGCGTACGCGGTCAACGTGCTCGCCGAGGAGGAACGGCCTCCCGAGGACCTCGAAGAGGCGCTCACTGCCGTCGAAGGCGTGCGGCGTTCCCCTCTCTGGAACCGGGCCCGCGCCTCCGGCCGCTGCCTGGTCGAGGTGCCGTTCGCGGTCTCCATCCCCTCGTCCGAGCTGGGCATCACAGGGGGACCCGCGGAGACGCTTTTCACCGGCGCGATCGACCTGGTGTTCGAGGAGGAAGCTGGCTGGGTCCTCATCGACTACAAGTCCGACACGGTCGCGGGAAATCGCGAGGCGCTCGTCCGTTTCTACGAGCCGCAGATCGAGCACTACCGGCGGCGCTGGCGGGAGCTGACCGGCCGCCCGACGCGCGCGGGCCTGTTTTTCATTCAGACGGGCGAGACTGTCTGGATGTCGGACTGAGCCGGGAGCCGCGACTCAAAAAACGAATCAGAACGCGCCCCGCGCGGCGGCTCGAGAGCCGCGCGGGGCGCGAGAGATCAGCGGGACTTCAGACCCCAGAAACCGATGATGGCGAGCGCGGCCGCCAGAGCCATGAAGCCTTCCCAATGGAGCGTCGGGACGACCGCGGCGGGCACCGGAACCGAGGGAGTGGGCGTCGGCACCGGACCGGAGGGAGTGGGCGTCGGCGGAGCCGCGCCGGCCGGCAGATCGAAGATCGCCGCGATCAGCGACAGACAGTCATTGACGTAGGCCGTCGGCTGGATGGTCAGCGTGTTGGGACCGGGAGAGAGGAGAGATGTGACGTCGAAACTGCGGTGGTCCCACAGCCCTCCATTCGTAACGGACGCCGTCCCCTGGTCCGGGAGGGTGTTGCCTTCCCAGTTTGCGCCGCCAGACGGAAGAAGCGTCACCCCGTTGACCTGCAGCGCGTCATCGGAAAATGCCTGTCCGTCGCTGACGATCAGGCGCATGTTGGCCGTGCCGCTGGCGTAGTTGATCCCCGCCAGCGTGGCGCTCCAACCCGCGGCGTCGAACGTGTTCGCGATGTTCGAGTCGTTGCCATTGAAGATGACGACGTCCCGGTTGTTCGCCGGGTTGCCGTCGTTGAAGAAAATGAGCAGCGACACGCCGTTGATGTCCGCGACGGGAGATGCCTTGAGGAAGTTCGCCAGGGTGTACGTCGCGTTGCCGGTCACGAGCGCGGTCACGTTGGCGCGATAGCCCTTGGAGTTCGTAAAAGGCCAGCAGTTGGGGGCGCTGTTGCCGATGTTCGTCCCGACGATCGACGTTCCGTTGAACGTGACCGTCGCGTTGGCATCGCCTACGTCGTTTGTCGGAAGTGCCAGTAGAGGTAGGCGGTCGTGACCGTTCCGGAAACTCCGGTCACGACGATGCTCCCGGTTCCCTGCCCGCGCATTCCGCCCACCCCGAACGTCAAAAAGTCCGTATTCGAGACGGTGGTGAAGTTTGTGAGCTGGTCCGCGGAAACGAAAGCGGCGGACATCACGAGAATCGCCAGGGCAAGTGTGGTCGACCCGCGCAGCCCGATCGCTCTTTTCATTTGATTCCTCTTATTTAATCGAAACCTATGGCAGCAGGCCCCCTGCGGTCAACACAAGACTGAAAAAGAGGCCTGAGTTGCATCGCCCGGGCGGTCTTGCGCGGCGCTCCCCGTATCCGGGGACCTCTTCCAGGCAGGTCGACCTTCTGGCGGTCCCCCGTCTCGAGGAGGCTGGACACCGTTTCGGGCCTGCTCCGCCCGGTTTCGCGCCTGACGGGGCGGGGCAGTTGGCGGCTCAGACGTCGATTGCCCTCTCGGAAACCGTGGGTCGAGGAAACAGCCGGGTTTCACGCTCCCGGGGACAGGGATCGCACCCGACTCACGACCGCCGGCCCGGGGTTCCCGATCCCGGGGTCGCGCGGCCGGGACGCCCCGCGACGCGGTTGCGCCCCCAATCGCCAATTGCCGCGGTTTCAGTCCGGCCGAGCCGGGCGGTTCTTCACCGAAATCGACGGGTCCGGGAATAAGGGTTTGTTCTCTCCTGGTGGCGAGCGTTGCGCCTGCTCGCGCCGCATCGGCCGCGGCTTTCCGCGCGTCCCGGCGATGAACCCGGAACGCGCGTTCCTCCGTATTTTGCGTTGGCGGCCTGAACCGGCGACTCTCGCCCGCTTCAGGAAGGAAAGGTTGATGAGAATGTCTGAGTTGCTGACTCTCCCCGTTGTTCCAATGAGGAACTCGGTTCTTCTGCCCGGCGTCGCTCTGCCGATCGCGGCGGGCCGGCCCGGAACTCTGCGCGCCATCGAGGCGGCGTTGACCGATGTCAAGCGGCGCGTCTTTGCGGTCGCGCAGCGGCAGGATGGCGACGAGGTCACACCCGAAGGGCTCTACACCATCGGCACGATTGCCACCCTGGGCTCTGTCCAGCGGGGGCTCGGCGGGATTCGGCTCGTCCTCGAAGGGCAGAGCCGCGGAATAGCGATGCGCATCGCCGCCCGCAAGGGATACCTCGAGGCGCAGGTGAGCGAGGCGGCCGAGATGCTGCCGCTCGACGCGCGCGACGCGGCCTTTGTCGGCCTTCACCGGGAGGCGCGCGAGCGCGCCGCAGAGCTCGGCCGAAAGATGGGTCTTCCGAACGAGGCCATCGAGCAGATTCTCGCCGAGGTCGACGAGCCCGGCAAGCTGGCCGACGTCGTCGCGGGTTACATCGACATCCCCGTTTCCGAACGCCAGTCTCTTCTCGAGACGCTCTCCGTCGAAGACCGCCTCCGGCGTGTGCTCGTGCACGTCCAGCGGCACATCGACGTGCTTTCGGCGCAGGAAGACATCCAGTCGAAGGTCAAGGAAGAGATCGGCAGCCGTCAGCGGGAGGCCTATCTCCGCGAGCAGGTGCGTGCGATCCAGAAGGAGCTCGGCGAGGGCGAAGGCGCCCAGGAAGAGGGCCTGAAGGAGCTTCGCGCGAAGCTCGACGCTCTCGACCTTCCCCCCGAGGCGCGCAAGGAAGTCGATCGGGAGTGGCAGCGCTTGACGCGCATCGGCCGCGAGTCGGTCGAGTCGCAGGTCATCCGGACTTACCTCGAGACCGTTTCAGAGCTTCCCTGGAACCTTCGAAGTGAAGAGCACCTCGACGTGCAGCGGGCGTCCGAAGTTCTCGACCAGGATCATTTCGGCCTGTCGGACGTGAAGGACCGCATCCTGGAGTTCCTCGCGGTCCGGCAGCTCGCGCAATCCGCGGGGAAGGAATCGGAGAAGGCGGAGGCCGAAAAGAAAGCCTCCGCGGAATCCCTCGACGGGCAGCCCCAGCCGGGCGCCGTGAAGGAAGAGGAGCGGCAGTCCGCCCGCGCGCGGGGCCGCATCCTCCTTTTCGCCGGACCTCCGGGAGTGGGAAAAACCTCGATCGCAAAGTCGATCGCGCGCGCCATGGGACGCAAGTACGTCCGCATCTCCCTCGGCGGGGCCCGCGACGAGGCGGACATCCGCGGCCACCGGCGCACCTACATCGGCGCGCTTCCCGGGCGGATCATCCAGGGCATGAAGCAGGCGGGCACCCGGAACCCCGTCTTCCTGCTCGACGAAGTCGACAAGCTCGGCGTTTCTTTCCAGGGAGACCCCGCGAGCGCCTTGCTCGAGGTCCTGGACCCGGCGCAGAACGACAGCTTCACGGACCACTACCTCTCGGTGCCTTTCGACCTGTCGGAGGTCCTCTTCATTGCGACGGCGAACTTCATCCAGAACATTCCCGGACCGCTTCTCGACCGGATGGAGATCGTCAATTTCGCCGGCTACACGGAGCAGGAAAAGCTGGCGATCGCGAGGAGCTACCTCGTCCCGCGGCAGGTGGAAGAGAACGGCTTGAAGAAGGCGCAGCTCGAGATCACCGACGACGCGCTGCGCGAAGTCATTGCGGCGTACACGCGGGAGTCGGGCGTCCGACAGCTCGAGCGAGAGGTCGGAAAGCTCGCCCGAAAGGTGGCCCGCCGCATCGCGGCCCGGGAAATCGAAGCGTCCGTCGTTGAGCGCGCCGACGTGCGCACGCTCCTCGGCCGGCCCAGGGTGCACCCGGAGAAGATGGCCAACGAGGACCAGGTCGGCATCGCGACCGGCATGTACTACACGCCGGCCGGAGGCGACATCATGTTCGTCGAGGCCTCTCTCATGCGGGGGAAGGGCGAGCTCATTCTGACGGGCCAGCTGGGCGACGTCATGAAGGAGTCCGCCCGCGCCGCCTGGACCTTCGCCCGGTCGCACGCGGCCTGGCTCGGGATCGAGGAAACGGACTTCGAGCGCGACATCCACATCCACGTTCCCGCCGGCGCCATTCCGAAGGACGGGCCGTCCGCGGGCATCGCGATGGCCTCGGCCGTCGTCTCCGCCCTTTCGAAGCGTCCCGTGAAGAACGACCTCGCCATGACCGGCGAGATCACAATTTCGGGCCGGGTCCTTCCGATCGGCGGGTTGAAGGAGAAGATCCTCGGCGCCGTGCGGGCCGGCATCCGGCACATCCTGATCCCGAAGGACAACGAGGCGGACCTCGAAGATCTGACTTCGGAGGTCCGCAACCAGATCGAAGTCTCGGCGGTGGAGACCCTGGCGGAAGCGCTCGCGGTCAGTCTGCGCGACACCTCGCTCTCGGAAGGGCGGCTGCTGTTCGGAACCGGCGTTCCGGGGCCAACGGACGGCGCAGTCTCGCACTGAGCTTGCCTCAAAAGTCATGTCGGGGCGGGCCCGGGCCCCGGCCCGCCCCGACTTTTTTTGCTCGCGAGGCCTTCCCGGTGTACCGCTTCAAAGGAACGGCCCGCCGAATAGATTCTCAGCGTCAGGAGCGAGCATCCCGGACCGCACATTCCCCGCGCTACGTCACAAGCTTCTGAAAAAGATCGGGAGCACTTCCAGCCCGGTACCGGCGAGGCGGAAGATCAACGTCTGTCGCGGCACACCGAGGAGCGCCCGGGATGTTGAGAGACCACTTTCGACTCGAGCCGGGCTTTCGATGGTCCTCGCCGAGTCTCGAGGGGATCCCGCCGCGGGTCTTCTGGACGCGTCTGCGGCCCGGCGGTCGCCGGTCCGACGTCCTCCTGCTCGTCTCACACGAGCAGGGCGAACACCCCCGCCCAGAAGCCGAGTGCAGCGCCTGACTCGATCAACTCCCGCGCCCCGTTCTCCCGCGTGCGCCAGAGACACATCGCCCCGAGGATCGCCGACGCCCCGCACGCGCTCACGAAAATCTCGATGGGAGGCAACCCGGGCGCCGCCCATCGCGGAAGGATCTCCAGGGACCCGACCAGCCACGCGGCGCACAGGAACCTGAAGGCGAACCGTCCGGACGTTTCGAGCCGCGCCACGAGGTACATCGATCCTCCGGGGGCCATTGAAGACCCGGCCCGGCGACAGATGGTGTCCGATCGAGAAACGGGCCGGCAGTGCCCGGAAGCGGGCTCCCTACGGAATCAGAGCCACCATCCCGGTCCAGAGCCCGATCATCGCGGAGAGCTCGAGAACTTCCCGGACGGGGCTGGCGCGCGAACGCCAGAGGATCACGATCCCCAGGATCGCCAGAGACGCCAGCACGAGGACCGCTCCGGAGGCCCGCAGGTCGAGCCCGCCCGAATCGGCGGTTCCCCGCCGGATGATCTCGATCGCACCGACGAACCACGCCGCGCACAGGAATCGAAACATCAGCCGCGCGAATGCGCGGAGCCACGCGCCGAAGCGGTCGAGCTCCGGAGGGGCGGGAGACGCTGCGGCGTCCGTCATCGGATTCGAAATTATCCACCCGTCCTCGGGACAGCTGCCGCGGCCGCAGCCGGCGGAGCGACACCGATAGACTCCTCCGGATGCGAAGACTTCTCCTGCTCTTCGTCACCCTTCTGGCGTTCGCCGGCGCGCTGCCCGCCTCCTCGGCGGCTTCCCCGCGCGGTCTCGTCGGGTTCCAGGTGCTCGAGCGTCTGGATGGGGCCCGAGCGTCCGCGCGGTTCCCGAAGGGGCGACCGATTCAGATCGCCCTCTGGTATCCCTCGGCATCCGCGTCCCCGGAGCTCACGTACCACGATTACTACCTGCTGTCCGCCCGCGAGACGTCGTTCTCCCCCTCGACCGCCGCCGCCGACGACCAGGCTCTCGCGCAGTTCCGCTCCTTTCTCGCGTCCGTCGAGGTAAAGCCCGCGGAAGCGGAATCTCTTCTCTCGACGCGCATGGGCGCGGCGCGCGGCGCCGCTCCGCTCGCCGGACGATTTCCGCTCGTTCTGATCGCCCAGGGCAACGGCCACTCCCTCCATGACCAGGCTTTCCTCGGCGAGTTTCTCGCCTCGCGCGGGTTCGCCGTCGCGAGCGTCCCCTCCCAGGCGCGGATCGGCGGTCGAATGACGAGCGAGGAGGAGATCCCCGCACAGGCAATCGACCAGGCGGCGGACCTCGCTTTCGCTCTGGACGTCGTCCGCCGCGAACCGACCGTTCGCCCCGGCCGTTACGGACTGGTCGGCCACAGCTTCGGGGCCCGGGCAGCCCTTCTCCTCGCGATGCGCGACACGGACGCTGCCGCGCTCGTCAGTCTCGACGGCGGAATCGGCGCCGTCGCGGGGAAAGGTATCTTCGAGACGACCCGCGGCTTCAATTTCGAGACCGCCGTCACGCCGATCCTCCACCTGTACGAGATCGGCGACAGGTTCCTGGTCTCCGACCTCACTCCCCTTCGTGCGCTGGTCCGGTCCGACCGCTGGCTGGTGCGAGTGGACGACATGCGGCACGTCCATTTTTCGAGCATGGGGGTTCTCGCGGCCGGCGCCCCGTCCCTGGCGGCCGCCACCTCCGGTGACTCGTCGACGAAAGACGCCTGGGACGCGGTCGCCGCCGCCACGGCCAGCTTCCTGCAACGGTTCGTGGTCTCGCCGCCCGAGGGACACGCGGCGCGCGCCTGGACGGTGCCCGCGTCCCCTTTCCTTCGCCCCGCCGTGGTCCTGAGCAGGCGTTAGCGATTGGCGAGACATCCGCTTCGCACCGTCCTGATCCGTGTGGGTTATGCCGCGCTCGGGTCGGTGTACGTGACGCTCGGCGTGCTTGCTTTCTTCATCGCTTTCGAGGGCGGACGAGTGCGGGCGCGGGGCTTCGGCGCCGCTTTCCGCCTGTTGCTTCTGCACCCTCAAGGCCCGCTGATCCTCTGGGGGATCGCCGCCGGACTTGCGGCGTTCACGCTCGGAAGGATTCTGGAGGCCGGGGACCCCGGCCGATCGGTGTTCGCGAGGATCGTTTCGTTCTTCGACGCGATCGCGCATGCCCTGATGGGGTGGCTTGCCGTGCGCCTGCTGCTCCACCGACGCGGCGCGAGCACGCGCCCGGCCCTCGCCTGGCTGCTTTCGCAGAGCTGGGGACCCCGGACGCTCCAGATCGCCGGCGGCATCGTGATGGCGGTCGGGGCCGTCCAGGTGTGGCAGGGACTGTCCGGGCGGCTCCCGCAGCGTCTCCCGCGCGGGAAATTGAAGCGCGCGACCTCCGTGGCGGTGCGCGTCGGAAGATTCGGATACGCCGTGCGGGGAATCGTGTCCGGAATCATCGGCTGGTTTCTGATCCGAACTGCGAAAGATGTCGACCCGGGAAGCTATCGCGACATCGGCGGCGCGCTCGAAGTGATCGAGAGGATGCGTTTCGGAGTTCCCCTGATGGCCTTCGCGGGCGCCGGGCTGGTGGCGTACGGGGGATACCTTCTGCTGCTCGGCCTTTTCCAGCCGAGGGTCAGCTAGCTCTCGAGCCCGCGCCGTCCAGGAACAGGATGTAATCCGTCGAGGGCGCGCTCTTGCCGAGCTGGCGCAGCATCGTGACCGCTTGCCCGCGGTGGTAGGTGGAGTGGTTGACGAGATGCACGAGCAGCTCTCCCAGCGGATAGCTCCGGCTCTCTCCGGCGACGTTCACGTACACGACCCCGTCCGACAGCGCCGCCGCGGCCACGGCCGAGACAAACGATGTCTGCTGCTCCTCGACCGCGGTCCACTTCCGCCGCAGATCGTCCAGAGTACCCAACTCCCCCGGAAGTCCGCGGGGGGACCGGCCATGCCACCTCTCGAGCCAGATCCACTCCGCGGCATAAAGGTGCGCCAGGGTTTCCAGGAGGGACGGAAAGCTGCCGCCGAGCGGGCGGGAGAGTTCGTCAGCGGAAAGGCCGCCCACGGCGTCGAGAACACGGGCATTGGCCCATCGGTTATAGGCGAAAAGTTTCAAGACTTCTTCGGGGGAGCGCATCGGTTTCTCCCAAGCCGGTTGTGTCTCGGGCCGTCCCGGCAGTTGATTTCCGACACGGAGCGTCTTCTTCCCGGGCACCCGACGGCCTGCGCGCACTCTAACTCCCCGGCCGGCGGACCTGCGGCTAGAATCCCGATTCCGGCCCGCCCCGGCGGCAAAGTTAACAGGAGGAGAAGCGCTCGATGTGGATCGTCCGGCTGGCGCTGCGCCGCCCCTACACCTTCGTGGTGCTGGCGCTCGTGGTCCTGATCCTCGGGCCCCTCGTCATCCTGCGCACCCCCACGGACATTTTTCCCAACATCAACATCCCCGTCGTGAGCGTCGTCTGGGGTTACGTCGGGCTGTCCGCTCCCGAGATGTCGAACCGGATCGTCTCCGGATACGAACGGGGACTGACGACTACGGTCAATGACATCGAGCACATCGAGTCGCAGACGCTTTCGGGAATCTCCGTCGTCAAGATCTTCTTCCGGCCCGGAGCGAAGATCGAGGCGGCGGTCGCGCAGGTGACCGCCTTTTCGCAGACTTCCGTGAGGTCCATGCCGCCCGGCACGAACCCGCCTTTCATCATCACCTACAACGCCTCGAGCGTGCCTGTCCTGCAGCTCGCCCTTTCGGGGCGCGGACTCACCGAGCAGCAGCTCTACGACTTCGGAAACAACTACATCCGCACGCAGCTCGCGACCGTGCAGGGCGCGGCGATCCCCTTTCCATACGGTGGCAAGCAGCGGCAGGTGCAGATCGACCTGGACCTTCCCGCCCTGCAGGCGAAGGGACTCGGTCCCACCGACGTCGTCAACGCGATCAGCGCCCAGAACCTGATTCTTCCCTCCGGGACCTCGAAGATCGGGAACTTCGAGTACGCCGTCGAGATGAACAGCAGCCCGACCAGCATCCAGGGGTTGAACGAGATCCCGATCCGCAGCGCCAACGGATCGACGATCTTCATCCGGGACGTGGCGCAGGTCCGGGACGGCTATCCGCCGCAGACGAACATCGTCCGGGTCGCCGGCCAGCGCGCGTCCCTGCTGACGATCATGAAGACGGGGGCCGCTTCCACCCTGGACATCATCTCGAGGGTTCGGGAAGAGCTCCCGAAGATTGCGGGGGGCCTGCCTCCGGAGCTGACGATCACCCCGTTGAACGACCAGTCCCTTTTCGTTCGCGCGTCGATCAACGGGGTCGTTCGCGAGGCGATCATCGCCGCCTGCCTGACCGGGCTGATGATCCTGATCTTCCTCGGCAGCTGGCGCAGCACCGTCATCATCGCCGTCTCGATCCCGCTCTCGATTCTCTGCTCGATCCTCCTCATGGCGGCTCTCGGCGAGACGATCAACATCATGACTCTCGGCGGCCTCGCCCTCGCGGTCGGCATCCTGGTCGACGACGCGACTGTGGAGATCGAGAACATCAATCGCAACCTGGAGCAGGGCAAGGAGACGGAAGAAGCCATTCTGGACGGCGCCTCGCAGATCGCGATCCCCGCCTTCGTCTCGACACTGGCGATCTGCATCGTGTTCGTGCCGATGTTCTTCCTGAGCGGAGTGGCGCGATACCTCTTCGTGCCCCTCGCCGAGGCGGTCGTTTTCGCCATGCTGGCGTCTTACTTTCTGTCCCGCACGCTCGTTCCCACCATGGCGAAGTACCTCCTGAAACAGCACGCGCCGGGCGTTCACGAAACGAGCGGCTCGAACGTTTTCAGCCGCATGCAGAAGTCCTTCGAAGAAAAGTTTGAGAGGCTGCGCCACGGCTATCGGGGGGCCCTCGCCCTGTGCCTCGACCACCGGAAGGGGTTCCTCCTCGCGTTTTTCGTCTGCTGCGCCGCCTCCGTCGTCGTCCTGTACCCGTGGCTCGGGCAGGATTTCTTCCCGTCCGTCGACGCCGGACAGCTGAAGCTCCACCTCCGGGCGCGGACCGGCACCCGCATCGAAGAGACCGCGCGCCTTTGCGACCAGGTAGACGGCGTGATCCGCGAGGTGATCGGCCCGAAGGAGATGGGGACGCTCATCGACAACATCGGCGTTCCGTACAGCGGTTTGAACCTCTCCTACAGCAACTCGGCGCCTGTCGGCCCCGCGGACGCCGACATTCTCGTCTCGCTCAAGGAACATCATCGTCCCACCGCGGAAGTGATCCAGGAGCTGCGCGCCAGGCTGACACATGGATTTCCCGGAGTGACTTTCTATTTCCTTCCCGTCGACATCGTCAGCCAGATTTTGAACTTCGGCCTCCCCGCGCCCATCGACGTGCAGGTGATCGGCCGGAATCTCGACGCTAATCGCGACTTCGCCCAGAAGCTGATGGAGAAAATCCGCTACGTCCCCGGGCTCGTCGATCTGCGGATTCAGCAGCCATTCGATGCGCCGCGCCTCTTCATGGCCGTCGACCGCGTCCGTGCGCAGGAGGTCGGCTACACACAGCGCGACGTCGCCGCAAACCTCCTGGTCGCGCTCTCCGGCAGCTCGCAGACCTCGCCGACCTTCTGGCTGGACCCCAAGAGCGGCGTCAGCTACAGCGTCGCGGTGCAGTCTCCGCAGTACCGCATCAGCTCGCTCGCGGACCTCGGAAACATTCCGATCAGCAGCGCGGCGGGGCGGGCCCCGCAGATCATCGGAAACCTGGCCACGATCACGCGCGGCTCTCAGCTCGGGAGCATTTCGCACTACAACGCCCAGCCGGTGATCGACATCTATGGCGCCGTCGACCGGACGGACCTCGGCAGCGTCGCGAAGCCCGTCAACCGGATCGTCGTGCAGGCGAAAAAGGATCTGCCGCGCGGTTCCGAGATCGTCGTGCGAGGACAGGCGGAGACCATGCGAACGTCTTTCAAGGGCCTCCTCGCCGGGCTCGTGCTCTCGATCCTGCTCGTCTACCTCCTGATCGTCGTCAACTTTCAGTCGTGGCTCGACCCTTTCATCATCATCTCGGCACTCCCGGCCGCCATCGCGGGCATTGTCTGGATGCTCTTCGTGTTGCACACCACCATGAGCGTGCCCGCCCTGACCGGCTCGATCATGTGCATGGGGGTCGCGACCGCGAACAGCATCCTGGTCGTCAGCTTCGCGAAGGAGCAGATGGAAGAGGGTCAAAACGCTCTCGAGGCGGCTTTGAACGCCGGGGTCACGCGCTTCCGGCCCGTGCTCATGACCGCGCTGGCGATGATCATCGGCATGGTCCCGATGGCGCTCGGGATTGGCGAAGGCGGGGAGCAGAACGCCCCTCTCGGCCGCGCGGTGATCGGCGGGCTCCTGCTCGCCACGGCCGCGACACTCTTCTTCGTTCCCGCCTTCTTCAGCCTTCTTCATGGCCGCAGGTCCGCCGGCGCCGCGGGTACACGGCCCCTGACGACTCGCGAGGAGCCGGCCCGTGGCTGATCCGCGCGACCGGCCTGTCGCGGCGTCGGCCGCGCCTCACATCACGCTGGATGCCCCTGCGGGGCCGCCGCCGAGAGTCTCGCCGCGCCGGGCGGGGGGCGCCCTTTTCGGGATCGGCGCGGCCGCCGTGATCCTCGCCGGCTTCGGCATTGCCACTCGAGTCCACTCCCGAAACTCCCTCAAGGAAGACGCGCTGAAGACGGCGGCGCCGATCGTCTCGGTTTTCGAGCCCGAGCGCGGCGCGCCAATGCGGGAGTTTCTGCTTCCGGGGACCGCGCAGGCGTTCACCGACGCTCCCATCTATGCGCGCACTACGGGTTACATGAAGAAATGGTACGCGGACCTCGGGGCGCGCGTACGGAAAGGTCAGCTGCTGGCGGAGATCGATTCACCGGAAATCGAACAGCAACTACAGCAGGCGAAGGCGGAGCTCGCCTCCGCCGAAGCGAACGAGCGCCTGGCGAAAATCACCGGCGATCGATACTCGGAGCTCGCGAAAACCGACTCCGTCTCGAAACAGGAGGCGGACAACGCGGCGGGCGGTCTGGCGGCGCGACACGCGACAACGGAGTCGGCACGGGCGAACGTCCGCCGCCTTCAGCAGATGGTCGGCTTCGAACGGATCGAGGCGCCGTTTGACGGCGTGATCACGGCGCGAAACGCGAACGTCGGGCAGCTCGTCGACGCGGGCACGGGCGGCGGACCGGGACGCGAGCTCTTTCACATCGCGACACTCGACCGGCTGCGCGTTTTCATCGGTGTGCCGCAGGCAGGCTCCGCGGCCGCCACCCCCGGGCTTCCGGTCGAGGTGGACGTCGCGGAGAGGCCGGGTGTCACGGTTCCGGGAAAGATCATCCGGAACTCCAATGCGATCGACCCGGCGACCCGTACGATGCTCGTCGAGATCGACCTGGAGAACCGCGACGGTGCGATCCTGCCGGGCGCCTCCGTGCAGGTGCATCTGAAGCTCGCGGGCGGCGCCCCCACGCTTCTCCTTCCCGTGAGCGCGCTCCTGTTCCGCGCGGAAGGACCTCGCGTGGCGACGATCGTCCACGGAAACCGGGCGGCCCTGATCCCCGTCACCATCGGGCGGGACTTCGGCAACAAGGTCGAAGTGACGTCGGGCCTTCCACCGGGTACGGCGGTCATCGACGGCCCGCCGGACTCCTTGATCGAGGGTCAGCAGGTGCAGGTCATCCGGCGAGCGCCCTCTCCGCCGCACCCCTGACACCCGCTCCCCGCCGCCCGCACACGATTTCTCGCCCGTCTCGGGTGTGAATCCGTAGCCGCGAAATCGGTCTGCACGCCAGATCATGTTCCGCAAGATTGCCGAATTTTTAAACGTTTCGGGCGTGAAAGCCTCGAAGGGTCATGGCACAGAAAGTGCTCCTCCTGCGAGTGTGCGAGGGCAAATCACCCCCGCAGGACGAGGCGGCGGATTCCGAAAGTGCCGCTCCGAAAATCGAGGCTCCGATCGTCGCGAGTCTCATACGAAGGAAGGAGACAACGCATGCGTTACGCCACTCGTTTCCTCATGGCATTCCTCTTCGCCGCCGGCACCGTCGCGATCGCGTCTGCCCAGGACAACCCGCCGCCGCCGCCGCAACAGCCGCAGACGCAGCAGCAGCCCCAGAGCAATCCGGATCTGGCCAATCCCCCGGCGGGGCAAAGCGCCCCCTCGGTCGCGCCGCCGTCGAACGACGCATCCCCGGCCGTCGAGCCGATCAACCCGACTTCACAGAAGCAGTCCTCCCGGATGACGACGCGGTCGTCGAAAAAAACGATACAGCCGTCGACGACGACTCAGAAGAGCACGGCGAAGACGACTGACACGCAGGTCGTTTCCCCGGCGCATTCGGATAACGCGCCTGTCGGCGCGGCGGCGGGCGTTGCCGCCGCGGACAACGGCAGCAACTCCGGTACGGGCGGCACGCCGCCTTCCGGCGCGGCCTCGACGACGGGCGCTGCGGCCTCGACCGTCCCCGACGCTCCCGCGGGAGTTGCCGCGCCTACCCCCGGCGCCGACAACCAGGTGCAGCAGACGGAGACCACGACGACGACCCGCTCGCCGCTTTCGATGTGGATCCTCGGCGCGGCTCTCCTCCTCGGCCTGATCTTCATCGTCCGCCGGACCATGCGGCGCCGCACCGGCACGCGGGTCTCGATTTACGAGCGCACCGACACAGGCTCGATCGTGACGCAGCCGACCGCGACGAAGACAACGACCACGACCGCCGTCAAGACGACGAGCGGCAACGATCCGCTCATGCCCCGCTCGTAACGGCGAAACGAAACAGGAGAAGCGGGGGCTCGCCCCCGCTTTTTTCTTTGGCCTCCGGCTCCAAAGGTCTCAACTCGGGCACTGGTTCACAAGAGGCTCTCTGCCTGGCAGGAGCCGACGCAAGGGAGAAGAAATGACCGACGACTCGAAAAAACCGGATTTCTCGGACGTGGTCTCGGGGAGCTCGTCGACAGCGCCTTCCGGTTCAGCAGGGGGCCCTGAGGTCTCGGATCTCGAGAAACAGAGGACGATGCGAATGTATGTCGTCGAAAGCGGCGACAGCCTCTCGAAGATCGCGAAGAAGTTCTACGGGGACGCCGGGGCGTGGAAGCGCATCTACGAAGAGAACCGCGAAGTGATTCACAACCCGGACATGATCCAGCCGGGCTGGCGCCTGAAGATCCCGGAATGAAGAAGGAGGCCGGCATGCCTCGACGTCTTTCGCGCGGGCTCCCGTTTACCTCGCTGATGGCGCTGGCTCTTGTTCTCCCGCTCGCCGCATGCAAACAGGGCGACGACGCCGCCCGCGCCGACAAGGCGCAGCAGTCCCCCAGGCCCGGCGACACGGGAGCTTCCTCGCCGGAGAAGGCGCCGGCGGCGATCCACGTGACGGACGTGTCCCTGGGGAAATCGCTCGGCGCAGATAAGAAGGTGCAGAACTCGACGGACACGTTCGGCCCGAAGGACACGATCTTTGCGTCGGTATCCACCGATGGGGCGGCCAAGTCGGCGACGATCTACGCCAAGTGGACCTTCCAGGATGGGCAGGTCATCCGCAACGACCAGCGGACCATCTCCTCGAACGGCCCCGCCGTGACGGACTTCTCGATTCAGAAGCCGGACGGATGGCCGAAGGGCGGCTACAAGCTCGACGTTTCCCTCGACAGCGGTGAGGCCGCCTCGACGAAGAGCTTCCGCGTTCAGTAGGGGCCCGCCGGAAATCGCCCAGCGGCCGGAGAGTTCCCCCCGCGCACCTTCGCGTTCGTTCTCCCCCGGTGGCTGGAAGCGGCACGACGCGCGCGGAAGGGATCCCGCCGTGCTTGCCGCCGGTCCTGGTTCGGCCGCCGGAACGCTTGTTGCACAACTCCTTCCGTCGGAAAACCCAGAAACACGAAGGAGTCCCATGAACAACGAACAGGTGGAAGACCTCATCTACCAGGCGCTCGAGACGGAGCTTGGAGGAGTCCAGGTTTATCGCAGCGCCATCGCATGCGCTCAGAACGATGACCTCAAGAAGGAATGGCAGAAGTACGGAACGCAGACACAGGAGCACGTGCTCATCCTGATGGACGTCTGCGAGAAGCTCGGGATGGATCCGGAAAAGCAGACGGCGGGCCGGCGGATCGTGCGGGAGAAGGGGAAGTCCCTGATCGCCGTCATGGAGAAGGCGCTCCGCGACGGGCCGTCGCTCGCCGCCGCAGAGCTCGTCGCCGCCGAGTGCGTCGTCGACGCCGAGACGAAGGACCACATGAACTGGGAGTTGATCGGGGAAGTGGCGAAGAAATCGTCCGGCTCCGCGAAGCAGGCACTGATGGAGGCCTATGAGGCGGTGGAAGACCAGGAGGACGAGCACCTGTACCACACGAAGGGATGGACGCGCGAGCTCTGGCTCCAGGCCCTGGGCCTCCCCGCCGTGCTACCGCCCCCCGAAGAAAAGAAGGACGTGAAGAGCGCGATGGAAGCGGCCAGGGTCGCGCAGGAGCGAAAGAGCAAAGACATCGCGAAGGAACGAACCGCGTCGACTCGCCCGCTCAAGCCGATGCCAAAGTCGAGGGACCAACGGGGGAAGAGCCGGCCGCGCAGCGCCTGAATCACGGGCCCCTTCCCGGCGCGATCCTGGAAACCAGGACCGGGAGGCTTCACGCTAAGCACCTCGCGGAGCCGCGACCCGCGCCTGCCTGCGGGCCCCTCACCCCAACCCTCTCCCCGAGCGCGGGGAGAGGGAGAGGCCCTTCCGCCGGCCCGGGGAGAAGGAACCGACGAGGCTCCCACATCACCGAAGACAGGCGGGAGCCCCCCGATGGGGGAGCGAGCTCAGCTCGCCGGCATTTGCGCCTGCCGGCCGCGCGTCTCTTCCCCATCCGCTGGCCGGACGGTCTTGTTTTTTCCGATCCGGGTCCAGTGCCGATGCATCGCCAGGGACGCGAGGAAGCTTTTTGCGAAACCCGCGTCGCCGTCGGCCGCCGTCACGATTCCCTCGACCCCGGCAGCACCGTTTTTCCTGCCGCCTCCGGCGCCGAGAGCCTCGAGCCCCGGAATCCCGTGCAAAAGCCGGATTCCGTCGCCTGTCGCCCCGATCGTCTTGCAGTGCCGGAACGCTTCCATGACGAAGTCCATCGCGTCCCGCTCGGCCGCCAGGGCCTCCACGCTTGCGCCGCCGCCGGGGACGTACACCGCGTCGAAGAGGACGGAGGAGCCGGTCAGCAGGCTGAATTCGACGAACAGATCGGAGCCGTCGGCGCCCTTGAGGTACCCGAGCCGCGGGGCCACGATCTTGCCCTGCGCCCCCTGCCGGTCGAGCGCCTGCATCATCGACTGAACGGCCAGCCCGTCGACGCCGTCCGCCGCCAGTATGGCGACCTTCCGCGTGACGATCGAATCCTTGACGGTGTTTGCCATGCTCAATGCGGGAGAGACGGCGCCGTCCGAAGCTTCGATCTTCGGCTCGCGGCTCCCGGGCGCGGCATCCGCCCCGAAGCTCAGGTTAAGCGGCGGATCCACGACCGGAATTTCCGCCATGCCGAGTCCCTCGGCGACGCGGCCTGCGAGCCGGTGGTCCACGAACGCGAGCATCCCGACCATGCGGTCGCGAATCGGTTTTGCGTTCACTTTCCCGAGCTCGAAGCGAAGCGCCTCGACGATGTGATCTTTCTCCGGGTCTGATTGGCTGTTGAAGAAGAGCCGCGCCTGACTGAAGTGGTCGAAAAACTTTTCGGACCGCGCTCGGCCCTTGCTCCCTCCAACGCGCTCCGGAAAATGAACGAACCCGCCCGCCAGCGCTCCCGCCTGCACGGGGCACCCGCCACCGGTCGTGTTCGGGTGGTAGGAAGCCTTTGCCCGGTCGATCGTCTGCCGCATGTGCCCGTCGCGCTGATTGTTGTGAACGGGCGCGATCGGCCGGTTGATCGGGATCTCGTGGAAGTTCGGCCCACCCAGTCGGATCAGCTGCGTGTCGGTGTACGAGAAGAGCCGCCCCTGGAGCAGCGGGTCGTTCGTGAAGTCGATTCCGGGAACGATGTGGCCGATGTGGAACGCGACCTGTTCCGTCTCGGCGAAGAAGTTGTCGGGATTGCGATCGAGCGTCATCCGACCGATGCGCTGAACGGGGACGAGCTCCTCGGGAATGAGCTTCGTCGCGTCCAGCAGGTCGAACTCGAAGGAGTTCTCGTCTTCCTCCTCGACGATCTGAACGCCCAGCTCCCACTGGGGGAAGTTGCCGCTCTCGATCGAGTCCCAGAGGTCGCGGCGATGGAAGTCCGGGTCCTTGCCCGAAATCTTCTGCGCCTCATCCCAGGCGACAGAGTGCATTCCGAGCACGGGCTTCCAGTGAAACTTGACGAACCGCGACTTCCCGTCCGCGTTCACCAGGCGGAAGGTGTGGACCCCGAACCCTTCCATCATCCGATAGCTCCGCGGGAGGGCGCGGTCTGACATCACCCACATGATCATGTGCATCGATTCCGGCATGAGCGAAATGAAATCCCAGAACGTGTCGTGGGCGGACGCGGCCTGCGGCATGTGATGGTCGGGCTCGGGCTTCACGGCGTGGATGAGGTCGGGAAACTTGATCGCGTCCTGGATGAAGAAAACCGGCATGTTGTTTCCCACGAGGTCGAAATTGCCTTCGGTGGTGTAGAACTTCGTTGCGAATCCCCGGACGTCGCGGGCGAGATCGCTCGATCCGCGCGAGCCGGCGACCGTCGAAAACCGGACGAAGACGGGCGTCTTGACGCCCGGATCCTGCAGAAAAGCGGCCTTCGTCAGTTCGGGAATCCCCTCGTAAACCTGGAAGTACCCGTGTGCCGCGGATCCGCGCGCGTGCACGACCCGCTCGGGGATGCGCTCGTGGTCGAAGTGGGTGATCTTTTCGCGAAAGTGGAAGTCCTCGAGGAGCGAGGGACCGCGGTCCCCCGCCTTCAGCGTGTCCTGGTCGTTTTCGAGCCGCACGCCCTGATTGGTGGTCAACGCTTTTCCGAGAGGATCCTCGGTATGCGATTTCAACTGGCGCGATTTGGGATTCCCGCCCTTCCCGTTCTCATTCTTCATGCGATCGTTCTCCAGGTTTTGCGATTTTGGTTGCGCGATGAGAGAGACGGGCCGGTGCAAGAAACAGTCCGACGAACGACTTCTCGTTCTCTACGGCGCGGAGAGGCTGAAATGGAGGGGAGAGGCGGGCGAGATGGTTGAGCGAAGCGCCGATCCTCACCCTCAGGGGCAGAGAGTCCATTCTGCCGGGGACGAGAGCGTCAGCCGGAGGGAGAAACCGGCCCGAGGTACCTGTCCAGCCAGTCCAGGATCTCCTTGATGATGGGCTGCATCTGTGTCGGGATGTGTCCGCCCTCGTGGACGTGGTGACGCTTGTCCTTTTCGGGCGTGCCGAGAAGACGAAACATGGGAGCCTGCGCCGTCTCGTAGGGGGCGGAGAAGTCGTAGCGGCCCGTGACCAGGAGCACCGGAAGGCGGACGCGCGGAGCGAAATTGACCGGATCCACCTCCGGCAGCACCCGCTCAAGCCGGAATCCGCCGCTCGCCAGGACCGCCGTCTTGAAACGATTCTCGATTGCGACGAACGTGACCCCGTCGATCGCGCCGAGGCTGACGCCGTAGAACGCCAGACGCGTCATGTCCACGTCCTTCCGGGTTTCGAGATAGTCGACGGCACGCCGCAGGTCCTTCGATTGCTGAACGATCAGATCTCGCCACAAATTTGAGGCTAAGGGGGGCTGCTCCACCTGACGTTCGAACGTGCCCTTGTACACCGGATGGAGAAGCGCGCGGCCGCTTCGGATCACGAAATCGATGTTCCGCATGTTCAAGTCGGCGCTCGAGCGGGTGTTGACAGCCTGGCTGCTCGGAAAGTAAAGAACGGTCTGATAGGGCGGGAGAGCCTTCTTCGGAATGAAGAAGAACGCGGGAACCCTCTCTTTTCCGTAGGCGGCGGAAAAGCTGACTTTCTGCCTGCGCCAGTAAGGCGAGTCCTCCTCCGCACCTTCGCTCGCAGGATCGAGCGGCGTGGGGTCGTAGGAGTAAAAGCTTCTGTAGAGTTCGAAGACCTGATCGGAAACCGGCGTCTCCTTGCGGTAATCCCGGGAGATCGCCGCGATGGGCGCTGCCAGCGATTCCGCGAGCGGAGTCACGTAGCGCACGCAGCGAAATCCAAAGCCCGGCAGCCGTCGAAAGGGGTCCTGTGCATCCGGTTCCGTGAACATGTAAGTCGCGTCGGTCCACGATCCGCCGAGGATGTACCGGCGGCCCGCGGTCTCGTTCCAGCACCACTCCTTGACGTTGCCCGCCATGTCATAGCTTCCAAAGGGGCTCAGGCCCTTGTGACTCCCGACGGGCGCGGGGCCCTTCCCGCCGAAGTTCGAAAGGCGAAGGATCTCCGAGAAGTTGCCGATCCCGGCGGCCATGTACCAGTGGTAAATGGTCGGGAGACTCTTGCCCGCAAACTCCGCATACGCGGCGGCCTCGTACCAGCTCACCCCGTCGACGGGATACTCCTCGTGCCCCTCCGGAAAGCTCCCGAGGTCCCATGACGCGGGCCCGGGCCGCCCCGTCGTGTCCCGGAACTGCAGAACGGCCTCCTCCCACGAAATGTCCCGGCCCGCACGAACGAAGGGCTGCTTCCAATACTGGCGCTTCGCGTAGCCGCCGGCATCGACAAATACCTTGTACTGCCGGTTCGTGACCTCGTATTTATCCAGCCAGAAGGTGCCGAGCGTTACGGTGCTCAGACTCTGCAAAGCGAAGCTTCCGCCCGGGACCCGGACCATGCCGACCGGGACGGCGTCGGTCCGGTCGAGCCGCACGGGACCCTGGGGGGCGGGTGCGGCCATTTCGCTGGTCTGGTATCCAGCCTTCCCGATCTTCCAGCGGAAATACGCCATGGGAATCCGGAGCCCCTCCAGCGGGGAGCGGCCAAGGGACTGCCATTCTCCATCCACGTCCATGTAATCCCGAAACTCAACGTCCGCACCGGGAGGTTCGGTGCGGATCGAGACCGCACGCCAGATTTCCCGACGCAGTCTTGCGATCTCCTGCGGGATATATCCCTCGACCTGCCGGGCCAGAAAGTATGCCCGCGAAGGTCTGCCCTGCTCGACGAGGCGGGCAATCTCGGGAAGGGTCTCGAAACGCGCGCGCCGTATCCGGGACTGCCTCACCAGGAGCCACCCGCCCACACCTGACGCTCCCAGAAGCAGGACGAGGGCCGGAATGAGAATCGCGGGCCGCCGCAGCCTCGATCCGCTCGCGGCCGGCGGCATGGCGAGGACAGAGGCAGGAGACTGATCGATCTCCGCCAGAGCGGTCTCCATCTCGTTCGCCGTCGGGTAACGGTCCGCGGGAGGCTTCGCGAGGGAGCGGGCGAGGACCGCCTCGAGGCCGGGCGGGACCTCCGGGCGGACGGTTTTCAAAGCCGGGGGATCGTCGCGAAGGATCGCGGTCAGGGTCAGGAGATGCGAGTCGCCCAGGAACGGACGATGTCCCGCGAGCATCTCGTAGATCACGGAAGCGAGCGAGAACACGTCCGACCGCGCGTCGACAGGGTTTCCCTGCGCCTGCTCCGGCGACATGTACGCGATCGTCCCGAGGATGACGCCCTGCCGTGTGCGCAGATGAGCAGAACCAGCCGTGGCCGTCGAGTCGGACGTTTCGCCGTCCGCCGCCGCGTTCCCTTCGACGAGCTTGGCGAGACCGAAATCGAGCACCTTGACCCGGCCTCCCTTTCCCACCATGACATTCGCCGGCTTCACGTCGCGGTGAACGATCCCGGCCGAGTGCGCGGCGCCGAGCGCGGACGCGATCTGCCGGCCGATGTCAACCGCCTGTGAGACGGGAAGACCGCCCTTCGGGATCAGCTTGTCGAGCGGCGTTCCCTCCACGTACTCCATCACCAGGAAATCCACGCCCTGGTCGGAGTCGATGTCGTGAATGGTGACGATGTGCGGATGGTTCAACGCGGACGCCGCCTTGGCTTCGCGCACGAACCGCCACTTGCGCTCCGGGTCGCCCACGGCTTCAGGACGAAGAACCTTGATCGCGACCGTTCGATCGAGATGAGAATCGAGCGCCCGGTAAACGATGCCCATTCCGCCCTCGCCGATCTTCTCGACGATGCGGTAGTGCTTGAGAGAGGTGTCGATCATCGGCGGCGGCGGCTCGTCGTAAA
Source organism: Thermoanaerobaculia bacterium (assembly GCA_038253555.1). GTDB lineage: Bacteria > Acidobacteriota > Thermoanaerobaculia > UBA5066 > Gp7-AA6 > JALYUA01. The sequence goes on from JBBSGZ010000031.1 coordinate 29,663, forward strand.
ACGCAGGCTACGCGGCAGGAGGCCCCGGGTCAATGCGATCGGGAACCTCTTTCCTGGCGCATCCCTAACGCGGAGTCGGAGCCGGCACCCGGGGATTCGGACGCACTGCCACCGCCGACATGAAGCGCCGCGCGTCGCCCCCGGCGACCCGGAAGGCGATGATCGGCGCGAACAGAGGACGCACGTCGGAAGCATCGGTGGACGCTCTCTCCTCGAAACCGACGACCTCTCCTTCGACGGACACGCCGTCGCGCTTCCACTCGACTCGCCGTTGGACGGCGAGCAGGGCAAGCGTGGTCATCCAGAGGCCCGCGGCGGCGAAGAGGAGAAATAAAATCCCGCGCAGGACCACGATCTTCAGCGGCATCGGCTCTCCGGACCGCCGTCGCGGACCGCGCCCGCGGAGCCATTCCGTGCCGGCCAGCGCATCGTGAGCCTCGATGATACGCGGAGGGGGGCAGAAGGTGCTCAGCCCGGAACCGCTTCGAACACCAACTCCGTCGTCATCGCGATCGACTCCTTCAACGTGCGATACACCGGGCAGCTGTCCCGGTACATCCCGTGAACGCGCTCCGCCGTCTCGCGGTCTTCGTCGCGCGCTTTCAGATTCAGCTTCAGGTGAATCCGGCGAATGACGAGAACCCCATCCTCCGTCTCGATCTCGCCGACCGCTTCCGAGACCAGCCGGTCTCCGGCCGCGGAAATCTTACGCGCCTCCAGCGCGCCCCCGAAGGTTCCCGTCAGTCAACCGGCGGCCGCGGCGACCACGTAATCGAGCGTCGTCGCCCGCGGCTCGTACATCCCTGGCGGAACCTTGTAATGCTCCTCGACGGCGCCGTGAACGCCGAAGATGACCGGTTCCTTTTCCGCAGGCAGGTACGCCCTGCGGACAGGGCCCTTGATACGTTCGATTCGCACGTTCGATCGATACACGACCTCGCCCATGTCGCTCCCTTCAATTCCGCCCCGTACCGCCGTCATCCGCCATCATCTCCTGCCCTCGTGACAGGATCGAGCGCCATGTCACAGGGAGCCCGCTTCTGTCCGCGGACTCCGAGCGCTCGCCGACCGCGAGGGGACCAGGAAGACGAGCTCCCGAGCCTCCCCGAGGAGCGGCTTCAACCGGTGTCCTCAGGGCATGCCGGGCCAGCCGGCGTTCTGCGCGAATCTTCTTGATCGAAGGAGGAATCGGCCTCATGGACCGTAGATTCGCCAGCAACGACCCTCTCCCCGGTCGGAGAGAAGGTCGCTGACAGCGAAGTCCCTTCTCAGTGGAGGTTGGCGTGCTCCTCGTTGTCGTGCTCCTCGTTTGCCACTTTCACGAGGACCCGCATCCAGGGGTGAATGCAGCACTGAAACTTGTGATTGCCGGCCGCGAGCCCGCGAACCTCGGTCCTCGCGCCGGGCAGAAGGGGCGCCGAGGCAGCGCATTCCGGAGCGGGGAGCAAGGTTCCGTTCAAAGGGGGAACGATTCCGCCACCGAAGTTTTCGACCTCCGTGAAAGTGTGCCCGCGTCCTCCGGTATTGGCGACCCGCAAAGTGTCGTTCGGGTCGATGCGGACGTAAGTCGGATCCATCCGCCAGGCGGGATGTCCCACCGGGCTACCCGACGAGAGAGGAGAGAAAAGAAGCAGGCCGAACTCCGCACGGTTCACCGCTCCCCCTTTCAGCGTGCACCCGCCCGTGGGGGTCCAACCCGGGTCCGTCGCATCGCAATCGTCTCGAACCTCGATCCTCGCGGAATGATCGTCGCCGCTCTTCCGATCCTCCCCGAGCGCTCCGCCGGCCAATATGACCCCCAGCCCCGCCACGAAACCCACCGCCAGGGCCTTTCGCATTCCGACCTCCTTGGAAAAAGTGAAATAAGTCGGACCGATGCCGTCATCGGCGACGAGCCGCCGACTCGCCGCCTTCCTCCGTGGAAGCAAGTTAGCGTCGAGCGCCGCGCGCGCCGCCGAACTTCACGGAACGCTTAGGGGTTCTTCAGCAAACGTTCAGATTGGCGCCCTGAGCCGCTTCAGAGGGATGCGGGTGAAAGAATGCGGCCTCGCAAGGGAGGTCCCATGGTCGATGCGGGTGTCGAAGTCTCTCCCGCCGTGAGGCGGCAGATCTGGGTGGAGCTCTTCGAAAAGGAGTTCCCGAAGACCCTGCGCGTGATGCGCGCTTATCCCGCCGGCAACGAGGAGTTCAAGCCGCACGAAAGGTCGCAGACGGCATTGCGACTGGTCCACACGTTCTCGCGGGAGAACGGAGTGATTCTGCGAACGGTTGGGGGCACCCCCGCGGGCGCGCCGATTTCGCCGGAGCCGCCGCAGATTTACGGCGAGGCCGTCGAGGCCTACGAGCGGGGCGGCCGCGAGGCGCTGGAAGCCGTCCGCTCCGCGCCGGAAGCCAGGCTGTCGGCCATGGTGCCCTTCGGACCGCCGGCACTGAAGCTCGAATTCCGGGCGGTGGAGCTCCTCTGGCTCATGCTGCTCGACTCCATTCACCACCGCGGCCAACTCTCCGTCTACGTCCGGATGGCCGGAGGCAAGGTGCCTTCGATCTACGGCCCGAGCGCAGACGACCCGATGACGGAGTCTCCTCGGGGCGTCTGAAGCCGGACGCAAGAATCGGCGGAGCTCTGACCCCACGGGATCACCCGAAGCGGTCAATTTTGCAAGGCCTGCCTGCGGGCCCCATCACCCCACCCTCTCCCCGAGCGCGGGGCGAGGGGGCAGAGCTGCGCTTCAGCCAGGTTGATGGCTAAGCTCGCAGCGGGAGGAGTCTCCTGACCGAAGGGAAGGAGGAGCCTCCCGCTGCGGGAGCCGTAGCGAACGAAGGGACGAGGCGAACGGTCGAGGCCGCATCCGGCCGAGCCGTTCGCCGGTGCCTTCGCCGCGC
>JBBSGZ010000032.1:0-32541 GCA_038253555.1 Thermoanaerobaculia bacterium
GTCCGAGTAATGCTAAAAACCGAGATCTCGGGGGTACTGAAACCCCTCGGCACGTGACGATCGGGCGTTAGGGGCCAACTGTGGCGAAAAAGAGTTTTCACTTTCTCTCGTTTTCGATTACCTGGACGGGCTCCTAGGAGACGCAAATGTTTCTGGAAATGGTCATCGGAAAGATTCATCGCGCCCGCGTGACGCAGGCAGACGTGAACTACATCGGATCGATCACGATCGACTCGAGGCTCCTCAGGGCGTCCGGCATCCTCCCGTATCAGCGCGTTCAGGTCGTGAACATCAACAACGGGAACCGCGTGGAAACCTACGTGATCGAGGGGCCGGAAGACTCCGGCGTGATCTGCCTGAACGGCGCGGCCGCGCTGCTCTTCAAAGTGAACGACCTGGTAATCATCATGGCGTACGCCTACATGGAACCGGACGAGGCCGCGAATCACCGGGCGCCCCGCGTCGTGTTCGTCGACCTGGCCAATCGCATCACCGGCACCCTGAATCACGGGGACGTTCCCTGGAATTACGTCCCCGAGCAGCAGCCGGCGTGACGAGGGGCACCGCGTCGCGGCGTCTCCGCGGCGGACGAGTCCCATCCTGAAGAGCCGCGCGGCGAAAGCGGCGCGCGCGTAGAGTCGGGCGGCGTTCCCCGGACAGATCCTCGTGTCGCCGCCCACGAATCGCGTGAGCTCCCGCGGCCAGAGGGACCTTCTCTCGGCGACTCTGAGACCTCTCACAGGGAAAGGAATAGGGGCGCCTGGTGACACCGCCCTCTTCTCGGGCACCGTGTTTGCATGGTACGCTCGCAGACAACTCACTACGCCGAAAAAGAGAAGCTTTTCGCCTGCTCCGCGTAAAGGATTCCCAATGAACTCACCCCGGTTCTCCGCATGGGCCACCCTCGCCGTGTGTGTCCTCGGGTCTTCCGCGGTCCCTGCGCAAACGCGAGCGAAGAAGCCCGCCCGGCCCTTCACCTCGCGACTCGAACCCACACACCAGAGCCCGGCGCAGTGCAACCAGAACCGACTCGGGTTCAACATCACCCGAAATCCGTCAGATCCGGTCCTCGCGAACGGCACCGTGGTCACGTATTCGATTGACGCGGTCAACCTGACGGACACCAGCCCCGTTCCTCCTCCGATCCCGCTCGCCTGCGACGCGACGAACGTCTCGCTCGTCTTCACATGCCCGGGGCCGGACGGAAACCCGACGGGCACCTCGACCGTCCTCGCGACGGCGGATGCGATCCCATCGGACACCACGAAGGCCTATCCGCCCGTCATGTGCACCATTCTCGTCAATCCCGGCGTCACCTTCGCCAAAGCCAGCGCGAATTTTACCTCGGTGATTCACACCAACCCGGCGGATGACAACGCCAACGGCACGAAAACGGTCACGGTGCTCATCATCCAGCCGACTCCCACCGATACTCCGACGGCGACCGCGACCCCGACGCCGACGAACACTCCGACTGCGACGCCGGTGCCACCGACGGCAACGCAGACTCCGACCCCGACCGTCACCGCGACCGCCACCGCGACGCCCTCGTTCACCTCGACCCCGACGATCACCGCGACCCCGACTCAGACGCCGACGCCCCTGGCGACATTCACTCCTACGTCGACGGCGACTGCGACCCCTTCGCCGACGTTCACGGCAACCTCGACGGTGACGCCGACGGCGACCGTAACCGCCACGGGAGTTCCGGCCTCGCCCACCCAGACGCCGACCGTCACGGCGACTCCGAGCGTCACGCCCACCGGAATTGCGGGGTCGCCGACGCCGACTCCGACCGCCACGGCGACTCCCACCGGAGTCGCGGCGTCGCCGACGCCAACGCCGACGTTGACCTCGGTCACCCCGGGCGTCACGGGCTCGCCCACGGTGACACCCACCCCGTTCGGCGGACCCGTACCCGGCGGTCCGACTCAGCCGATCCCGACCCTGTCGGCAGAGATGCTGGCGCTCCTGGGGATCGCCATCGCGGCGCTCGGAATGCTCGCGCTGCGACGGAGGTAAACCGGGCGGGAGGGGGGCGCGCCCCGCGGCGCGCCCCCGAATCGCTCGCGGCAGCGCACGAGCGCTCCCTCTATACTCGCCGCATGCCCGGCCTTTCAGACAAGTGCGGCGTTTGCGGGACCTCGTTTCTCTTCAGCCTGCCGCGCTGCGGCTTCTGCCACAAGGCTGTCTGTGCCAGTTGCAACGTCCGGGTCGGCGGCTCGAACTTCTGCACGAAAGCCTGCGGCCACAACTTCTTTTTCGGGGGTGAGGAAGACGTCGAAGACGCCGCCGGTTCGGACGTCGACGACGAATGAGCTCCCCGGAGGCGGCGACCCCGTCTCGCCCGTCCCGCTTTGGCCGATTCTTCTGGCGCGATCCGAACACACAATTCCTCCTCCTCGCGGCCGCCGTTGGCCTGCTCGGCGCGCTCGGCGCCATTCTCTTCCGAGCGGTCACGTCGCGGCTGACGGTGTTTCTCATGGACGCGCACGACGTTGTCTCCGCCGCGCAGTCCCTGCCGGTCGCGCTCTGTCTCTTTTTCCCGGCGGCGGGCGGGTTCGTCGGCGGCCTGATCATCCGCAAGTACCTGGGCTCAGGGGAAACCCACGGCATCTCCGAGATGATCGAGGTCGTCTCTCTCGGACGGCGGAGCGTGCGGATGCGTCCGGCCGTCGCGCGCGTGTTCTCCTCGATCGCGGTCATCTCGACGGGCGGCTCCGAGGGGCGCGAAGGTCCCATCATCCAGATCGGGGCGGCGATGGCGTCCTGGCTCTCGCGGCGCTTGAAGGTCTCGCCTGAGCGCGTCCGGATCCTGACGGCCTGCGGAATGGCGGCCGGCGTCGCGGGCGCGTACAACACGCCGATCGCGGCGACCCTCTTCGTGGTGGAGGTCGTGGTCGGGTCGTTCTCGATGACGCTCTTCGGCCCGACCGTGGTCGCGGCCGTTCTCTCCACGATCCTCGTGCGATTCGTTCTCGGCGACGAGCCCGTCTACCGCGTCGCGGCCTTCCGGCTGGAGTCGGTCTTCGAGCTGCTTCCGTTTGCGGTGATCGGACTGCTGGCGGGGCCGAGCTCCGCGCTCGTTATGCGGTCGCTCCGGATGGCCAGGGCGCTGTTCGCCCGCCTGCGTTTGAGCCCTCCCGTCGCGATGGCGATCGGCGGCGCCGCGGTCGGCGCGCTCGGGATTTTTCTGCCGGAAGTCTGGGGCAACGGGTTCGAGGGAGCCAATCGGATCCTCCGGGGCAATCCGACGCTGCTCTTCCTGGTGGCGATTTTCGCGGCCAAGATCATCGCCACGTCCGCCACGATCGGCTCGGGCGGCGTGGGGGGAGTCTTTACCCCATCGCTTCTCGTCGGCGCCGCGCTCGGGGGAGCGGTCGCGAAGCTGACGCACCTCGCCGTGCCCGGGCTCGAGGCGCCCGTCGGCGGCTACGCGCTCCTCGGGATGGGAGGCCTGCTCGCGGGGGTCACGAGGGCGCCGCTGCTCGCGGTGATCATGATCTTCGAGCTGACGCAGAACACGGCCGTGATCCTGCCGATGATGGTGGTTTCGGTTCTCGCCATCGTCGCGGCGAAAGCCTTCGAGCAGGACTCGATCTACGTGCAGAGCCTTCGAGCGGCGGGGATCGTCTGGGAGCAGACGCCGGAAGCCACTTCGCTGTCGAGCCTGAAAGTCTCAGACGTCATGCGGACGGATGTGAAACTCGTCCCGCGCACTCTTCCGCTCGCGGACATCGTCTCGACTTTTCTCCACACGCGCAGCCTGTATCTCTACGTCGGCGACGAGAAGGGCCGGCTGGTGGGGGTCGTGGACCTGCACGACATCAAGGAGTCGATGCCGGAACGCGATCTCGCGAGTCTCGTCATCGCAGAGGACCTCGTGTCGGAGATTCCATTCGTGACGCCGGCGGAGTCCCTGACGAGCGTCAACGAAAAATTGTGGTTCCGCGACCTGGGCCAGCTGCCGGTCGTTCAGGATCCCGAAACGCGGACATTCCTCGGCGTCGTCACGCGCCGCGATCTTCTCGGCGCGTTCGACCGCGAGGTCCTGCAGCGCAATCGCCTGACCGCGCGGGTCCGATTCGGGGACGATCTGTCCGAGATGGGAACGTTCGACCTGCCCGAGAAGCACCGGCTGAGCCAGGTGGAGATCCCTCAACAGCTCGCAGGAAGAACGGTCGGCGAGGCGAGCCTGCGGCAGACGTTCGGCGTCTCGGTGCTCGCCGTAAAGAGGCTGACCCGACAGGGAGTCGAGCGCCGCTTCGTCCCCGGCCCCGGCGACCGGCTCGAGGCGGGCGATGTTTTGATCGTGCTCGGGACCGAGGAGGCCATCGCGCGATTGAGGTCCGGCGCGGCGTAAATGCCGGAAGGCGTAAGCACTTCCGCGAGCGGGGTGTTATTCTCCCTCCGGTTTGACTCCATGAACAAGGGGAGAGAGAGCGAGTTCGTCGCCCTTCGCGGGAAGTGGCAGAAGGAACGCACCCGGCTATACGACCGCGACACGGGCCTCGCCACCGTCGCCACGCTCACCGAGGACCTGGCCAAAGAGCTCCAGGCGCGCGGCTCGCTCGCCGTTCTGATCTTCCGCCCGGGCTCGGAAGGACGCGTCGAGGAGGTCTGGGGCTGGGAGGCCTACGACGACCTGCTCCTCGACTTCGTCCGCCGGCTGAAGGCTTTTCAGACCGACGGCATCGTCCCGACCGGGACCTTCTGCCTCCCCTACGTGCGTTCGGACGAGATCATCCTCATGGTGGAGCCTGGCACGGCGCTGCTGGAGGAGCCTGGGGCTCTCGAACAGAAGGCAGCCGAGCTCGACCAGTTGATCCGGGGATACCTCGCGGAGAGGGCGGACCTCTCGGGACGGTTCCGCTCCTTCGTCGGCGCGGGTCGCATCGTCTTCGACACGAAGTACCGGCTCGAACGGCTCATCTATCGCGGGATCCAGCAGGCGCGAGACCAGGTCACGCGCAAGACCGTGCGCGCCGAGATTCGCGGCGGCGAGATGCTGCAGGACGCGATCGCGCGGCGGGACATTTCGCCCGTCTTCCAGCCGGTCTTCGATCTCCAGACCGGCGAAATGATCGGGATGGAAGCCCTCTCGCGCGGGCCGCGTGGCAGCGAGTTCGAAAGCGGCGAGACCCTCTTCTCGCTGGCGGAACGCACCGAGCTTCTCGTCCCCCTCGAGCGGGTGTGCCGGCAGCGGTCCCTGGAAGCCGCCGCGACGTCGGGCGGCGACGGGCAGATCTTCATAAACCTGTCGCCGGCCGCGGCCTCCGACCCCGAGTTTCTCGGCCCGATGTTCCTCGATCAGGTCGCGAGCGTCGGCCTGGCGCCCGATCGGATCGTGCTCGAGATCACCGAGCGCACGTACGCGGTGTACGAGGGGCTTTTTCGCGAGGTGCTTTCGCGATTCCGGCAGCAGCACTTCCGGATCGCCGTCGACGACGTGGGCACGGGGTACAGCAACCTGACCTCGCTCGCGGAGATCGAGCCCGACTACCTGAAGTTCGACAACGTCTTTGTCCGCGGGATCGACCGCCGCAAGACCAAGCAGGACCTTCTCGAAGCGCTGATGAGCTTCGCGCGCAAGATGAAAACGAAGGTCATCGCGGAGGGGATCGAGACGCGGGAGGAGCTGAAGGTCCTTCAGTCGCTGGGAGTCCCGTACGGCCAGGGGTTCCTGCTCGCCCGCCCGATGCCGGTGGCGGAGATCGCGAACGTCCAGCGCTTCCGGTTCTGATTTCCTCGTTTCGCGCCGGGCGCCGGCCGGTCCTGGAATCGAACGCGCCGGGGGGTTAGCTCAGCGGTAGAGCGCCTGCTTTACACGCAGGTGGTCGCAGGTTCGATCCCTGCACCCCCCACCAATAGATTCAAGTAGTTAGCCCGCTCCGGCGGGCTTTTGTGCTTCTCAGAGTTCATTTGGGGTTCATTTGAACCGGGCGATCTGAAAACCGGGGCGACGATTCCGCTTGACCTGAAAGCGAACTGGTAACAAGAGGCCCGACGCCCCGGCACCACCTCCGGCACAAGCGGCCTCGCCGCAAACGCGCCACCGGTAACACCTCGGGGCGCGGAGATGCTCTTCGAGGGAAGGGGCTTTCTTCATGTGGACACACTCCAAGCAAACGTTGAGATTCGTTTGCCGAGCGCCGACCGAAAAGAAGTGAGCCGGGAAGTTTTCGACTTCCGTCCTCTCGCTGCACTCGCGGCGGTCACGCCCACGACCGTTGGCTCTCCCCGCCATTTGGGCTGACTCCCGCTGTTACCGACCGGTCCCTCGGTAACAGGGACGTAGCCCGTCTGCTCTCCAAGCAGGCCCGAAATCGCCCTCAGGGTCGAAACGCGCTCGTATCTACCCCGCCGCAGAGCTGTCCGGGGCTAGCCGAAGCGGAAGCATTCCTGTACGTCCGCACGCTTCCATTCCGCAGGTCGGTGACGGTGATCGTGTATTGGACGTCGGTGAGCGGCGAGTGAAAGAACCAGAAGGTGCCTCCGAGGCTCGGTGTCCCGGTCGCGTCGACCATCTTCACCATCACCTCGGGGAACGTGGAGTCACCCGTGAAGTCGGGGAGACTGAAATACCCTGCGGATCTCGTGAGGAGGACCGGGGAGCCTCCGGTCTGACGGCCAGTACGAGGATCGGTGGCGACGAGGCCAACCCGGAACCTTCCAAGCAGCTCGAGGGTGGGGCCGCTTCCGAAGGCGGCAGCAAACACGGCGGGTTTATACGGCGGATCGGGCAGAAGGAGGGCGAACACGATGTCTCCGGGAACAGCAACAGACGAGCGTAGAGGGAGTGGGCTGAGAATTTCGCGAACGAACGTCGGGCCGCCACAGGACGTGAGGTTCGTGATCGCAATGATGTCCCCTCTTCGCAGCTGCACGGGCGGACTGAGTATGACGGTCTGGGTCACCGGCGGCCCGGGACCGGAGAAGCTCAACGGCTGGGTGACGTCGAACGGGCCGCGCTCGGTCAAAAATGAGGCCCCACGAACACTCACTCCGACGACGGGCTCGGGTCGGAAGAACTTGATCTTCACGGCGGCCGGGCACGGTGAGTTCGACCATCCGAAAACCGCCGTGGTCGCGACGCCATCGGCGTTGGCCGCCAAACCGGAGATCTGGAAGACGGTTTCGACGCCAGACGGGTTCAGGCTCCCGGCGTAAATGGGGTTCCTGTCCCCTACGGAGATGTCCTGTCCGAGGCTGGCGGAGGAGGCGGCGAGAAAGAGTCCAACGGAGACGAAGTGGCGAAGGGCGTATGAGAAGTGGGGCAGCCCTCTCATTCCTGATATTCCGACAGGAGAAATCGGCATGTCACTGCGCAAACGCACTGGTGTCCACACCGCCACAGAGTTGACCGGGACTTCCGGGACCGTTGGTATACGCCCGTGTAGCCCCCGTGAACTGATCCCTGACCGTGAGCGTGTAGGTCACGTCGGTCAACGGCGAGCGGAAAAAGGCTCCTGTTGGGGTTCCCAATGAACCTACCGTCACCGGTTGACCGAGGCTGACGGCGTTCCAACACAGAGTCCCAAGAAGAACGAGCAAACGGTTTAGGGACATGTGGATCTCTTTGATTCGACGCCAGTGGATACCGAGGAAACAGTATTTACCTGGGCGGCGCAGAACTGCCCGGATCGTTGGATCATCTCGTAACCCTAACCGTGTAGCTGCATTGCGGATTCGAGCCGCTGCAACCCCGCAGCTCGATGAGCGGAATGGAAAGAATTATCTCGTTCGGCGACCGGACGATGCCGGTGAATGCCCCGCTAGCGATGCAGTTTCTGTCTGGGTAAGCAAAGTAGTTCTCGGTGTACGTTCCTCGCAGGGTCGTTCCAGTGATCGTTCCCTCAAAAGTGTAATCAGTGCGGGTGCTGTCGGTGAATTTCGTGTAAAAGGCCCGGAAAGCGTCTCCCTTCTGGTGGAAGTCGATAGGGATCGCGAGCGGGAAGCAATTCGGATCCGATGATGTGAAGGATGCGGACCAAGACCCCTGAAAGAACGGGAAGGCCTCGGTGTCAGCGCCGCCACAGAGCTCTCCCGGGCCTCCGGAAACATTCGAGTAGCTTCGTGGAGCCCCTCCCCTGAGCTGATCGAACACGGTGAGCGTGTACTTCACATCGGTAAGCGGGGCGTAGAAGAACCAGATCGACCCGCCGAAAGGGGGCTCTGAGACAGTAGCGTCGGCCATCTTGACTACGACCTCCGGGAAGTCAGGATCGCCTCTGAAGTCTGGCAGGCTGAAGTAGCCGTATCGATCTCCCGGCGAGACCCCTCGCCCCGCTGTGGTTCTGCCCGTGCGTGGGTCAGTCGCCGCAAGCGTCACCCGAAAACGGTTCTTCAAGAGGATCAACGAGTCCTCTGCCCCGACGACGACGACCTGAAGGTTAGCGTTCCGGACCGAAGAGAGGCCCAAACGAAAGGTCAGACCGGAAGTCCCCGTCCAGAATCAGTGAACCCCCCGGTCCGAACAACGAGGAGGTGACAGGAGCACCGCACGTGGTCAAGCTAGTAATGCCGATGTAGCTGTTCAGGGACACCCGCAGCGGCGGAACCAGAGCAACCGTCTGGAGCTTCGCGGTGACATCGAACGGACCCCGTTCGTCTACAAAGGTTAGGTGTTCCTGGTGAAATGCGGGAGCCGTGAAGTCGAAAATCTTGATCTTGACCGCCGCCGGACAGGGGGCGGCCGACCATCCAAAGGTCGCAGAAGTAATGCTTCCGGCGCGACTCGCGTGATGGTAGAAGTCGATTGCGGTAAGGGGTCCGGGTCCAAGGACTCCGGTTGGAGCTCCCAGTGAGCCGACCGTCAAGGATTGACCGGGACAGGTAGCCGACCACGTCAGCGCGACGGCCACAACGAGAAAGCGAATGCCCGACATCTGCCTCCTGACCAGTTCGGCTACTCAGGTCCTAGACGTCTTACGGATCTGGGGCGTCCGACGATGAGCCTACCCCCGCTTCGGCCTGACCGGCGAAAAGAAGGGGGAGGGCGTCACTCCCAGCCGAGAGCCTCCGCGTGCCGGTAGACCGCGGATCGCGCGCCCGGTACACCTCTCCCATGCCACCCGCGCCCAGAGACGCGATGATCTCATAGGGGCCGAGGCGAGAACCAACCGAGAGGACCATCCGCTTCTGAAGATTCGAGTTCCGAACCATCCAGGTCGCGTTCGGTTTAAGGGCGCTGGCCCGATTTCAGACCCCGTCGCAGAAGTAACGGAGCCTTTACGTTGAGACCAAGTCATTTCGCGCAGGCGCCGACGCTCCCGGACGTTCGTAGCTGGCAGCGACCTCAAAATTTCTTCGAAAACGCGAATCTGCCCGAACGTGTCAAGCTAAGTTTTCAATTTACACGCAGGTGGTCAGAGGTTAGATCCCTCTACCGCCCACCACTTTGACGATCCTTCGTGTCGCTTCTGATCCGCGGGCGCTGGAGCAAAACCCCAGAGTCGATGCGGTCGGCGCCGAGCGCGACATCTGACCTCCGGAGTGCCGCCGCGCGTTCAATAAAGGAACGTGAAGGAATCGAAGAACCGGCGCGCGTCCTCCTCGGAGTATTTCGCTGCGGGTCCGCCGACATAGCAGAGGGCGAACTCGCGCAGACGTGCCTTGTCGACGTACACCACCATCTTTCCTGCGGCCCCATCGTTCCTCTGGAGCCGCGCTTCCACGCCGGGGTAGCTTTGGGTCCGGGTCGTCGCCTTCAGATTGCGGACACCCGAAGTCATGACGGTGTATTCGCGCTGTGCCCGGCTGACAATCCTTGTCCCGTCTCCGAGCCTGTTGACGAAGTCGTCGATATTCTGATTCAGCGTCTGGCCCACGTCCCAGACGGCGGCCGTCTTCCGCCACGCTACGCCGAAAATGACCGCTCTCGGCGTGTGGGCGGATTCGATGTAAACGTAGGTGATGACCTGGCCATCGACGGCCTTCACCGGCGGTCCGGGCATCTTGACGCTGAATCCATCGAGGCCCTCGATCGCCGTGGGCCACTCGTCCGGTTGAGCGAGGGCGGAGAAGAGGAGCGGACCACGGCGATGAAACCGACAGACGGTTTTATCCTCGTCATCGAACCTCCCGGCGCAGACGACAGAGACCAGTTGACTCGAGGACCTGAATTCTAAGCGGATCTGAAGGCGCGGTCCGCACCCCTTTTAGAGCCCGGTGACCGACGGAAGAGGCAGCCCGTTTCGACCGCGACTTACCGCCGCCGGATCGCGTGGTAGAGCAGAAGGAATACGACCGCTCCGACGACCGCGACTCCCACGCTCTCGAAATTGAGCCCCGAAACGCCCGGAACCGGATGGGCGTGGGAGGCGCGTCCGAACGCCTTGAAGAGCCACCCGCCGACGACCGCCCCGACGATCCCGAGGAGGATGTCGCCGATCAACCCTTCTCCGCGGCTGTTCACGATCTGACTGGCGATGAAGCCCGAGATGAGCCCGAGGATGATCCACGCGATGAGCGACATGGGACTTCCTTTCGTCGGACGTGAGCGGCCGTCGCGGCGGGTCGCCGCTTGGCCCGAAACCTCTTGTCCGGCAGCTTACATCGGATCGCGGCGTCTGGAAACCGACGGGGATTCCTGATGCCCGGCGGACCCGGCCCGGCACTCCCGGCGCGCATCTTGCTTATAAAGTTGCAGACAAACAGGTTCGAGGGTCGCCAGTACGGAGATCCTCCCGTAAGGAGATTCACATGACGAAGAGGTATTCGGCCGCGCTCTTTCTCCTTCTCGCCTTCGCGTCGTCCGTGCTCGCGCTCGAGGTCACGTTGAACACCGTTCAGTTTCCGGAGCGCAAAAGCGTGGATGTTCCGTTCACCGCGACTCGCCGGGCCCCGGCGGGAGCGACGCTCGAAGGGGATGTGGAAGCGAGGGGCCCGCAGACCAGAATCGACCTCGAATTTCGCAGCCTCGCGCCGGCCGTCCTGTTCGGGGGCCAGATCAACAGCTACGTCGTGTGGGCAGTCGCGCGCGACGGCAGCGCTCAGAACTTAGGCGAGCTGTGGGGCCGCGATGAGAGCGGGAAGGCCAGGTTCCAGACCGGATGGAAGGAGTTCGCCATCCTCGTCACCGCGGAACCGATCCCGGGGATGTCCCGTCCCTCGGACCTCGTGGTCTTTGTTTCGGGGCCGGTGAAATCGAAGTATGCGAAGAACTCCGCGTTTGCCTACTCCACGTTCCGCCCTGCGGTCTTGCGGGACGTCGAGTCGATCGGGACCCTTCGGTATCATGAGAAAGAGCCGCTGGAGCTCTATCAGGCGCGCCGGATCTACCAGACCGCCGATCGGGCCGGCATCGCAAACTACGACGCCCGCTCGATGGAGGAAGCGAGGACGACGCTGGCGCAGGCCGCCAATACGTCCAACTCGGGCGGGAGCAGCCGCGTGGTCGCCGACTATTCGCGGCGCACCGTCAGCCTCGTGACCACGGCCGCGCGGGCGATGTGGAAGGCGGTGGCGGAGCGGGAGGAGGCGGAGATCGCGGCAGGCCGCCGCGCGGAGCTCGATGCGCTCGGCCGGCAGGCCGCCCGGGCGGAAAAAACGGCGGCCGAGGCGGAAGTCGCCAGGCGCCAGGCCGAGATGCAGAGGGATTCCGCCGCGCGCGCGCAGTCGGAGTCGGAGGCGACCGCGGAGCGTCTCGTCCGGGAAAAGCAGGAGGCGGAACGGACCACCATGGCGTCGGACGAGGCCCGCCGTCAGGCGGAAGAGGCGTCGCGCCGCTCCGAGGAGTCCTCCCGACGCTCCGAGGAGCTTCGGCGGCAGGCCGAGGACGAGAAGCGGGCGGCCGAGAGAGCGCAGGCGCAGGCGGCGCAGCAGACGGCGGCCCTGGAAGAGCAGAAGAATGCCTCGGAGCGGGCCCGCGCCGAGGCGGCGGAGCAGGCGGCCGCGCTGGAGCGGCAGAAAAACCAGCTGTCCGCGGACAAGACTCAGCTCTCCGCGGAAAAAGAGTCTCTCGCCGCGGACCGGGACCGCGTCCAGAAAGACCGGGACGCGCTTCAGCAGCGACTCTCCGGCGCCCTCGCCGGCGTGGCGACGACGCGCACGACCGCCCGCGGAATCGTCGTAAGTCTCCCCGGGATTCTGTTCGAGACCGGCCGGTCGACTCTGAAAACGTCGGCTCAGGTCGCTCTCGCGAAGATGGCGGGCGTCCTCTCCGTTTTTCCCGACATGAACCTGCGCGTCGAGGGATACACGGATTCGACCGGCACCGAAGCCACCAATCAGAAGCTCTCGAGGAGCCGCGCGGCGTCGGTCTCGGCGTTCCTGCAGAAACAGGGCATCGGGAGCTCCCGGATCGTGACGGAGGGCTACGGCTCGCAGCACCCGGTGGCGTCGAACAACGCCCCGGCGGGGCGGGCCCGCAACCGGCGCGTCGAGGTCATCCTGGCGGAAGGCGTGGTCGCGGCGCCCGCGTCCTAAATCGGGCGAGGGAAAAAAGAACGCGGACCAGGGCGCGCGCCAAACGCGCGCCCTGGTGTCCTTCTGGAAAGAGGGGGCCGGGAGCCGCGGCTCTGCCGCGGCCGGACGAGCCTGTTACCTGCGCCGCCCGCGATACCAGTATCCGCCGCCGCCGAAGAGAACCACGAGGACGATGATGACGATGATCAATGTCGTGCTGTCCATGGCCGCTCCTTTGTGTTGCAGCACGGCCACTTCGGCCGCCCGCTCGAAACGTTTAGCCCGCGTCGATCCGGCCTTGTCGCTCAGGGGTCGGTGGAGGTGTTCGAAGTGCAGCTTATCGCCTTCGGGGCGCGCCCTATCAGGCAACGTCGACCGGACGATCGAACGGCCGGCGCTAAGATCCCCGGCTCACGGAGGCCTGCGATGATCCACGGACCATCGATCGTGACGTCGCCTGACCGACCCGCAGCCGAACCGGTCGAGAGGCTCGTCCACAAAGCCATCGAGCCCATCGACATCGCAGGGGTTTCGGATCGAATCGCCGGGCCAGCGTCGATCCTTCCGGCGGAAGCGTGTTTCCGGGCGCGTGCCGGGTGAGCGATCCCTTCACCCCCGGAGTGGACCCGCTGCTGGCGGCGTGCCCCCTGTTCGAGGGACTCGACCGCGATGACCTGATCTCCCTCTCGCGCACGGTCGAGCGCCGGCCTCTGACCGGCGGATCGGTCCTTTTCCGGCAGGGTCAGCGCGGCGGCTCTCTCTACATCGTCGCTCATGGCCGACTTCAGGTCACGGTCACGGCTTCCGACGGGACCGAGAGGATCGTTGCGGAGGTGGCGCGCGGAGAATCAGTGGGGGAGATGGCGCTTTTGAGCGGCGATCCGCGCTCGGCGACCGTGAGAGCGATTCGGGACAGCCTGGTGCTTCGCGTCGCGCGCACGGATTTCGAGAAGCTCACGGAGAGGCGACCCCGCGTCCTTCGTGCGGTGGCCAATGAGCTCGTCGCACGTGTCGCCCGCGGGCTCGGAGCAGCGGCGACCGGCGCGAGGCCCATGACACTGGCCGTTTTGGGCGTCAGTCCCGGTGCGCAGGGCCCCGAATTCGCCCGGGCCCTGGCGGCCGCCCTGTCTGCGATCGGTCCCACGCGCCACGTAAACCGAGGTTTCGCTGTGACGGTGACCAGCCATAGAACTCTCGACGAAGACGACGGCTCCCATGAGTCTCAGCTGGCCCGCTGGCTGAGCGACGAGGAGTCGAAGTACCGGTACGTTCTCTACGAAGCCGACCCCGCGAACCCGGGGTGGACCAGACGATGCCTGCGTCAGGCCGACCGCATCGTGCTGGTCGCCAGTCCGGCGGATCCCGCGCGCGCTCCCCGTCTCTCGATGCCGGAAAACTTCAGCTCCGCTCTCGGCGCGAAGAAGGACCTCGTGTTCGTCCACGAAGACCGCACGCGGTGCCCTGCCGGCACGTCGAAATGGCTCGACGCGGCGCCGGAGCTCGAGGGCTCGACCCATCACGTCGCGCTTTCGGCTCCGGAGGACTTCGGCCGGCTCGCACGGCTGCTGACCGGCAATGCGACCGGGCTCGTGCTCGGAGGGGGCGGCGCGCGGGGCTTCGCGCACATCGGCGTGATTCGCGCGCTCACCGAGGCGCGAATCCCGATCGACTCCGTGGGAGGCACGTCGGCCGGCGCCATCATCGGAGCTCAGTTCGCGTGCGGGTGGGACCGCGACGCGATGCTCGAGGCCACGCGGAAAGGGAGGAGGCTCGCTCCTCGACTTTACGATCCCGATCGTCTCGTTCATCGCCGCGAACCGGTTTTTGAAGCTCGTGAAGGAGATGTACGGAGAACTTCGGATCGAGGACCTGTGGATGCGTTATTTCTCGGTCGCATGCAGCCTGACGCACGGGCAGACGCGCATCCTGCGGAGCGGCCCTCTGTGGCGCCGCGTGGGAGCGAGCATGGCGATCCCGGGCGTGGGTCCGCCGGTCTGTGAGCGCGGGGAGCTTCTCGTCGACGGGGGCGTGCTGATGAACCTTCCCGTGGAGCCGATGAAGACTTTCTGCGAAGGCCGGCTCATCGCGGTCAGCGTCAGTCCAGCGGTCGATCTTGCGGTGGATCCCGCGTACGAACTGTACCCGTCCGCTTTGGAAATCCTGCGAAGCCGGTTTCGACGCCGGCGCCCGGGGCTTCAGGTTCCGACGATTCTGTCGATCCTCGCGCGCACGGGGACCCTCGGCCGCGAGGCGGGGGAACGGGACGTCCGCCGCAAAGCGGATCTGTATCTCGAGCCGGATCTGTCGGCCGTAGACCTGCTCGAATTTTCGGCACTCGAGAGAGCGGAGCAGATCGGATACCGGTACGCGGTCGAGCAGCTGGAAAAGCTGGACGGCTGGCGGGCCACCTGAGGCCGCCAGCCCTTCCGCTGACTCGAAATCCTACTTGCGGTGCGAGGCCTTTTCCGCCGACTTGTCGAAGAGCGCCGCATACTGCGGGTAGCCTTCCTGCGTGAGCCGCTCCGCCGGGATGAACCGCATGGCGGCGGAGTTCATGCAGTAACGCTGATGCGTCGGAGCCGGTCCGTCGTCGAACACGTGCCCGAGGTGCGAATCGGCGTGAGCGGACCGCACTTCCGTGCGCGGCAGTCCGAGCTTGTAGTCGGTCTTGACCTTGACGTTGCCCTTCTCGAGTGGCTTCGTGAAGCTCGGCCAGCCCGTGCCCGACTCGAACTTGTCGAGAGAAGAGAAGAGGGGCTCGCCGGAGACGACGTCCACGTAAATCCCAGCCTGGTGGTTGTCCGCATACTCGTTGGCGAACGGCCGCTCCGTTCCCTCGTGCTGTGTCACCTGGTACTGAATGGGAGTGAGGTGCTGCTTCAACTCCGAGTCGGATGGTTTCTGAAAACTTCCGGTCCACCCTTTGCCGCCCGGGGGCGGCTGCTGCCCCTGCGCGGGCCGCACCATGGCGATAGCGAGTGCGGCTGCCGCCGCGAGGATTCCTGCGTGACTCATTTGTGACCTCCTGTCGGGTCTCCCCAGAGTTGTTTCAACCGGGCATCCCGGCCGCATCCCTCGCGGTACTGGTGGTACCGCACCGGGCTCTTCTTATAGAAATCCTGGTGGTACTCCTCGGCGGGATAAAACGTCGAGGCGGCGACGATCTGCGTGACGATCTTTCCCCTGAAGCGCGGCTCCTCCTCGAGCTTGCGCTTCGACTCCTCCGCCGCGTGGTGTTGTGCTTCGTCCGCGTAGAAGATCACGGAGCGGTACTGGGAACCCTGATCGCAGAACTGCGCATTCGCCTGCAGAGGGTCGACGTTGTGCCAGAAAATCTCGAGCAGTTTCTCGTAACTGATCCTGGCGGGGTCGTAAGCGACCTCGACGGACTCGGCGTGCCCCGTTCCGCCCGACGAGACTTCCTCGTAGGTGGGATTTTTCTTCTGCCCGCCCGTGTACCCGGAAGTGACGGAAAGGACGCCCGGGACGCCCTCGAAGGCGGTTTCCTCGCACCAGAAGCATCCGCCGGCGAAGACGGCTTTTGCGGGCCCGGGCCCCGCCGCCGCCGGGAGAACCGCCGCGAACAGACATCCCGCGAGGGCGAGTGAGACGAAGAGACGAATCCGCAAGGGTGACCTCCTGTGACGACAGAGACAACTCGGGCGACGCAGATTTGATTCCGGCCCGCAAAGAAGGTTACGGCGCGCGCGGCGCGGAGGATCTTTAAAACGGGAAGCTTCGTGCGGATCAGAGTCGGAGGGAGGCGGAGATCGCCGCCGTGACCGTGTCGTGAACCGGCGTCGCGACCCCGGTCTCCCTGCCGTACCGGGAAACGGCGCCCGAAAGGACGTCGAGCTCCGTCGGGCCGCCGCGCTCGACGTCGAGAAGAAAACTGGGCTTCATCCCCGGGGGGAGAGCGCCGATTCTTTCGAGAACCCGGTCCTCTTCGCCGGCGGGGATCGCTACGCCTCGAGCGCGCCCGACCGTGGCGATCTCCGCGATGGCCCTCTCGAGAAGCCGCCGGCCCAGCGGGGCAGTCCTCACGGGCCCGATCGACGCCCGTCCGAGGCCGCACGCGCCTGCCATCGAAGCCAGAAAGAGGAATTTCCTCCAGAGGTCGACGCCGATGTCGTCTGAGACCCGCGCTTCGCATCCGGTCGCGGACAGGGCGGCGACGACGCGCTCCGCGCGCGCGGACGGGCCGCCGGCGTGCTCACCGACCACGACCGATCGGAACGCGCTCTTCCGGGTCACCTCGCCCGGCGCGGTCCGTTCGACGCTGATGACGGCCAGGCCGGGAAGTACGGCGGCCGCCGGGATTCCCTGCCGGACGAGCGACTCGAACGCCTCGACGCCGTTCAAAAGAGGCAGGAGAACCGCCCCCTGCTCCGCGACCCGCCGAGCGACCGGGGCGATTTCGGCCAGCGAATAGCTCTTCACGGCGAGGATCGCGAAATCGGCGGGCGGCAGGTCGTCCGGCCGGGCGGTCGCCGGGACACGCATCGTCCAGTCTCCCTCCGGCTCCCGAATGCGAATCCCGGCGGACCGGATCGCCTCGCCGTGATCCCCGCGCGCGAGGAAGTGAACCTCGTGGCCGGAGCGGGAGAGGCAGGCGCCGAAATAACCTCCAATGGCGCCCGCGCCCAGAACGACGAATTCCATGGCGGGAATTACGGCCGGCCCGAACGCTCAGGTTCACCGGGCGGGGGAAAGCCGTCGGCCGGCTTTTTCGGACCCGGAGAGTTCACGGGGACACCCGTTCCAGGACGAAGCGGCAACCGGCGCACGTATGGAATTCCTTGAGTACGCCGCCGGAACCGTCTTCCGGCCCCCCTTCGTCCGCGATCGCCTGCGTGTCGATCTTCTCCGCGTGCCGGTTCATCTCGTCTCCGCAGCGAGGGCAAGCGACCGGCGGGGCACCACGGTTCTCGACCATCTCACGCCTCCAGGGGGACGCGCTCGCGTCCGTATCGCAGGACCTTCGCCATCCAGACGAGCTCCCGGGCAAACTTGTCGAAGCGCGCCCCGTACGCCGCGTCGAGGATCATTCCCTCCGCATCGAATAACTTGCGCGCCGAAGAGAAGTTGACGTCCCAGAAGATCGTCACGAGGCCGAGCTCCCGCAGGACGGGAAGGAGGTTCTCGATCACTCGCGTGCCGCCGAAATTTCCGGCGGAGACGCCGCAGATTCCGACGGCTTTGTGGATGTACTCCTTGAGGTTCGTATCGAGCAGGTGCTTCAGAAGGCCGGGGTACCCGTGGTTGTACTCGGGCGCGACGAGGACGAACGCGTCGGCTCGCATGCAGAGCTCGGAGAACGCGGGGATCTTGATGTCTTCCCCGGCTCCGTCGACCGGGGGCGCGACCTCGCGTACGTCGACGAGCTCCGTCTCGACTCCCTCCCGGGCGGCGAGCCGTTCCACGACGAATCGCGCGGCGTGCTCGCTCATCCGGCCCTGACGGGGCGTTCCGAGAATCACCGGAATCACGAGCGGCTTTGCCCGGGCCTCCGTCGAGCTCATGGCTTTTCCTTTCTCGAAATCTCACGATTGCCCTGCCGCGGGACAGGCGCTTGCCCGGCGCAGTGGAAGACGTCTTCTCTCAGATCCTGTTTCGTCATGGCGCAACGTCCGCGCCGGCCGAGGGCAGCGTACCGGAATCCGCCAGGACCAGGAGATCGAGCCGGAGGAGCTCGCCGAGCGACCACGCCTGGAAAGGGCATCCCCGCGGGAGATGAGGCGCATCCCCGTCCGCGATTTCCGAAACGTGTCCGAGCCCCGCGGACGAGAGGTGTTCCCGGAGCGGCGCGAGAAATCGATCCCGAGCCTCCTGCCGGACCGCCGCGCCGCCGCCTCGGACGCGCACCCACGCCTCGACGAACGCGCCGAGGAGCCAGGGCCACACCGTTCCCTGGTGGTAGGCGGCGTCGCGCTCGCCCACGCCTCCGGCGTACCGTCCCACGTAGCCGGGCTCGCCCGGGGCGAGAGACCTCAAACCCATGGGAGTCCAGAGGCGCTCTTCGACGGCATCGACGACGCGCCTCGCCGGGCCGGGGGAGAGGAGCGAGATCGGGAGTCCTCCCACGGCAAAGATCTGATTGGGTCGAAACGTCGGATCCGTCGTCCCGGCGACGTGGTCGCAATCGACGACATCGTGGAGAGAGCCGGTCTCTTCTCTCCAGAAGCGGGAGGAGAACGACTCGGTCGCCTGCGCGGCGAGCGTCCTCCAGCGGGACGTGCGGCCCCCGGCCAGGGACAGCGCGTTGATCCACAGCGCCTGGATTTCGACGGGTTTGCCGGAGCGCGGCGTGATGACTCTTTCCCCGATCTTCGCATCCATCCAGGTGAGCTGGACGCCCGACGCTCCCGCCGCCAGAAGCCCGTCAGTGTCCGCGCGGATGCCATACCGGGTGCCACCCGCGTATCCCTCGAGGATCCGTTCCACCGCGGCGAGAAGCGCGGCGCGATCCGCCGCGGGAACTCGCCGGCCGAGGCGCCTGGCGGCCGAGAGGTATTCGTGGATCGCGATGACGTACCAGAGTGACGCGTCGACGGCGTTGTACTCGGGCCGCTCGTTCTCGTCGGTGAACCGATTGGGGATCATCCCCTCGGAGACCGTGCCTGCCCATCCGACTAAGATGTCGCGCGCCTCCGAGATCCGGCGCGTCGCGAGGCACAGACCTCTCAGCGAGATGAACGTGTCGCGGCCCCAGTCGAGGAACCAGGGATATCCGGCAATGATCGTCTTCCCGGCCCCTCGCCGGACGATGTAGTCGTCTCCGGCGCGCTCGCTCCGGGAGGGGACAGCCTGCCGGCGCCGGCTCTCCGTTCTGGCGAGCGAAGCCGCCCGGGTGAGAGCGGGCGATGGGGGTTTGGGCGACCGCGGCGCATTCGCTTCGAGGATCATCGCCGCATCGCCGCGAGAGAGATCGAATCGGAAGACTCCAGGCGAGGCGAGGTCCTCGACCGCGTCGAGCCCGCGCGACTCTTCCTCCGCGTAGAAAAAATCCCGATACCAGACCGGGTCGTGCATGTAGTCCCCGTTGGACTGAATTCCGATTTCAGGGACCCCCGGGTAAGGCCGCCACCGCCGGGTTTCGCCCGAGGCCTCCGGCTCGAATCGGAACTCCGGGTTCTCGCGGTGGAGCGCGTGGGCATCCCGTCCGGAGAGGAGGGGCCGCACGTCGAGGATGACGCTCTCTCCGCCGCCCCTCGCGCGCCAGAAGAGAACGGCGGCGCCGCTCCGCCGCGCGACGAAGAACTCCTGGTCGATCCGGGTTCCGTCTTCGAGATGAAAAGTCCAGCGCGGCCACGGGTCCGCTTCGAAGCTGCGAATCCGTCCGCTCCCGCCCGGGCCGGTGGCTCCCGAGCGGTAGGTCTGCTCCGAGATCCCGAACCGCCCGGCGGCCGTCTCGACCGTTGCTTCGATGCCGTTGACCAGGACGAGCCGGCCGGCGGGCGGAGACGTCGCGGAGAGCAGGAGCGCGTGGTACCGGCGTGTCCGGACCAGCCGCGATGTTCCGGTGGCGAACCCGCCGGTCCCGTCCGTCTCCAGCCACTCCCGTTCGATCGCGTCGCTCATGGTCTCCTCGACGCCTTTGGATGCCGGGAGCGATTCCCGGTGTCCGCCGCCGCCCGTGGGCGGGCCCCGAGAGCGGATTATGTTCGCGGCGCCTCCCGCGCGATTCTTCCGACACCGCCGCGCCCGCTCCGGCATCCAAGTCACGCCCATGAGAAGCGAAAGGGGAGTCCTCCGGGAGACCGCCACCGCCGGCTCCGCGGACCCTCATCAGGTCTTCGACGCCGGACCCGATCGGACGCGGATTGACGACGCGAAACTCGTGTCTCTCATCAGGATCGGGGACGAAGACGCGTTCGAATGCCTCTACCATCGCCACCGCCCGCTCGTGTTCTCCGCCCGAGCTGCGGCTCGTGGGCAACCGGGAGGACGCGGAGGACGTCGTCTCGGAGGTCTTCCGGCGCGTCTTTCGGAAAATCGCCACTTACGACTCGAGCCATCCCTTCGTTCCGTGGCTCTACCGGATTGCTCTGCACGAGAGCTTCTCCCTGCTGCGCCGCAGGCGCGCTCAGACGCGCCGATTCGCGCCCCTGCCTCTTCGCGAGCCGGCCAGCGAGTGCCGGATCGAGAGGAATGCCTCGTTCTCGGAGCTCGCCATGAGGGCGCGAGCCATCCTCCGGGAGCTTCCCGCCGACCAGGAGCGCGCGATCCGGATGCACGACATGGAGAACGTTCCGGCGGCCCTCCTGTCGCGGTCCCTGGAAATTCCCCTGCCCACCCTGAAATCCCGCCTGCGGCGGGCGCGGCGCGCGATCCGGGTTCGGCTGGAAAATCCGTTCTCCCAGCGCCTGCCCCGGAGCTAACGCCGGCCCTGCGCGATGCGGACGGACTCGGGAAGGGAACGCAGCCGAAGCATCGCCCACACGCCGAAGGCAGGGCCCGGGGCCAGGGCCGCGAACGCCCACCGCCATCCGACGCGGTCGACGAGGAGCGGGACCAGCTCGATCGATCCCATCGTGAGCAGAAAGCCGATGCAGGTCTGGATCGTGAGCGCGGTCCCCATGTACTGCGGATCACCGAGCTCCGTCACACACGCCGAAAACTGCGCCGAATCGGCGACCACGGACGCTCCCCACACGCCGGCCACGGCCAGGAGAAGCGCGGGGCTCCCCGAATAGAGGAGTCCGATCGTCAGGCAACACGCACCGGAGACTCCCATGGCCCACGAAGTCACGATCGTTCGCCCGATGCGGTCTGCGAGGAATCCCGCCGCGACGCACCCGGCCGCTCCCGCGCCGATGACGAGGAAAGCGGCCGTCTCGGCGAGTGCGGGCGGGCTCCCTCGCGCGGCGAGGCTGGCGCGCACCATGACGGGCGCCCACGTCCACATCGCGTACAGCTCCCACATGTGGCCGAAGTAACCGAAGTTTGCAAGGCGAACTCCGCGGTTCTGGAAGACGCGGCGGACCTGGCTGAGGTCAAACCGCGCCTTCGGAAGAGCGTAGGGTCCGTCGGTTACGAACAAGAGGACGATCGCCCCGGCGGCGAGCGCGAGGAAGGAGAGAAAGAGGACGTTCGGCCGCCAGTCGCGGCTGCCGACGGCGTTCACGAGATAAGGAGAGGCCTTGCCGAGGGTCAGCGCGCCCACGAGAATCCCGAGAGCCATCCCACGTCCGCGCCGGAACCAGGTCGCGAGGATCTTCATCCCGGGCGGATACACGCCCGCGAGGAAGAACCCGGTCGAGAAACGAAGAAGGATCCCGGCCACCGGTCCCCGCGCCCATAGGGCGAACGCCGCGTTCACGGCGGCCGCGAGAGCTGCGGAGGCGGCGAGCAGATGCCGCGCCGGCAGGACGTCGGGCAGATTACCGAGCGCGCTCGCGAGCGTTCCGGCCACGAAGCCGAGCTGCACCGCGAGCGTCAGCCACGCGGCGGCGGCGGAGGAAAGGCCCCACTCCTTCTGGATGGCGGGAAGCGAAGCCGACGCTCCGAACCAGACCGACATGCCGAGGAGGAGCGCGCCGGCGAGGAGGAGGAGCGCCCGCCACCGCGCCGACGGCGGCGACTCGTCTGAGACGGTCGACTCCGTGGCGGCGGGGCGCCCGGCGTCGGCGGGCCTCTTCATCGCTTTCCCGCCGCCCTCGTCATCGCGCTGGTCGGATCTGGCAGTCAAAAGCCGCGCGGGAAATTTTTGCGATAACGCCTTCGCGCGCTTCTTCGGTCGCGGTGGAGTCCGAAACGAACACCGCGACGGCCAGGTGTCCGCCGTCCGGGAGAGTGATGATCCCGATGTCGTTCGTCGCGCGCGTCATACCGCCGGCGGTCCCGGAGCTTCCCGTCTTGTGCGCGACGGGAGTGGCGGGAGGGAGGAAACCCCGGATCCTCCGGGGACCCGTGTCCGTCGCCGTCATCCAGTCGAGCAGGAGCTGCCGGCTCGCGGCCGCGACGCCCCGTCCTTCGTGAAGAAGACGCAGCAGCCGGACGGCGGCTTCCGGGCTCGAGCGGTTCCGATACTGGACGAAGGGCCCGGAAGACATCTCCTTTTCGGACGTCGCCACGACGATCCCCCGCTCCCCCTGCGCCCGAAGGTAGTCCGTGACCGCGCGGGGCGGAACGAGGCGGAGCAGGACGTCGCACGCGGTGCCGTCGCTGTCCGAGACCGCCGCGCGAAGGACTTCGCGGAGAGGAAGGTCCAGCCCGCCGGGATGCTCGTCGCGAATTCGGCTTCCGGCGCCGGAGGGGACCATGTTGCTCTTCCGGATGCGCACCGGCGCGTCGAGAAACAGGCGTCCCGCGTCGACCTCGCGGAGGACCGCCATGGCGATCGGCAGCTTGTAGACGCTCTGCATCGGAAAGGGCATCGTCCCGTTCCACGAAACGAGCGCTCCCGTCTCGAGGCGGAGCACGGCCGCGCCCACTCGCCCCGAGGCGGGAGCCGCCAGGCGCTGCATCTCCCGCCGCAACGCCTCCGGCCGGCAGGCGTGCGCCAGGCCCAAGCCATCGACAGCACGAGCGCGAGCATGGAGGGGAAAGTTATCAGCGAAGCGGTGGGCGGAACGGCCGGCGCGAGAGCTGCCGGGGAAGCATGAAGGGTGCAATCCGCGAGCAACGCTCCCCATGGCGCACCTTCGCCGGGGACGGGAATCAGCCGCCCATTCGCTCGTTCATCGGCCGCCGCGATGGCGGCCTGGGCGCCGCGAAGGGCGGCCTCCTCGCTATCGCCTCGGGGTGGCTGTCGGCTGGGGCGGTCCGGGCGCCGGATTCGCGCTTGAGCCGCTCGAGCCGCTCGAGCTCCCGCGAGGTGCCGGAGGTCCCGGAGCGGGATTCGCCGCCGGTCCCGTCGAGCCGGTGCCCGGGGTGGGAGGCCCGGGAGCCGGATTGGCCGGACTGGGCGTTCCGCTTCTGCAGGCCGTCACGGCGAGAGTGAGGCAGGTTAAGAGGATTCCGAGGCGTGTTTTCATCGAGGCCCCCTTTTTGGGGGTGGGGTGCAACTCTCGGGCCGCGGGAGACGTGCCGGCCTCTCGATATGGAACGGGCGGATTTCGAGCCAACAGTACGGCCGCGCTCGTACGGCGGCCTGCTGCCGGAACCGCGCGGTGTGCGCGCTCCTTTTTTCTTACCGGAGGATCCACTCCCGGACAATTCGTTGATCTTGGACCTCGGAGATGACGAGAATCGCGGAGCGCTGGCCCGCACCCGTCGACTCGGTCTCCCGCGAGACGATGTAAGCCCCCTGCGAACGGAAGTCTTCAGCCGCGAGTCTCGAGTCGGGAGCCGCCTCGAAACGGCGGAGGTACCAACGCCTTATGTGAGCCTGTCCGGAATCGCGCAGCCGATCCGGGGGTTCGTAAATCCGAGCGTCCTCAGAATAGACCCGCATCAAGAGTTCGATGTCCCGCCGGTTGTAACCGTCGATGCGCGACCGCACGAGGGATTCCGGGGTCGCAGGGGAAATCGCGACGGCCTCCACAGGCCGGCGCGCGGCCGATCCGGGCGTGGTCGCGGCTGGCGGTGCGGGCGCCGCCAACGGGCGGGGCTCTGCGGAGATTGCGGCCGGGGTGGGCGCTCCCGGGGAGGAGGCCTCGATCGGTGCCGGAGTTGCGGTCGCCGGGGGGCCCGGCGTCTTTCGCGCGGAGAGATCCACTTCGATAGGATCGAACCCGCTGCTGGTCGAGCAGCCGATACAGAAAAACCCCAGCAGCAGGGAAAACACCGCCGTGTTCCGGATGTTCAAGCGACCGCCTTTCGGCGCCTCTTTTTGAGTCGAGAGCGCACCAGAATTCAGAGGGCGAATCTTACAGGCGAGTGCCGATGCCGCAGTTGTTTCCGGTGACGGTTCTGATTCCCGCGGCGTCCGCGCTCTCGAGCGAGAGCACCGCCGGCTCGCGCGCCGCCCTCTCCGCGTTTCGCATCGGAAGAACGCCTGTGACCAATGGCGAATATGCGCCGTTTCTGGCCAGTTGCGGGGCCGCGCCGCCTCCCTGGTGGAGCGATCTCGATTTTTGCGGCCCCGGGCAACCCGTCGTCGGCGTCACGTGGGAGGGCGCCTCTGCGTATTGCACCTGGCTCACCTCGATCGACTCGGGCCGGTGGCGCCTTCCCTCGGAAGCCGAATGGGAGCGGGCCATTTCCGGGGGAGTGCCGCACCCGAAAACGCCGTGGGGCGAAACGCTCCCTTCGGGAGAGATTCCGGTGGGGCCTCTGGCGGGTCCCTGGAACGTTGGATGCGGAACCCCGAATGCGTTCGGCGTTATGGACCCCGGCACGATCGTCCACGAGTGGTGCCTCGACTGGCGTGACCCAACTTGGGCCGCCGCGCCGGCAGGCGTGGCCCTGCCGCTGGCGCGACGGGCGAGCCGCGGAGGTTCGTGGCGCCACCGCATCCGCTGGTCGGCGCCCTCCGCACGCAGCAGTCTTCCGCCCGGGTTTCGCTATTCGGACTACGGGTTTCGCGTCCTTCGGGAGGAAGACCCGGCGCGTGAACCGGTGGCGTCTTAGATGGCATCGTTCGTGCGTTGGCTCGCGGGAACATGGCAGACACCGCTCCCCGCCGATGCCGCGTTTGCGGCCACTTCGAACCGCACCTGCGGGACCACTACGACGCGCACGCGGCGAGCGCGCAGGAGGCCCTGACGCGCTGCGCCGGATCTGATGACGAGGAGGCGGAGCGGGCGCGGCGGCGCATAACCAATTGCGAGCGGTTCAAAGAGGTCGTCCGCCGCGCGCCGCGGGTTCGGAACGGACCTCCCGCTTCCCGGGCGGTGATTTCTTTCAGGGCTCCGTCTTTCGCGGACCGTTCGCGCGCTCGCGCGCGCTGATCGGGCCCGCCTCTACTTCGTCGCGACTCTCAGGCGGCGGACCGAGTCGCGACCACCGCCGACTTCGTCCTGGTGGCGGACGTGAGAGAGGGACCGGCGACTCGCGCGCGGACGGAGTCGCCGGTTGAGGGAGGACGGTTCCGGCTCTACGCCCCGGTCGGGTTCGTCGGCCCGACGCGGGAGAGCTGGCTGGCGGTCTCGCCGCCGCGGTCGCGGCTCGGCTGGATTCGGATGACGTCTTTGCAGAACTCGCACGTGACCCGTCCGTCGAGAGCGACCGGGGTCGTGTTCGACCGACCGCAGTGCCTGCAGAACCATGTCCTCATGAAGTATTCGACCATGGTGCGCCCCGCTTTCTCGCCGAAGACCGGCGGAGGAGGCCCCAGTGCCCGCTCCCCGGCCCGAATCGGAGAATTACAGAATATCACGCGGGTCTCCCGCCCGTCCGACGGCCCGTTTTTCCACGCCCCCGCGGCTTGCGCGGCCCTTCGCGCAGTCTTCAAAGGCGACGATCCGCCTGGGAGACTCGGGCCGCCCCCACCGCTTCGCGGCGCCACCACAGGTACGCCGGCAGTCCCGCGAGGAGGATGCCGAGCCCGATCAGGGACTCGACGGGCTTCTCGCGCAGCGTGTTGCCGACGAAAACGAGACAGACCGCGACGAAGGCGAGCGGGATCCAGGGATAGCCGGGCGTCCGGAAGGGCCGCGGCTGGTCCGGCCGCCGCCGCCGGAGGACGATGACCCCGATGCCCGTCACCGCGTGGAAGAGAAAGATCGCGAAGGTCACGTAGGTGTAGAGCTGCTCGTACGTGCCCGAAAACGCCAGGGTGATCCCCCAGGCGCCCTGCGCGAGGAGACTGGCGCCGGGGGTGTGGTGCGTCGGGTGGACCCGGCCGAGCGCCGCGAAAAAGAGGCCGTCCCGGGACATGGGCAGATAAATGCGGGCGCAGTACAGGACCGTCGTCGCGAGGCACCCGAAGATCGAGACGAGCACCAGGGTCGTGATCAGGCGCCCGCCGCCGGGGCCGAACAGCGCGAGCGCGGTCGCCTCCGCCACTCGAGGGGTGGTCGACAGCTTCGAAACGGGCAGCGCCCGCACGTAGACGATGTTGACCAGGAGATAGATCCCTGTGACCGCCGACGTCCCGGCGATCAGCCCGACCGGGAGCGACTTCTCGGGGCGCCGCATCTCTCCCGCGAGGAAAGTGGCGCCGTACCAGCCGTCGTACGTCCAGAGGACCGCGATCATCCCGACGCCCGCCGCGGCGAACCCGGTCGGAAAAAGAGATCCGGTGTGCGGGAACGCTCCGACCCGCGCCGGGAGAAAAATGCCGACGACGCCGAGCAGCACGAGCGAGCCGACCTTCGCCGCCGTGATGGCGTTCTGAAACCGGGTGCCGGCGCGCACGCCCGTGTAATTAATCGCGGTCAATCCCGCGATCGCGATGGCGCCGGCAAGCTGGGCGCCCGTCGCGGTCCACGCGATCGAGCCGAGCGGGAGGGTCCAGAGCCGGTGCGCGCTCGAGAAGTACGGGAGAAACGCCCCCAGATACTCGCCGAAGCCGACGGCGAGCACGGCGATGCCGCCCGTCATCATGACGAAGAACGACCCCCAGCCGTAGAGAAACCCGAAGAGCGGCCCGTATGCCTCCTTCAGGTAACGGTACTGACCGCCCGCCTTCGGGAACATCGCTCCGAGCTCGGCATAGGTGAGCGCTCCGGCCAGCGCGAGAAGCCCGCCGCCCGCCCAGAGGATGAGGATGCCGCGGGGGTCCGGTACCGCCTTCGCGATTTCCGAGGTCGTCAGGAAAATGCCCGTCCCGAGGGTTGCGCCGAGCGTCACGAGAACGGCGTCCGTCGTTGAAAGCGCCCGCTCGAGGAGGGCGTCTTCCTTCAGCGGGTCTGCGCGCACGGCGAAAGATTCTCACGACCGGCTCGGGAGCGGCCGCTAAATTCACAGGACGGTTGTGAGCCGGCCGATCTTCGCCGCATCGAAAAACGCGCCGCCTTCGTGGCAGGTCGAACTACGGCGTCGGAACCGGCTCGAACGAGTCAGCTGTGCGCCGGAAAGCTACTCGGCCTTTCCGCTGCCGGGCTCGTATTTCCAGGCGGTCTGACCCTGCGCGCCGTCTGCGAAGCGCGTGTCGACGTATTCGGAGAAGGCAATTTTCCGGTCGAGGACTCCCGTCTCGATCATGAGGTCGCGGACCATGTCGAAGTCCGGCTCGCGGGGCGCGAGGCTCGTATAGGTGACGCGGTCGAGCGGCATCGTCAGCGCGTGCCGGAGCAGGCCGGGAGGCTGGCGGTAGTAGTACCGCCCGACGAAGTCCGCCGCGTGCTCGCGGTGAGGCTTGCCGCTGTCGAGCCAGAGACCGGAACGGGCGATCCCGTCGACGAGCGCCTGCACCGCATCCGGCCGCGTGTCGATGACGTCCTGCCGCACCACGACGACGCAGGACATGTAGTCGGGCCAGTACTCCCGCGCCGGGAACAGGACGCGGCCGAAGCCGCCGATCTCCGCCTGGGACGGGTAGGGCTCGCCCATGGAGAACGCGTCGATCGCTTTCGCCGCGAGAGCGCCGGCAACGTCCGGGGGAGCCATCTCGATCATCCGGACGTTCTCCGGAGAGATCCCGTTCGCCTTGAGGGCCTTGAAGACGATGAGCCGCTCGTCGGAGAAGCGGCTCGGGATCGCGATGACGCGCCCGCGCAGGTCCTTGACGCTGCGAATGGGGCCGTCCTTCTGCACGACCACGGCGCTTCCGTAACGGTGTCCCAGGTACACGATCTTGATCGGCACGCCCTGCGCCTTCAGGGCGATCGCCATCGGCGCGACCATGAACCCGACCTGCATGCGGTTGGAGATCAACGCTTCCTTGATCTCCGGAAAGCCCTGGAACATGCGCGGGATGAAGAGATTTCCGGAGAGCGAGTACCGGGAGATGAAGTCCGTGACGGGGCAGGCGAGGTGGCAGGTCACCGGGATGTAGGCCACGTTCAACTTCCGCCGCGCGGCGGGGAGCCGCCCGTTGACGATCGAGGACCAGTCGACGTTCAGCGACAGATGAGCGGCCGTCAGCGCGGACGTCCAGAGAACGGCACCCGCGACGAGACGGCGTCCCACGCGGGGCCCGCGCGGCTCGCGCGGCGGCGGCGGCGTCCCCGCAGTCATGCGGATCGGAATCCCCATCGGACGGAGCGCAGCCGCTCGACACGCCGCATACTGAAATTCAGCGCGACGCCGATCAGGCCGATCGAGATCATGGCCGCCACGACGAGGTCGTATCGTTTGCCGGCATTCCGGGAGTCGATCACCAGGTAGCCGAGGCCGGAATCCACCGCTATCATCTCCGCTGCCACGACGACGAGCCAGGCGATACCGAGCGCGATCCGGAGCCCGGTTAAGACCTGAGGAAGAGCCGCGGGGAGCATGACGCGCCAGAGCCGCGCGACCGGCGAAAGGTCGAAGTTGCGCCCGGCGCGCAGGTACATGGCGGGGATGCCCCGCACGCCGTTCATCGTGGCGACCACGATCGGAAAAAAAGACGCGAGGAAGATCAGGAAGATCGTCGCGAAATTGGAGATCCCGAAGAGCACGATCGAAACGGGGATCCAGGCGAGAGGGCTGATCGGGCGCAGGAGCTGAATCACCGGATTGACCGCGCGCGCGCCGGCGGGCGACCAGCCGAGCAGAAGACCCGTCGGAATCCCTAGCGCGAGGGCGAGGCCATAGCCCGAGCCCACCCGGAAGAGGGAGTCCGCCGCGTAGCGGAGGAGGACCCCGCGGCGCGCGAGCTCGACGAATCCGCGGGCGACCTCGAGGGGCGACGGAAACACGGAGGTCTTCGTCCATCGGACGGCAAAGTGCCAGACGATCAGAACGAGGGCCGTCGAGAGAGCGGGCCAGAGAATTCGGTCGAATGCGCGCGTCTTCACGGGTGTCAGATCCGGTGGGCGAGGCCGATCTCTTCGAAGATACCGTCGCGCAGCTCGAGGTACCGGCGGGAAGAGAGATCTCGCGGGTGGGGGAGGTCGATCGTGACGACGCGGCGGATGGTCGCCGGACGCGCCGACATGACGATGACGCGGTCGGCCAGCTGGACCGACTCGTCGATGTCGTGGGTGACGAAGAGGATCGTCTTTTTTTCCGCATCCCAGATTCGGAGCAGCTCGGAGCGCATCACGAGCCGCGTAATGGAGTCGAGGGCGCCGAAGGGTTCGTCCAGATACAACATGTCCGGATTCACGGCGAGAGCGCGGGCGACCTCGACGCGCTGCTTCATGCCGCCGGAGAGCTCCTGCGGGTAGGAGTTCTCAAATCCGGTCAGCCCGACGAGGCGGACGTAATGCGCGATTCGCTCGCGGCGCTCCGCGGCGGGAAGGCGTCCGAGCCCGAATCCGATGTTGCCCTCGACCGTCAGCCAGGGAAAAACACCCCGCTCCTGGAACACGAAGATCCGTCGCGGATCCGGGCCGCCGACCGGCTCCCCGTCGATCGTCACCGATCCCGCCGTCGGGGTCAGGAACCCCCCGACGATGTTCAAGAGGGTCGACTTCCCGCACCCGGACGGGCCGAGGATGCAGACGAGCTCTCCCTCCCGCACGTCGAGGTCGATGTCGTGCAGCACGGCGGTCTCTTTCCCCTCGGCGCGAAAGACCATCTCGAGCCCCCTGATCGAAAGCTTCGCGCGGTGCGGCACCGGCTCCGGCCTCCGGTTCACGCAGCCACCTCGGCCGGCGTCTGGTACCCCCAGCTCGCGGCGGGGAGCCGTTCGAGGCGCCGCATGGCGAGGTCGAGGGCGAGCCCGATCAGCCCGATCAACACCATTCCCGCGACCACGAGGTCGTAGCGATTTCCGGCGTTGCGCGCGTCGATGATGAGGAACCCCAGTCCCGAGTTGACGGCGATCATTTCGGCCGCGACGACGACGAGCCAGGCGATTCCGAGCGTCAGTCGCAGCCCGACGATCAGCTGCGGAAAAATCGCCGGCGCGAGGACCTTACGCGCCATATCGGCGGGCGAGAGCCCGAAGTTGCGGCCCGCATTCCAGTGCGTCGCGGTCACCCTTCCGACGGCGTTCATCGCGGTGAGCGTCAGCGGGAGGACCGAGGCCAGAAAGATGATGAATATCGCCCCGAAGTCGCCGACGCCGAACCAGAGGATCGCGATCGGAATCCAGGCGAGAGGCGAGATTGGCCGGAGGAACTCGATCAAGGGCGCGAACGCCAATTCGGCGCGGCGGCGCCACCCGAGGAAGATTCCGAACGGAACGCCGACGATCACCGCCATCAGGTACCCCCAGGTGACCCGGAACAGGGACGCCACGACGTGCTTCACGAGGAAGCCCTTCTGCGCGAGCTCGCCGATCGCCGCCGCCACTTTCAAGGGGCCGGGGAGAAGCGTCTGGTGAGAGATCCGAATGGCTGCGCTCCAGAAAAGCATGAGGAGCAGGAGGCCCGAGCCGGACATCAGGAGGCGTGCTGCCGGAGACGTTCGCCCGCGAGCTGGATCCATGCGTGGTGCCCCCGATGTCGGCGTCATCGTCCGCGCCGTCTGACCAAACGGCGATGCGGCAGATTTTCCGAAGCGGGCGAGTGTAGCAGGGAGGTCCCGACCTGTGTATGATTCGCGCTCTTCGACTGCGGGGTCGTAGTTCAGTTGGTTAGAACGCCGGCCTGTCACGCCGGAGGTCGCGGGTTCGAGTCCCGTCGACCCCGCCACTCCGCGTCGGACGCCGCGACGCCGCAGGTTCGCTCGATGCGCCTGCGGATTGGCGCCCTCGCGTGGACCTCTGGAATCACGCCGCGTTCCCTTCCACGAACCATGCGCTTCGCCGCCCGCGGGGCGCCCGCTGAACCCCACCTCAGGTTTGAAAAAAGGTTCTCAGGATAGAGGGGCGCGTCCTCCTCTGGTGCGGCGCTGACGACTTTCGATGGGGATGGTGTCTCGCCGGCGACGGTCCGCGGACGCCGCCGAGCCGGCCCTCCATTGCGGGGGAGAAGCCAGCGTCTTTCCGATCTCCAAGGTTATGGATGCGCCTCCAAGATTTTGATCGCATTTTCGGACACAAAGTAATTCAATAGAGGGCATCAAAAGCGATTACGCTCCGCTGCGTCAGTGATTCACGCTGAACCGAGTCATCCGGTCGGGGGTCTTTTTCTTTGGCACACCGCTTGCCACACGTCCGGAGAACATTCCCCCTACAGGCTTCTCATATGGCAAATGGAGGAAACATGAGGCGTATCAGCATCGGCTTCTTTGTCCTTGGAATCGCGGCTCTGCTGGCCTGCCCGGGCACAGTCCTCGCCCAGGGGCTCACGAACTCCGCTCTGCGGGGCCGCGTGACCGCCGGCGGCCAGGGGATCCCGGGCGTTTCCGTGGAGGTAACTTCACCAAATCTCCAGGGGACCCGCACGACGTTCACCCAATCCAACGGCGACTACGTCTTCGTGGGCATGCCGCCCGGCGATTACACCGCCAGCTTCAAGCTGCAGGGCATGCAGACCGTCACGAAGACAGTCACGCTGACCACAGCCCAGCAGGGGACTCTCGACGCCGCGATGGTGGTCGCCGGGGTCACGGAGGCGACGACGGTCACCGCCAAGACGGAGACGGTCTCCACCGGCCTTCAGGGCTCGACCACAGTCACGAGAGAGCTCACCGACAAGCTGCCGGTCGCCCGCACGATCGTGTCGGCCGTCGCCGCCTCGGCGGGCGTAGCCCAGGTGACCGGTCTGAACAACGCATTCTCGATCTCCGGCAGTCCGACGTTCGACAACCTCTTCACAGTGGACGGCGCGGTCATCATCGACAACATCCGCGCGACGCCGAACAACCTGTTCATCGAGGACGCGATCCAGGAGACGACGACGTCGGTCTCGTCCGTGTCGGCGGAGTACGGCCGGTTCACGGGAGGCGTC
Source organism: Thermoanaerobaculia bacterium (assembly GCA_038253555.1). GTDB lineage: Bacteria > Acidobacteriota > Thermoanaerobaculia > UBA5066 > Gp7-AA6 > JALYUA01. The sequence goes on from JBBSGZ010000032.1 coordinate 32,166, forward strand.
GTCAACACGATCACGAAGTCGGGAGGCAACGACTTCTCCGGCTCCTTCCGGACGACGCTCACGAACGACGCCTGGTCGGCGGTCTCGCCGGCGAAAGAGAAACGCCGCCAGCACGTGGACCCGCGGTACGAGGCGACGCTCGGCGGGTTCTTCTGGAAGGACCACCTCTGGTTCTTCGGCTCGGGGCGCTTTCAGGACACGAATGCCGCGAGCCAGACGTCCGCTCCGACCGGCGTTTCACCCATCCCCTTCCAGCTCGGCACGAATGAGAAGCGCTACCAGGGCAAGCTGACTTTTTCGCCCTTCGCGAACCACACGTTGGCCGGGAGCTACCTGAAGGTGGACACGAAACAGACGAACAACTCTTTCGGCATCA
>JBBSGZ010000033.1:0-32401 GCA_038253555.1 Thermoanaerobaculia bacterium
GCGACGGGCGTGGTGGGTGGGCCTGCGCTGACGGGTCAGGGGACGCGGAGCTTTCCGGTGACGGGCACCTGCGGGGTGCCGGCGACGGCCCAGGCGGCGGTGTTGAACGTGGTGGTGGTGGGTCCGACGGGTGGGGGACATCTGAGGATCTGGCCGTTCAACACGACGATGCCGCTGGTGGCGACGATCAACTTCGATCCGGGTGAGCCGGCGATTGCCAACGGAGCGATCGTGCCGCTGGCGAGCGATCCGAGTCTTCAGATTTCGACCTTCCTCGGGTCATCGACCGGCAACACCGCGCACCTCGTCATCGACATCACGGGCTACTTCCAGTAGGGTTTTCGGGGGAAGCCCGGCCTGCTCCTGGCGAGCCGGTCCGGGCTGCTCCCTGATTTCGGCATCCGGTTCGAAGAAACGGTGAGTCTGGTCTGAGGCTCTGAAAGGGCTCCATGGATCGCCGACCGCCGGGCGGCCGGAGAAGAGCGTCGCGAGCGCGGCGATCTTCCCTTTTCGTCGGGCTGCTTCTTTTTCTCTTTCCCCCCGCCGCGCGTCAAGCGGCGGCTGCCAGCTACTCGCTCGCTGGCTTCTCCGAGACGGTGGCGGCGAGCGGCCTTTCTCAGCCTACGAACTTCACGTGGACTCCCGATGGGCGGATGCTGGTGCTGGAGAAGACCGGCCGGGTTCGCGTCGTGACGGGCTCGGGCCTGCTCTCGGCTCCGGCCCTCGACCTGTCTGCCCGCGTCGATTCGGGGCTCGAGAAGGGGCTGCTCGGGATCTGCCTCCATCCCGGATTTGCGTCCAGCGGATGGATTTTCCTCTACTACACGACGCTCACCCCGAAGAACAGGGTGTCGCGGTTCACGATGTCGGGGAACACGATAGACCCCGCGAGCGAGGTCGTCGTTGTCGACGGCATCGACGCCACGAACGGCAACCACAACGGGGGCACGATCGCAATCGGACCCGACGGCAAGCTGTATGCGGCTCCCGGCGACTCCGGGACCGGAGGAGCGAAGTCGCAGGACCTCTCCCCGGGGAGCCTCAGCGGGAAGGTCCTTCGCGTGGAACTGGACGGCACGGCCGCCGCCGGCAATCCTTTCATCGGCGACCCTTCGAAGGACCCGCGGATCTGGGCCTGGGGATTCCGGAACCCGTTCCGCTTTACGTTCCGGCCGGCGAACGGGTCTCTTTACGTAGCGGACGTGGGGCAGAGCACGCGCGAAGAGCTCGACGTCGTCACCGCGGGCGGTAATTACGGCTGGCCGGCCGCCGAGGGGACCGTCGGAACGTGCACGAGGTGCATCCCGCCGGTTTTCGATTACGGCCGCACGGTCGGAGGAAGCATCATCGGCGGCGTGTTCGTGACCGGCCCCGTCTACCCGTCTTTCTTGAGGGGCCGCTACCTCTTCGGCGACTACGTCGGGAACTGGATCCGCTTTCTGGAATTCGACGCCACGCACACGGTCGTCGGGTCGCTGCAGGACTTCGCTTCGAGCGCCGAAGGACCCGTGAGTTTCGGGACGGGGCCGGACGGATACATTTATTACGCGGCGATCAACTCGGGGAGCATCTATCGGATCGTTCCGCCGGGTGCCAATTTCTTCACGGTGACGCCGTGCCGGCTGATCGACACACGCAGCGCTCCGGGCCCGCTCGGAGGGCCGTCGCTTCCCGCGGGCGGAGAGCGCGCTTTTCCCGTCGCCGGCCAGTGCGGGATACCGTCGACGGCGCGGTCGATCACCGCGAATGTGGCCGTCACAAATGCCGGAAGCGCGGGCTTCTTCGCGCTCTATCCGGACGGGACCGCGCTTCCCCCGACCAGCTCCGTGAATTTCTCGGCCGGTCAGACCCGCGCCGGAAACGTCCTTCTGACGCTCTCCCCGTCGGGCGCCGTGCGCGTCCACTGCGGCGCGTCGTCCGGCACGGCCGACCTGGTCCTCGACGTGAATGGCTACTTCCAGTGAGTCTCGTCGCCCGGAGACCGCCCTTCGGGGCCTCCGGCGGCTTGCGGCCGCGGCGGCCCTGCTCCTTCCCGGGGTGATCGCGGCGGGGGCGCCCCGCGTTCTGTACGTCGGACCGGCGGGGAGCGACTCCAATCCGGGGACGCTCGCCTCTCCGCTGCGCGAGATCCGCAGGGCCATCGCGATCTCCGCGCCGGGCGACACGGTGCTCGTTTTAGACGGCGCCTACCTGGGCTTCGATCTCGACGGCATGGCGGGAACGCCCTCGGCGCCTTTCACCATCCGCGCCCTGGGCCAGGCGGCCGTGGTCTCGGCGACGACGGACCGGTCCGACAACCGCGACACGATGCACGTTCTCTTCTCCTCTTACATCGTGCTCGACGGGATTCGCGCGTTCCACGCGAACCGGGCCGCCCTGCGCATCGACCAGGCCGACCACGTCACGGTCAGGAATGGCGTGTACGGAGACAACGCGACGTGGGGCATCTTCACGGACTTCTGCGACGACCTGCTCCTCGAAAACAACGAATGCTACGGGAGCGTGACCCAGCACGGCATCTACGTGTCCAACAGCGGCGACCGGCCCGTCCTCCGCGGCAACCGGAGCCACGACAACCGCGGCGGCGGGATCCAATTAAACGCGGACGCGTCCCAGGGCGGCGACGGGATCATCACCGGGGCGTTGCTCGAGAACAACGTCATCTGGAACAACGGGACGGGCGGAGGGGCGGCGATCAATCTGGACGGCGTTCAGAGCTCGATCGTTCGAAACAACCTTCTCTACGGCAATCACGCGTCCGGGATCGCGAACTTCATGATCGACGGGGCGGCGGGGCCGAGCGGCATGCTGATCGCGAACAACACCATCGACATGGCGTCGGACGGCCGCTGGGCGATCCTCGTCAAGCAGTCCGCCGGCGCCAACGTCCTGCGCAACAACATCCTCGTCAATCGCAACCCGGCGCGCGGGGGAATCGTCTACGGAGACGCGAACGACGTCGCGATGACCGACAGCGACGACAACGTGCAGGACGCGATCTCGCCCGACGACGGATCGACGCGGATCCTCCTGTCCGCCTGGCAGGGAATGGGGCACGAACCGAGCTCCCTCTCCGCCTCGATCGCGGCGCTCTTTCGCAATCCCGTTCTCGCCGACTACCATCTCGCGGCCGCGTCTCCCGCGCTCGACAGCGGCCAGACGCTCGGCCTGGTCCCGGCGGACCTCGAAGGCAATCCGCGCCCGGGCGGCGGTGCATTCGACATCGGCGCGTTCGAGGCGACGGCCCCCTCCCCGCGCGCGTTCTATTCGATTCCTCCGTGCCGGCTTCTCGACACGCGTGTTGCGCCCTCGCCATCCGGCGGGCCTTCCCTCCAGGGCGGCGCGCGTCGCGCGCTGACGGCGGCGGGCCAGTGCGGCATTCCCGCCGGGGCCCGGGCGATCGTGGCGAACCTCGCGGTTGTGGCTCCGACGGCGTCGGGCTTCCTCACGGCGTTTGCCGACGGCTTCCTGCAGCCCGTCGCGAGCACGATCAACTTCCGCTCGAACGTCACGCGCGCCAATAACGCGATCGTCCCGCTCGGCGCCGCGGGAGGGTTGACGCTCTACTGCGGGGCCGGCGCCGTGGGCGTCGACGTCGTCGTGGACGTGAGCGGGTATTTCCAGTGAGACGCGGATAAAAGGGGCCGCGGAAGGATCCGCGGCCCCGAGACTTACTGCTGCCGCGCGGGGCTCGGAACGGCCTTCGCCGGGGGGGCGCCCCTCTTGTCCGCTTCCCAGGCGGCGTCCCAGTGGAGCGCCTTGGCCGTATCCAGGTTCACGGTGCCGTCGCGCTTATAGGTGCCGTTCGAGACGAGACTTGCCTTCTGCGCTTCGCTCAGATACGCCGGCATCTTCGAATCCGCCCGCTCCGGCGTGCGATCCCCTTTACGCCGGCGCCGTCGCCCCCCGTGCTGGTCGACCGCTTTGAGTCCGAACGTGTAGGCGGGCCTCCGCCATTGTTCGTGGCATAAATGGCCGTGTCGCCGTTGAGGGCGCCGCCCGTGTCCCCGTGGACGCCGACGCCCGTCGTGGTCGAACCGTAGACCCCCACCCCGGAGGGCGTCGTTCCATACACGCCCCAGCCTCCTCAATTCTGCTGCCCGAGGACTCCGATTCCGCCCAACCCGGTCGACGTCGACAGACCCTCCACTCCGGTGCTGAACCCGTTGGTGTTGCTGTTGGACCCAACGATGACGGGGTTACCGCCGTAGTTCCCGAGGATTGAAAACTGATTGCTCGCGGGTAGGCGGGGGGCGCCGTCCAGTTGGTCAGCGCGGGAGGAGCGCTGACCCCGAATGCCACGGTCGAAATGGCGAACAGCGCAGCGGCGAATAATCCGAGTTTCCTGTGGTTCATCGAATCAGCTCCTTGTCGTGAGAACACGGCTCCGGACCGAAAACGAGATGACGCACGTCTCAACGGCCTCGACGGGTCCCGGCCTCGTGGGAACGCGTCTCGCCGGTCTGAATACCAGGACCGCCCGACCTTGAGGATCGCAAACGAGGGAATGCGGGGTTGGAGAAGAATAATCCTCAGCCAGAGGCGGCGCAAAAGGAATCGAGAAGCTGAAACGAACACGCGAGCCCAAAAAAGGCCGCGGGAGTGCCCCGCGGCCCGGAGATTACGAGATCCGAAACTCAGTGTTGAGGATGCTGGGCTTCCTCGGCGCGGTGCGCCGCCAGGGCCTTGGCGCGGGCTTCTTCCTTCACCGCCCAGGTTTTCGCCCAACCGACTTTTTCCGCGGTTGCCATGTTGACCGTACCGTCTTCGTTGTAGGTGCCGTTCGCGATGAGCCGCCGCTTCGCTTCAGCGGAGAACGTATCCGGCATGCGGAAGGTCGGTGACATCGGCATGTACTCGTCGCCGTCGACGATGGCCTGATGATCCTTGTACGCGCGCCGGACGCCGTTGACCAGGTAGTGGAACTTGACGTCGCGGCTCGAGCGGACGACGATCGAGTTCAAGTCCTCGCTCACGATGTACATCGTCGCGGAGGCCCCGACGGGGGTGACCTGGACGGTCAATCCCTCGTCGTCCGTGACGATACGGAAGTCTTCAGGAACGTTGATCGTGGCGAAGCCATTCACCGTTCGGCCGGAGCCCCGGAAATACGTTCCCGCCTCGGGCCCTTCGAGCGAGACGTAGTCGATCACCTTGCGCGCATCGGTGGGATGCGGCTCGATGAACGATTTCGTTCCGGACGCGCCGAGATTGCCGAACGCGTAAACGCCGAAGGTCGAGTACCCGAGGATGCCGAAGGTGTTGATGTTGTTTCCAGTTCCCATCCCCAGACCGACGACCGCGCCGATATCCGCAGTACTGGTCGTGACGACTCCGATGACCCCGTTCTTTCCCTCACCTCGGACGCCGCCGCTGCCGATAAGTCCCCCGGTGGCTGCAGGTCCGAGGCCGTCCCGCCCGCGCACTCCGGCCGTGTCGTTTCCCGGCCCGGCTGCCGTCAGCTCGCCCGAGACTCCGGCAGAGCCGGCACCGGTCGAGGCGGCCCATCCCCGGATGCCGAACGAATTCCCGGTCGTCGGCTGGTCGTTGCGGCCGAACAGGACGGCGCCTCCGGAATAATTCCCCCAGATGCTGAAGTAATCGTTGGCGGGCATCATGTACTGATTGCCGTTGTAGTAATACCCGTTGACGTCAACAATGATGTCCGCAGTGCCGCCACCCTGCGCAATCTGGAGGACGATCTGCCCGGAGCTGTTCAACGGCACCGCGCCCGCGTTGGCGCGCTGCGTCTCCGTGGACGGGTAGTTGATCCAGGCGGTCGTCGGCGCGGCGGCCGTTCCGATTTTGACCACGCCGTTGCCTCCGGCGCCGGAGATGTTGAAGATCGTGATGTTGACGGAGACGGCGAGGGTGCTCGCCGGGATACCGCAGGGCGCGCCCGTGAGCGTGATCGTGCGATCCACACCGCTCGTCAGAGGAGTGCCGGAGGAGTTGTACTGGCGGCACGGGGTGATGGGGAAGAAAGCAAAGGGGCCGAAGCCGATTTCGCCGGCCATGAGGTGTCTGCCCGCCGGTGTGTAGGTGGGCGGCGCGCTCCAGTTGCTCAGCGGGGGAGCCGCGCCGGTGGCGAAGGCGAGAGTCGAAACCGCGAACAGGGCAACGACGAAGAGTCCGAGTTTCCTGAGGTTCATCGAAACGACCTCCTTCTCAGAAGAAAACGTCTTGAGGCCGACACGAGATGATGGTTCGCCGACCCATGTCTGTCGAAGGCGGGTACACCTTGATTGAGACCGTCCTCCTTCCCGCCGAGCGCTCCCTGCGATGCCGCAGACAGGCTGGTCGAAATCCCCGGGAACGTTCGACTTGAATTCCCCAACCGTTGTTGCTGCTTTTGTGTGAAAGGAGACTAACCCCCGGCAGGCACGGGTGCAACCGAATTCTCCAGCGCTCGAGGTTTGACGTTTGGCGGTCTTTCTGACAGGTTGCCGCAATTGAAAAGCGCGGAAGTCCTTTCAGGATCGGGGTTTTCGCCCGCGCCGCGCGGCCGCGCCCGAAATAGCGCCCTGTGAGACTGAATGTCTCTCTCGGCGCCCTCGCGGCCGGGAACCTCCTCGTGGGGCTCGCGACCCAGTGGTACGTCGTCACCCGGCTGGGGGTGGGGGTTTCGACCGACGCGCTGTTCGCGGGGATGGCGGTCCCGCAGCTCGTGCTGGAGATCGGGAGCGGATCGCTCATGCACGTCCTCGTTCCCCTCCTCGCGAGCGAGGAGTCCGAGCGATTCCGCCGGACGACCTGGGCGCTCTTCCTCGGGATCGGGGGACTCTTTTCGGTCCTGGCGGTCCTCCTCGCGATGACGGCCCCCTGGTGGCTCCGCGCCCTGCTTCCCGGGTTCTCTTCCAGCGCCCTCGGACTGACGGTCTCGCTGACGCGGATTCAACTCGTCGGAATGGTCTCGACGGCGCTTCTCTCGGTCCTCTGGTCCGCGTATCACGCACGCAGCCGGTTTCTCTGGGCAGAGTTCGCTCCGGTGCTCGCGGGTGGAATCGCGTTCGGCCTTCTCGTAGCCGCCCTCCCGCGGTTCGGCGTCACGGCCGCGGCGTGGGCGAACGTCGGGCGCAGCGCCCTCGCCGCGGCGATGCTCCTCCCGGTGCTCGGCGCCTGGCGCCGTCCCGACTGGCGCTCTCCGGAGCTCGCGCTGACGTGGCAGCGGCTCCGGCCGCTTCTGATCGGAACGAGTTATTACAAGGCTGACCCGCTCGTGGATCGATACCTCGCCTCCATGGCGCCGACGGGCGGGCTCTCGATTCTGTACATCGGGCGGCAGATCTGGGGGGCCGCCGGCCAGATCGCCAACCGCGCGATCGCGAGCCCCATGGTGCCGGTCTTCGCCGCGTACGCGAAGCAAGGGGCGTGGGTGGAATTTCGCCGCGGTCTGAAGGAGCGGCTTCTCTGGGCGGCGGTTTTGACGGGCGCGGGCTTCGCGGTCTTTCTGGTTGCCGGGCAGCCCGTTCTGCGTCTGCTGATCGGGCACGGAGGAGTGACCTCGGGGAACGTCGCCGATCTCTGGCGGGTCATGGTCGGGCTCGGGGGGATACTCATCGCCGGAACGATGGGACAGCTCACCTCCGCCGCCTTCTACTCCTGCGGCGACACGAAGACCCCGACGCGGCTCGGGATCATCACATTTTCGCTGTATGTCCCGGCGAAGATCGCGGCGTTCTTCTATTTCGGCCTGATGGGCGTCGCGGTGGCGACGAGCGCCTTCTTCGCCGTCAACCTTGCCCTGCAGCTGCTCCTGCTCCATCGATCTCTCGGCTCCCGGATCGAGGCGGCCGCATGAAGATCAACGAGGACTTCACCCGACGGTCCAGGCTGCTCGATCTGGGCCGGTGGCACATCACGGAGTTCGTCCGCTCGGTCGCGGCCCGGCTTCCGCCCGGGACTCGTCTCCTCGATGCCGGCGCGGGCGAGTGCGCCTACAAGCGATTTTTCGGACAGTGCCGATATTTCGCGATGGATTTCGGGATGGGAGAGACGGGCTGGAACTATTCGAACCTCGACGCATTCGCGCGGATGGACGCCCTGCCGGTCCGGGACGCCTCGGTGGACGCGATCCTCTGCACGCAGGTCTTAGAGCACCTCGAGAGGCCGTGGCAGGCCCTCCCGGAAATGCACCGGGTGCTGAAGCCCGGCGGCGTCCTTTATCTGACCGCTCCCATGGCGCACCCGGAGCACCAGGCGCCGTACGACTTCTTTCGATATACGTCGCACGGTCTGCGGTCGCTCTGCCAGGACGCGGGCTTCCGCGACCTGGAGATTCAGGCCTTCGGCGGACTTCCGACGCGGCTCGCGTACGAGATCCCCCGGCTGCTCGCGCTGTTCCCGGGCTCCGGGCTCAAAGGCGGGCGGGTCCGTCCCGCGGGCCTTGTGATGCTCCCTGTCCGCTCCGCTGCCTTCGTCGCCGTCCGCGGGCTTCAGCGGCTGCTCCTCTGGGCCGACCGGTTCGATCGCGAGCGAATCGACCCCTTCGGGTGGTCCGTCGTCGCGCGAAAATCATGAGTGCGCCCGCCGGCGTCGAGATGGAGCGCGCGGACTGCCCCCTCGGTTGCCCTCGGGACGACGAGAGGGTGCTGGCGGGCCGGGACCGCCTCCAGAACCTGCCGGGAGAATTCACGATCGTGCGGTGCCGGCGCTGCGGGGTGCTGCGGACCGATCCGCGCCCGACGCCCGGGTCGATCGGCTTTTACTATCCGGACGGGTACGGGCCCTACGAGGGGACGCGCGTTTCCGTCCCCGGAACTCTGCCGAAGAGATCCCGATGGAGACGCGTGGTCTCCGCCGCGGTGCAGAGGCTGACCGCTTCGAGGGGCGAGGAAATTCCGGACCTGCCTCCCGGACGGATGCTCGAGGTCGGATGCGCGTCCGGGTCGTTTCTCGATCGGATGGCGCGGAGGGGATGGCAGGTCGAGGGGATCGAGTTCTCGGATGCGGCGGCGTCGCAGGCGCGTTCACTCGGATACAGGGTTCACACGGGGCCCGTCGAAACCGCCCCGCCCGCGCGCGAGCCGTTCGACCTGGTCGTCGGCTGGATGGTCGTCGAACATCTCCACGATCCCGTGGGCGCTCTCCGCCGGCTTCGGGACTGGACCAAGCCCCGCGGATGGCTCGTGGTCTCGATCCCCAATGCCGACTCGTGGGAGCTCCGCGCGTTCGGCAACGCGTGGTACGCCCTGCACCTTCCCAATCACCTCTGGCACCCGGGACGACGCTCCATCGAGAGAGTGCTGGCGCGCTCGGGCTGGAAGCTCTGCCGTGTCGTGTACCAGCGCGACGTCCGGAACATCGTCGGGAGCATCGGCTATCTGCTCCGCGATCGGGGTCGGTTTCCTCGCCTGGCCGACTGGATGTCCAGCTTCCCAGATCGCGGCGGAAGGCTGTATTACCTCCTCCATCCCCTCGCTTTCCTTCTCGCGAAGATGCGCGCGTCCGGGAGGATCACCGTCTGGGCCCGGCGCGATGATTGACGTCGCGGCGCTCACGTCCGGGCGCCGCGTCCCGTCGTCGCGCTTCCGGGTCCGCCAGTATGTCGAGGCCCTCCGCGCGCTCGGGGTCCGCGTCTCGGAATTTTCGGGGTGGATCGAAAAGTACACGCCGCCTCCCCGCGGATTTCCCGGAAAGCTCTGGACGGCGGCCAAGCTCGCCGGGAGGATGCCCGGGCTTCTGGCCTCGGCCCGGCGCGACGTGGTCTGGCTCGAGCGGGAGTTGATCGCGGGCCGAACCACGCTCGAAGGTTTTCTCCCCTCCTCGCGGACCGTCCTCGACGTCGACGACGCTCTGTGGCGTACGGGCTCGCCCGGTTTTTCCGAGCGGATCGCGTCGCGATGCGCGGGCGTGATCGCCGGGAACGAGTTCCTCGCGGAGCATTACCGGCGCGCTTCCCCGCGGGTGTGGGTCGTGCCCACGTCCGTAGACACGGACCGATGGGCCCCGAGCTCCTCCGGGTCGACCGAGGGTGCCGGCGACCCATGGACTGTCGGCTGGATGGGAACGTCGGGCAACTTTCCTTACCTCGACTCGATCGAGGAGCCGCTGGCGCGCTTTCTCGAAACCCATCCCGGAACGCAACTCCTCGTCGTGTCGGACAGGCCGCCCGCTTTTTCGAGGATCGCGCCGAAGGCGTGGGGCTTCGAGCCGTGGTCGCCGGATACCGAGGTGGCGCAGGTCCGGCGGATGGACGTCGGCCTGATGTCGCTCGCAGACGACGACTGGGCGAGGGGGAAGTGCTCGGCCAAGATGCTCCTGTCGATGGCGGTCGCGCGGCCGGTGCTCGTGAGCCCGGTCGGCAGCAACGCCGAGATCCTCGCCCGGGGGGCGGTCGGGCTCGGCGCGCGAACGCCCGCCGAGTGGGTCGATGGCCTTCACCGTCTTCATCAGGACCGCGAGTTCGCCGCCGCTTCGGGAGCCGCGGGCCGCCGCCTCGCCGTGGAGCATTATTCCGTGGCGGCGAACGCTCCGAGGCTGGCTCGAATCTTCGGAGAGCTCGCTCTCAGACCGGGTGCAGGAGCCTGAACGTCCAGTAAGCCGCGGCGAGCGTCGCGACCACTCCCGCCTGCGCGACGAGGACCCTCCGGCGCCAGGCCGGTGAAAGCGCCAGCCAGCCCGCCATCGCGGAGATCGTCAGGATGGGCAGGAGGTTCGAGGTCCGCTGCCGGTGCGAGACGGAGAATCCGACGAGGGCGAGGAACAGCGCCGCGACCGTCGCGGACACGAACCACGCGTCCCACCGCGGCCGCCGGGCGAGCACGAAAATCCCCGCGATGCCGAAAGGAAAGAGCGCATACCAGATTGGCGCCTCCAGCCAGGCGCTCCAGTTGCCGATGAGAAACTGGAATCCCTGATCCCCGCCGGGGGGCGCCCAGAGGAAAGGGCCGTAGAACCGCCGCAGCAGGTCGAAGAGGTAGTGGCGGACGGAGGAACGGCCGCCCGGTTCGAGCTTTTTCCCTTCCGGCAGCATCTCGCCGTTGTCACGGGCGGACGCTCCTTCGAGCATCGCCTCGAGCCGACCCTTCTGGCCGTCGAACGCCGCGCGCGCCTCGGGTTGCTTGAGCCTGCCGACCATCAACGCCATCTCGATGACGATCGGAGGCTCACGCGCCAGCCACAGCGCGCCCTCGCAGCCGGCCAGCGTCGCCAGCACCAGAACGATCTTCATGGGAGTCGCGCGGTCCCGAGCAGAGGCCCCTCGCCGCCACGGGCGCCACCAGGCGACGAGCGGCAGCGCGACGAGCCCGCCCTCGAGAAGGGCACCCGCGTACACGCGGATGGAGCGGGTCACGATGAAAGAGCCGGCGAGCACGAGAAGCCAGACCGGACGAACGCGGGATGCTTCGTAAAATCGCCGCGCCGCCAGGATCGCCAGCGAAAAGCCGGCCGTCAGAAGGCAGTCCTTCATGAGGTCCGCGGACGCGAGAAAGATCGCGTTCGGGGCGACGGCGAGCGCGAGTCCGCAGGCGACGGCCTTCTCCCCGAGGATCGGGCGCGCGAGGCGGTAGACAAGCCAGGCGGAAACTGTGCCGGCGAGCACCACGAGGACCTGTGCCGCCAGAAGGCTTCCCCCCGGCAGCCAGAGGACCAGCGCCAGGAAGTAGTGGAAGCCGACGTCGTAGGTTCCCGCGAGATGGTACGGCCGGATGTCGAGGAGCGAGGGCAGATCGTCCGCGATCTGCGCCGCCCAGAAGATGAAGGCGCGCACGTCGACGTTGTACGTGGTGATCCCGCGGGCCTCCTTTGCCGTGTACGCGACGATGGCGAACGCGCCGCGCAGGAAAAAGGCGCCAGGGACGAGCGCCGCCTCGAGGGCTCTCCACGGACGGTCGACCTCGAGCGGCCGGATGCGGGAGACGGCCGTCCAGAAGAGAAACAAAAAGACGGCGACGAGGACGGATCGGTCGACGATCACATCGAGAGTGGCGAGGCTGATCGTCACGGCGGCGGCTCCGGCCCACGCGACGTCGACGATTCCGACTCGTCGCGAGGGGAGACGGGCGTCGACGGACCCGTCTTTGTTTCGGGCGACGCCCCGGCCGGATTTGAATGCCATCAGAGAGCGACGCGATCGTACCAGACGGTATATTGCCTTCGGATGGATGGGATTCATTTCCCGGCGGCGATGCGCGGGGTCCGCCGGGCTCGCGGGACTCCGCTTCCCGCCGACTGGACGAAGAAAAAGGGAATCGCCGTCCCGAGTTGCGCCGCGTGATTCGGATTCTGTACGTCGTCGGCTCGCTCGAGGTCGGCGGTGCGGAGCGCCAGCTCGTCGAGCTGTGCACGCGGCTCGACCGGCGGATCTTCGATCCCCGTGTCGTGACGCTGGGCCCCCCCGGGCCTCTCGCCGCAGAGATCCGCTCCGCCGGCGGGACCGTGATTTCTCTGAGGTCCTCGCGTCGGAACGCGGCCGGCGCGAAAGACCTCCGGCGCGTCCTCTCCGCGGTCCGCGGCGTCTGGCGGCTGCGCCGCATCATTTCGGAGTTCCGGCCCGCGGTCGTCCACGCTTTTTTGACCGAAGCGGCGGTCGTCGCCGCCGCGGCGAGTCGCGGCGCGCGCGCCCCGGCGCTCATCGTCGCCAAGAGGAGTCTCGTGCGGTCGATTTCGGCGATGCCTTTTTTCTTTCCTATGGTGGCGTTCGCAAACAGACGCGCGCAGCGGATCCACGTGAACTCCCGCGCCGTGGGTGAGGACGTCATCGCAAGGGAAGGCGCGGACCCGGACCGGATCCAGCTCATCTACAACGGGGTCGACACGAACCGTTTTTTTCCGCCGGCTGCGCGGCCGTGGCGGCCGGAACGGCGGGTCGGGATGATGGCAAATTTCATCCCCTACAAAGGGCATGCGGACGTTCTCGGGGCGTTCGCCCGCGTCAGCGCGCGGGTGCCCGGCCTGCAACTCCACCTCTTTGGCCGCCCCGGACCGAGCAGTGAAACCGTGCGGGCCGCGGTGGAGTCCTCGGGCCTCGCCTCCCGGGTTCATTTTCGAGGTTCGGCCGCCAATCCCGCGGAAGCTCTCCGTGAGCTCGACGTCCTCGTCTCCGCCTCGCACGAGGAGGGCTTTTCCAACTCGATCCTCGAAGCGATGTCGACGGGGCTCCCGATCGTCGCGACCTCCGTCGGCGGGTCGGTCGAGCAGCTGGAGGATCGCGTGTCCGGGATGCTCGTTCCCCCCGATCGCCCGGAGGCTCTGGAACAGGCGCTCGAACGCATTCTTCGCGACGACAAATTCGCGGAACGGATCGGCGCGGCGGCCCGTCAGAGGGCCCTGAGTCAGTTCTCGGTCGAGAAGATGGTCGAGGAAACCGCCCGGATGTACCAGGACGTCGCGGGTTTATGAGACGGGACATCGCAGCCCGACTCTCCTGTCCGGCCTGCTTCTCCGACCTTCGGCGCGCCGCTCGAACGCCGTTTCTCGCGCGCGAGATTTCGGAGCTCTACGCCGACGCCGGATTTGGGGCGCCCAGAATCCCGAACGCGTTTCCGTTCTGGCACGCCTGGGGGCGAAAGCGCCCGCGAGCGGCCCCCGCTTCCACAAGTTAGCCGCCGACCAGGGGCCAACGGAGGCAAATGGACCGGGCACGGGTCCGATCTCGCGGGACCGCGGCGCGCCGGCGGGTAGAATGCGATCGCATGTGCGGAATCACGGGTTTCGTCTCCCCGCGACCGCTCCCGCGCCGCCTGCTGGCCGCGATGAACGCGACCCTGCAGCATCGGGGACCCGACGACGAAGGCGAAGGCCTCTGGGGTGGCGACGGCGTCGATCCGAAGACGGCGGAGAGCGGAAGAGTCGGTCTCGCGCAGAAGCGACTGTCGATCCTGGATCTCTCCCCGGCGGGGCGCAACCCCATGCCGAACGACGACCGCACGCTGTGGATCACGTACAACGGGGAGGTCTACAACTTTCGGGAAATCCGCTCCGAGCTCGAAGGCTTCGGATTCCGATTCCGCTCCCAGACCGACACAGAGGTCATCTTGAAGGCCTACGAAAAGTGGGGACGCGACTGCGTGCACCGCTTCATCGGGATGTTCGCCTTCGCGATCTGGGATTCCCGGCGCAGAGTCCTCTTCGCCGCCCGTGACCGGCTCGGGATCAAGCCGTTCTATTACCTGTGGGGCCGGGGGGAGTTCGCGTTCGCCTCCGAGCTGAAGGCTCTCGTGATCCACCCGGCGTTCGATCCGGCGATCGACCCGGACGCACTCGCCCAATACCTGCGTTTTCAATACGTCCCGAGCCCGGCCGCCATATACCGCGGCTCCTTCAAACTTCCCCCGGGTCATCGCCTGGAGCTTGAGAACGGGCGTCTGCTCACGGACAGGTACTGGGACCCCGTCGCCATCGCGGAAGGCGGGGCGTTGCCGGCGTCCCCGCGCGAGCAGGCGGAGCAGCTGGAGGCCCTTCTTTCGAGCGCCGTCCGGTACCGGATGATCGCAGACGTCCCCGTGGGCGCCTTCCTGTCCGGCGGCGTCGATTCGTCGGCCGTGGTCGCGTTCATGAAGGAAAACGCGACCGGCCCCGTGAAGACCTTCTCGATCGGTTTCGAGCAGAAGTCGATGGACGAGTCGCCGCACGCGAAGGCGGTGGCGCGCCACCTCGGGACCGAGCACCACGAAAAGATCTGCACGACCCGGGACGCGATCGACCTCATCCCGCGCCTCGCACACCACTACGACGAGCCCTTCGCCGATTCGTCCGCGATCCCGACGATGCTGGTTTCCCGGTTCGCGCGGGAACACGTGAAAGTGGCGCTCTCGGGCGACGGCGGCGACGAGCTCTTCTGGGGTTACTCGCGGTATTTCGCGTACTCCCGGATGAAGTCTGTCCTGCGCGGGCCGGGGTGGCTGCGCCGGGCCGCGGGCCGCGGCCTGTCCCTCGTGCCCGATCGTCGATTTCGCCGCGCGGGAGCTCTTCTCGCGGAAGAAGGCGGGGACCGCGACCGGTACGTGCGCTTCGTCGAAATTCTAAAACCGCGGGAGGTGCGGGAGCTCGTGGGCCGCGACGCGGGCGTGCCTCCGCTCTACGAGGACGCGCACCGGCGGCTCGGAGACTCGCGTCGCGATGCGGTGTCGGTGCGGGACCTCGTCAGCTATCTGCCCGAAGACATCTTGACGAAGGTGGATCGCGCCAGCATGGCGTTCTCTCTCGAAGCGCGCGTGCCGCTGCTGGACCACCGCGTCGTCGAGTTCGCTCTCCGCCTGCCGTTCGAATCGAAGTATCGCCACGGAGTCGGGAAGCATCTTTTGAGAGAGGTGCTCTACAAGCGGGTTCCGCGCGAGCTCATCGATCGGCCGAAGATGGGCTTCGGTGTGCCGCTCCGCGGGTGGTTCGAGGGCGAGCTTCGCTCGTCGCTGGTCGACGTGCTTTCCCCGGCCGCGGTCGCCAGGGCGGGTCTCGTCGATCCCGCCGGGGTGCGCGAAGTCCTGGGCGCCGGTCTCGAAGGACCGGCCGACCGGCCGGAAGCGATCTGGTCCCTCTACTCGCTTCACCTCTGGGCGGCGCACGCGCGCTCCGGCGTCCCCCTGCCCTCGGAGCTGCCTTCGCCTTCTCTCGCCGGGAGGTGACTGCCGCCCGCGGAGAGCCGGTCCGTGTGCTCCGTGTCATTTCGCGGCTGAACGTCGGAGGTCCGGCCAGGCAGGTTCTCTGGTTGTCCACCGGTCTCGAGAGCCGAGGGTATCGGACGACGGTGGTCTCGGGCAGGATCCCGGACAACGAGGACAGCCTGGAAGGCGAGTTCGAGCGGGAAGGCGTCTCGATCGTCCGATTCCTCGAGATGGAACGGGAGATTTCTCCGGGCAGGGATCTCGGAGCGATCTGGAAGATGAGGGCGCTCATCCAGGATTTGAAACCCGAGATCATCCACGTCCATCTGTCGAAGGCGGCCTTCCTGGTCCGAGCCGCGCGCGCGCTTCTGCCGGACGGGCCTCCCGTCGTCTACACGCACCACGGCAACCGGCTTCGGGGCTACTTCTCCGGTCCGAAAACGCGGATGGTCCGCTGGACGGAAAAGGCGCTGGCTCCGTGGACGGATCGCATTCTCGTCCTTTCGCCGCAGCAGAAGGAGGAGATCTCAGCGGAGATGGGAATCGGAAGGCCGGCGCAGTACCGGATCGTCCCGCTCGGCGTCGATCTCTCGTTCACTTCGCGGATCGCGGAGCATCGCGGCCGCCTGCGGCAGGAGCTCGGGCTCACTCCCGGGCGTCTTCTCGTCGGAATCGTCGGCCGCGTGGCGCCGATCAAGGCTCACGACGTGTTCGTGGACGCGGCGGCCCGGGTGCTGTGGGCCTGGAAAGGCGCGAATCGGCCCTTTTTCGTCGTCATCGGGTCCGGCGCTTCCGAAGAGATGCGGTCCCTCGAAAAGAGGGTTCGTGCCGCCGGAATCGCACCGGATTTCCGGTTCCTCGGGACCCGCACGGATCCGGCCGCGTTTCTCGCGGACCTGGAGGTAGTCGCGCTGACCTCCCGGAACGAGGGAACGCCGTTGAGCCTGATCGAAGCCATGGCTGCCGGACGCGCCATCGTGGCGACGGACGTCGGCGGCGTGCGCGACCTTCTCACCCGGGAGAGGACGGGAACGGCCGGGGAGACCTGGCGCGAATCGAAGATCGCGAGAGGGAAGCTGGTCCTCGCGGGCAACGTGGAGGCTTTTGCCGGGATACTCGCGGAGGTGCTCCGCGATCCGGAGACCCGCGCCCGGATGGGAGAGGCGGGTCGTCTCTTCGCGCCCCGATACTTCTCCATCGAGCGGCTCTGTTCGGACCTGGACGCCGCCTACCGGGAGCTCCTCCCGGCAGGCCGTCTCCCTCCACGCCGCGCCGACGGCCCACCGGAGTGGAGTTAGAGGGCCATCCGGCGGGATCCCGCTCTATTCCAGAATCGCCCGCCGCACCGAGAGTCCGAGGCCCTCGCAGAGGCTCCGGATCTCGCGTTGCCTGTCGTCGAGGAGTCGCGAGCTCGCGATGACGACCTCGTCCACGTTGTTCAACCGGATGATTTCTTCCAGGCGGTCGATGGGCCCGTCGACGGTGACTCCATGGAGAAATCGGCCGATCTTGCGGGGATCGTCGTCGAGATAGGCCACGATCGTGCGGTGCGAGCTCGGGTCCCGCCGAAGCAGCCGGGCGGCCGCCGAGCCGAGGTCTCCCGCGCCGATGATGACCGTCCGAACCGTCCCGCGGGCGCGGCCGCGAAACATCTCCGACAGGAAGGCCACGGAGGCGTGTCCGGCGACCACCATGCCGAAGGCGAGGGCCGCGTCGATCACGACGACGGCGCGGGAAAACCCCTCGAACTTGAACGCGATCACGAGGACCGTGACGGTCACGAGGGAGGAGGAGAGGATCGCCTTCGCAGCGGCGAGCACGTCGGGAATCGAGAAATGCCCGGTGACCCGGCGGTAGAGGCCGAAAATCTGAAAGCTCACCAGCCGTGCCGCGAGGACGATGGGAAGCGACCGGGTGATGTTCAGCAGATTTTCCCCTTCGATCCGGCCCTCGAAGCGAAGGAGGTAGGCCCCGATGTGGGCGACGAGCACCAGGGCGAAGTCGGCGAGAAGATCGAGGAGCGACCATTTGTGCGGAATGAAGGCGTTGAAGATCGCCATACGCTTTTCGCGCGCCTCCTCGATTTCCCGGGGGCTTCGGGCGTAGATCGGGACGCGGGAGAGGAAGCTCCCGAAGTAATAGACGCCGAGCAGGATCGGGACGGCGGAGACGATGAGAAGCGCGAGCGACGCGCGCGGGATCAGGAGGGACGCGATCCCGCTCCCGAGCGAGAGCGCGTAGAAGAGAAGCGCGGTCTGGCGTTCCGTGAGACCGAGCGAAACGAGGCGGTGGCTGCTGTGGTCGGCCGCTCCGGCCGTGACGGACCGCCCCGTCGCGAACCGGTTCAGAGCCACCAGGGCCGTGTCGAAAATCGGAACCATCAGGATGAGAGCGGGACCGACGATCGCCGTCAACAGTGTCGTCTTGGGTTGCGCCGCGTCGAGGAGCGTCAGGGCGGCCAGCGTGTATCCCAGGAAATGGCTCCCGGTGTCGCCCATGAAGATCGAGGACGGCGGAAAGTTGTAGCGCAGGAACGCGACACAGCTTCCGCAGAGGGCCGCCGCGGCGAGGACGAGCGGCGCGTTCTGATTCTGAAGTCCGTGCAGGATCAGGAAGAAGCCGGCGATCGCCGCGATACCTCCGGCGAGGCCGTCCATGTTGTCGAGGAGGTTGACCGCGTTCACGACGATCAGGATCCAGCCGATTGCGATCAGCTGGCTGGCGACGGGGTGCAATCCGGGGATCCTCAGACCGAACGCGATGGGCACGAGGGACGCGATGAACTGAAAGAGGACCTTGGTCGCCGGTCGGAACTCGAACAGGTCGTCGAGGAAGCCGATCAGCGCAAAGGCCAGGTTCCCGGCGAGGAGGATCTTCCACCCCCAGAGGCTCAGGTCGTGAGCGCTCGCGATCAGGGCGATCCAGAATCCCGCCAGAATTGCGATCCCGCCGAACAGGGCTTTCGGCCGGGGGCCCGACGCCCAGCGGTCCGCCCTCGGCCGGTGCATGAATCCGGTGGCGAACGCGATCTTGCGGACCGCCGGCACCAGAGCGAACGTCACCGCAAACGCGAGGCCCGCGGAGAGGAGGATGTAGGGGGCGGTCAGGTATTTCATCGGTCAGGCGGACCCGGGCCGGAGGGACGGGCGTGCGTTCCCGAAGACTCCGACCGTTGCGGTTTCGTCCGCGGGGGAAGCTCCGAAGTGACCTCTCCCGATTTCGCGCGCGCCACCCTCGTGTGCACAGTCCTGCGGCGTGGCGTGCTCGGGTTCCTTCGTGAGAGACCTCGCGGTATTGCCCCGGGATGATAGCGGAATGCCTTCGAAAGCGACAATCGCCGGGGCGCGCCGGTTCAGCGGCGGAGCCCTGCGAAAATCACCAGCGCTCCCGCGAGGGCCAGCGCCGCGAGCAGGGTCGCCCGCGCGGGGAATCCGAGGTCGGGAACCGCCGCGGAGGGAGGGCCTGCCGTCACCGAGGGCGTCGGCGGCGCGGGCGTGGCGGTCGAGACGGGAACCGCCGTCGGCGTAGCCGTCGGAGGAAGCGCGACCAGGACCACTCCGTTCATCGTCGTCCCGGCCGGCGAGCTGTGCACGGCACAGTAGTAGGGCCAGGACCCGGGGGTCGAGAAGAGATGAGAGAACGTGGCCCCGCTGCCCTGGATGCCGGAATCCCAGGTCTCGGGGCCCGTCGTCGCGTTGCTCGTCGTCGAGTGAGGCCCCGCCGCCCAGACCCAGGTGACCGTCTCGCCGGGGGCGACCGTGACCGTAGATGGGGAGAAGGCGAGCGATGGGCCCACGGTGACGGTCTGGTTGGCGAGCAGCGGAAGCGCGCAAAAGAGCGACGCCGCCAGGAGACGAGGGACCTTCATCGCTTCATCGGGAGAGAACCGTCGAATCCACTCGATCGCGGACATCCGGAGAAAATGACTGCCGACGGCTCACAACGCGATTCGCGCCGCGAGAAGAGTGATGTTGTCCTCCCCGCCACGCAGGTTGGCCAGCGCGACGAGCGATGTGACGGCCTCCCGGAGATCGGGGCCCGAGAGCGCGCGGGCGAGGTCCTCCTTCTGGACTTTTTCCGACAACCCGTCCGTGCAGAGCGCAATCACGTCTCCGTCCTCGAGCTCGCACGCGTCGAGCGCGACCTCCACGGACTTCTTTCTTCCGACCGCCTGGAGGATGACGTTTCGATAAGGCGAATGCGCCGCTTCTTCCTCGGTGAGCGCTCCCTCCGCCACCAGCGACTGCACGAACGACTGATCGCGCGTCACCTGTCGGACCGTTCCGCCGCGCATGAGATAGGCGCGCGAGTCCCCGACGTGGGCGAGGATCGCCCGGTGGCGGCAGACGACCGCGGCGGTGAGCGTCGTGGCCATCCCGTCCAGGCGCGGGTCCTCGTGCGCCTTTTTCCAGACCGCGCGGTTTACCCGTTCGACCGCCTCCCCGAACAGGCTTCGCCGCGGGCAGCCGTCGGCCGCCGCTTCCATTTCCGCGGCGAGCTCGGAGAGTGCCAGCGCGGACGCCACCTCGCCCGCACGCCGGCCGCCGACGCCGTCGCAGACGGCGAGAAGCACGCCCGGGTCGCCCACGGGAAGATCCGCCACGGACCAGTCGTCGACGCTGCGGCCTGAAGCGAGATCGACGACTGCAAGATCGTCCTCGTTGTTGGGGCGCCTCTGCCCCTTGTCCGTCATGCCGAACGCGGTAATGCGCATCCTGTCTCCTTGCCGTTTCCGCCGCCCCGCACCTCGTGCCGTCCGGATTCCGGGCCCGGAGGGCGTTTTTCTCTCGCATTCGGCCTTGTCCGTGCTCGACCAGAGAAGTTGCCGTCCGTCCGAGCCGCAATCTACCTCTCCGCGGCGCCTGACGTGTTTCTTTCTATATCGGCTTTGTTTGCATGCCGCCGGTTTATAATGGAGGCTTGGATCTGAATACCATCGCAAATGTAACGAGGAAGGAAGTCGGCATGAAGTCGGTCCGTCTTGTGCTCTCCCTGCTTGCTCTCGCCCTCTGCGCGCTGCCCGCTCAAGCTCAGGTTCCCGGCTCGATTCGAACGCTCGAGGGCGGCGGGGGGCCCTCCCGGGTCTTTTCCGATCGCGAGGACGTGTTCCTGACGGTCGGCAGCGCGGGATCGCCGTGCCAGTCGGCGGATTTCCTTTCAGACGGCACCTACTATTTCCAGGTGACCGACATTTCGGGACAGCATCTTCTCTCGACGGACGCTGCCTCGGCGCGCCGTTTCAAAGTCACGTCCGGTCTCCTCGACACTAGCCCGACGCCGGGTTCTCCTCCGACTTCGCCTCCCGTCGTCACCCAGACGCACGCCATCGGTCCGAGTTCCGCGTGCGGGTCGAGCTCAATCTCCCTGTCGCCGTTCGACGATGGGGGCGCCGGCCAGGCGGGCTATCTCGTCTGGATCACTCCCGCGTCCCAGTTCGTCGGGCCCACGGACACCCCCGGCAACGAATGCGGCACCGGGTGTTTCCACGGATTCCGGACCGATTTTTCCCGGATTCTCGCCTTCCGGGTCGAGGACAAGCGCAACTGTCAACCCACGTTCTGCGTTTCGGGCGTCAAATTTGCCGACAGCAATGGGAACGGCATCCGCGACGCGGGTGAGACGGGGATCGCCGGCGTGGAGATCCGCGCCGAGGGAGGCCCGGGTCCGACCCTGACGGGGCTGACCGGGGCGGACGGCTCATTCCAGATCTGCGGCCTCGCCGAAGGAGCCGGGTACCACGTCACCGAACGCGTGCCGTTCGGTTACAGCCAGACGGGACCCCTGAACCGGCGAATCTCCCGGCGACTTCTCGCGCGCGACCTCGGCTATTTCATCTCGGTGTGCGACGCGGATTTCAGCGGCCTCGATTTTGCGAACCAGCTCATCCCGAATGCGATCGGCGGCGTCAAGTTCGAAGACCTGAACGCAAACGGCGTTCGAGACCCGGGTGAGCCCCCCCTCGCAGGTGTCACCGTGAGCCTCTTCCCCGGCACCCCGGCGACTCCGGGGGTGAGCCGCTCGGCGGTCACGGACGTGAACGGGAACTTCCTCTTCACCAACGTGGCGCCGGGCCCCTACTTCCTGGTCGAAACCACGCCGGCCGGTTTCACGCAGACCACTCCTGTCAGCGGCTTCATCACGGTCACGTCCGTGTCCGGAGGCAGCTCGATCAACAACGTGTTCGGCAACTTCCGTGGAATTCTGACCGGAACTATCTCCGGGACGAAGTTCCTGGACACGAACGGCAACGGCGTGCGCGATCCGGGCGAGGTGGGACAGCCGAACGTGACCTTCACGATCTCAGGACCGGTCGGGTTCACCCCGCGCACCGTCGTGACGGGAGCGGACGGAACTTTCAGCTTCACGGGGGTTCCCTTCGGCACCTACACCGTCGCCGAAACGGTCCCGCCGGGGTTCCGGCAGACGCTGCCGGCGGCCCCCGGGACCGCCACCGCGACGCTGAACGTGTCCGCGCGCGCCGTCTCGGGCCTCGTCTTCGGAAACCAGGCGCTCGCACTTCCCGCCTCGATCAGCGGCCTCAAGTTCATCGATGTCAACGGCAACGGCGTTCGCGACGCGGGCGAGCCGGGAGGCGCTGGAGTGACGGTCCGCCTGTCGGGCCCCGGAGGGGTCGGAACGGGTGTTCAGACGACCACGGCGGCCGACGGGAGCTTCACGTTCTCGGGTGTCGCGGCGGGGACTTACCTCGTGTCGGAGGTCATCCCGGCCGGATTCACGCAGACGGCGCCGGGAGGCGCGGGAATCATCTCCGTGACCGTCGCGGCGGGAGAAGCCCGGACCGGTCTCCTCTTCGGCAACCAGATCACCGGACCGGGCAACGCGGGCTCGGTGTCCGGAACGAAGATCCTCGACCTGAACAGCAACGGGGTCGTCGACGGAATCGACCGTCCGCTCGAGGGCATCGTGTTCGTGCTCACCGCGCCGGACGGCACGAGCCGTCAGACGACTTCGAAACCAGACGGGACGTTCCGCTTCGACGGCGTGACTCCCGGAAACTACGTGCTCTCGGAGATTCTGCCGGCGAACTTCTTCCAGACGTTCCCCGGAACTCCGGCGGCAGCGCAGACGTACAACGTCACCGTCGCCTCCGGGCAGAACGTCGGTGGCTTCCTCTTCCTGAACAAGTGTTGAAACGACCTGGAGCGCGTGCGCGCGGAGGCTTGAAGATGTCGAAATCGAGATCGGGATTTCTGGCGGCGGGTGCGGTGCTGCTTTTCGCAGCGGCGACCCTGTCGGCGCAGCCGGCCACCGAAGTGAGCGACACGCTCGCCCCGAGGGCGGCCCTCGCCGGGGAGACGTATGTGGGTCCGCACATCGGGATGACGTTCTTCGGCCACAAGGACGTGTATTGCCGGTGCGACGTGGACCAGAACGACTTCCTTTTCCTCGGGGGTCGCCTGGGCCATTTCTTCACGGACAACCTGGCGATTGAAGCGACGGGGCAGTTCACTCGTCCCGACCGCGTCCCGAGCTACTGGGAGTTCACCGCCGGGGCGATGTGGGACTTCACGCCGCGTCTGCCGGGCTGGAACACGTATGTCGGCTTCGGAGGCGGCGCCAGCCGGCAGGTGCCGTATTTCCGGGGGAAGGGCGTTCCGATCGCCTATCTGGCCTTCGGTTCGGAGTACCGGTTCAACAAGGTCGTCGGCATGCGTCTCGAGATGAAGGGGCAGTACAACTTCCGAACGACGCTAACCGACCGGTTCGGCCCGTACGAGCAGGCCGGCCGCCTGGACCTGCAGCCGAATATCGGCGTGCTATTCCATTTCGGCGGGAGCGCGCAGCCCGCGGTCATCACGCCGCCGGCTCCTCCTCCTCCGCCTCCGGCACCCCCTGCCGCTCCGGTCAGGCCCGAGCCCGCTCCCGCGCCCCCCGTGGCGCCGCCGCCGCCGGCTCCGCGGCAGCCGACGACGGACACGATCGACTTCGACCGTGGCAAGGCGCGGCTCACCAATATCGCCAAGGCGCGTCTCGATGCGGTGGCGCTGCGCCTCCGCGACAACCCGCGCGCGACCGTCGAAGTGGTCGGGTTCCCCGATGCAACGGGCGGCGCCCGTGGAGAGTCCCTCGCACGGCAGCGCGCCGAAAACGCGCGGCAGTACTTCGTCGAGCGTCACGGAATCGATTCCTCCCGGATCTCGACCCGCACGGACATGACCAACGCGAGCCGCCAGGGCCACGCCGACGTCATCGTGACTTTCCGAAACCAGTAAGAGCTCTGATTCGGATTTCAAAGGGGCCCCGCAGCGGGGCCCCTTTTTTTGACTGCTTTCAGTCATCGGCTCGGCCGGGTCGCTGCCTCGACGAGACGACCCTCCCGAATCTCAATCAACCCCCCGCGGATCCCGCAGCGCTTACCTGCGGGCCCCCTCACCCCGACCCTCTCCCCGAGCGCGGGGCGAGGGAGGTGGCGTACATCTGACCAGTCAGTCAATTAAAGGACGCTTTCTTCTTTTTTCTGAAGGGATTACCATCTTTCTTCATGAAGGTCATCGGCGACTTTGTCCCTTTGAATGCGTCGATCGGGCTGCGCGTCAACGGCGAGCCGGTGGAGATATCGTTTCCTCCATATAAGACGCTCCTCGAGGTCCTGCGCGAAGATCTGCGGTTGACCGGGACGAAGCACGGGTGCGAGCTCGGTGAGTGCGGCGCCTGCGCCGTGCTGGTAGATGGCCGGCCGGTCCTGTCGTGCTTGGTTCTCGGCCTCGAGTGTCACGGCCGCGAGGTCGAAACGGTCGAGGGGATGGCGAGCGCCGCGGGTCTCCACCCGCTCCAGAAGGTGTTCGCCGAGCTCGGGGCGGCGCAGTGCGGCTATTGCACGCCGGGCTTCCTGCTGACGGCGCAGGCGCTCCTCGACGCGAACCCTTCGCCCACGTTCCGGCAGATCCAGGAGGCCCTCGCAGGGAACATCTGCCGGTGCACGGGGTACATCAAGATCTTCGAGGCGGTGGAGCTCGCGGCCGCGCGGCTCCGCGGCGAAGCGGCCGTCCCGCGTCGGGAAACCCTCTACGGCACCGACTTCGACGACAGCGGACTTCTCCCGGTGTCTCAGCGCGAGAGCGGAAATTACGACCTGGAAGTTGCGAAGGCGGAGGGCCCGGAGCGGCGATGAAAGCGCGCACGCGGGTGGTCGGGCGCCCCTACGAAAAAGTGGATGCGGCGGCGAAGGTGACGGGACAGACGCGCTTTGCCGACGACCTCATCCTGCCGCGGATGCTTCATTGCAAGCTGCTGCGGTCTCGGCGCGCGCATGCGATTCTGCGGCGCGTCGACGTCTCGAGGGCGGCCGCGCTCCCCGGTGTCGTCGCCGTCGCGACGGGCCGGGACCTCCCGATCCCGTTCGGAATCCTCCCGGTCTCCCAGGACGAGCACGCGCTCTGCTTCGATCGTGTCCGCTTCGTCGGCGACCCGATCGCCGCCGTGGCGGCCGTCGACGAAGATACGGCGAACGAGGCCCTCGCGGCGATCGATGTCGACTACGAGGACCTTCCTTCCATCGCTTCGATCGAGCAGGCGGTCGAAACTCCCGAACCCCGGATCCACGAGTACGGGGACCGCGACAACTTTCACAAGCTGGTCTCGATGGAGTTCGGCGACACCGACGAGGGCTTCGCTCGCGCCGAGAAGATTTACGACGATCTCTTTTTCTACGAGGGCAGCACGCACCTCCCGCTGGAGCAGCATGCCGCGCTTGCGGACTTCGGGCCGGATGGGAAGCTGACGCTATGGAGCGCGACCCAGACGCCTCACTACGTCCATCGCGCTCTCGCGAAGGTGCTGGAGATGCCGGCCGCCCGGATCCGCGTGATCGCGACCCCCAACGGGGGCGGGTTCGGCGGAAAGTCGGACCCGTTCAATCACGAGATCGTCGTCGCCCACCTCTCGCGCGCGACCGGACGGCCGGTGAAGATCTGCCTGACTCGGGAAGAGGTCTTTTACTGCCACCGCGGCCGCCATCCGATCCTCATGCGGGCGCGCACGGGCGTGCGGCGGGACGGCTCCATCACAGCCATGCATTTCCAGACCGTGCTCGACGGCGGGGCGTACGGCTCTTACGGAGTCGCTTCCACGTACTACTCCGGCGCGCTCCAGACCGTGACGTATCCCGTTCCCGCGTACCGCTTCGACGGCGCGCGCGTGTTCACGAACAAGCCGCCCTGCGGACCCAAGCGCGGCCACGGGACGCCGCAGCCGCGGTTCGCTCTGGAAGCGCAACTCGACAAGATTGCGTGCGACCTCGGGCTCGATCCGGCGGCGATGCGGCTCTCCAACCTGCAGCCGCCCTCCTCGATCACGGCGAACTTTCTCAGGATCGGCTCGATGGGGCTCGGCGCCTGCATCGAGAAGGTCGTCGACGCTTCGGGCTGGAAGGAGCGCCGGGGCAGGTTGCCTCTCGGGCGCGGTCTCGGAATCGCGTGCTCCTCCTACATCTGCGGAGCCGGGCTGCCGATCTACTGGAACGCGATGCCCCAGTCGGGGGTGCAGCTGAAGCTCGACAGGAGCGGCGGCGTGACCGTCTTCTGCGGATCGACGGACATCGGACAGGGAAGCGATTCCGTCCTGGCTTACATCGTCGCGGAGGTGCTCGGTATCGACCCGTTCGACATCCGCGTGGTCACCGCCGACACGGACCTCACTCCGGTCGATCTCGGGTCCTACTCCTCGCGCGTCACGCTCATGACGGGAAATGCGGCCCTGCAGGCAGCGGAGAGGGCCCGCGAGCTGCTGGTCGCCGCGGCGGGCGACAAGCTCGGGATCCCCGGAGTGCGCGTCGCGCTGGCGGAAGGACGCGTGTTCGACGTCGAGGATCCGGACAAGGGTCTCTCGTTCTCCGACGCGGTGATTGCCGCCGAATCGAGGTTCGGAACGATCGGGACGGTCGGGTCGTACACGCCTCCTCCGTCGGCCGGCCGCTACCGGGGAGCCGGGGTGGGCCCTTCGCCCGCCTATTCCTATTCGGCGGCCGTCGTCGAGGTCGAGGTGGATCCCGGGACCGGGATTTACACCGTGCCGAAAGTCTGGATCGCGCACGACGTCGGGAAGTGCATCAATCCGGTTCTCGTCGTCGGCCAGGTGGAAGGCTCCGTGTACATGGGGCTCGGCGAGGCGATGATGGAGGAGATGGCGTATCGCGGCGACGTCAACGGCAACGTGATGCACAAGGCGCCGTCGATGCTCGAGTACAAGAGCCCGACGACGCTCGAGATGCCGGAGATCGTGACCCTGCTCGTCGAAGATCCGGATCCCAACGGCCCGTTCGGCGCAAAAGAAGTGGGTCAGGGACCCCTTCTGCCCATCCCGCCCGCGGTCGCGAACGCGGTGTTCGACGCGGTGGGCGTCCGTGTCGACGAGATCCCCGTGACGCCCGAGAAAATCCTCCAGGCGCTCAAGGCGAAGGCAGCCGGTCGGCCGGGGCGCGTCGGTCCGACGAAATTTCCCGCGATCCCGTACCCCGAGCCCTCCCGGATCCCGACGCCCGCGGAGGGGGGAGATGGGCGTGCGCGCGACCTCGCTCCGACGGGCGCCGGCGGCGTGCGAAAAATTTGAGCCTTCGCATGACTCTTACCGACGACTGAGAACTGGAACCTCCCATGCTCCGGCTTCCGAAATTCCGCTACTTCGTTCCGCGCACGGTCGCCGACGCCGTCGCCATGCGCGCCGACGCCGGTCCTGAGGCGGTCTTCGTCGCGGGAGGGACGGACCTCTACCCCAACATGAAGCGGCGCCAGCAGACGCCCGCGGCCCTGATCACGATCAGCCGCCTCGATGAGCTGCGCGGCGTCGCCTTCTCCGCGGAAGGCGTCGAGATCGGCGCCGGGGCGATTCTCTCCGACCTGGAAAACGACCCGCGGATCCGCGAGTCTTATCCGGGGCTGGCGCACGCGATCGCGGAGATTTCGACGCCCCTGCTGCGAAACATGGGGACGATCGGGGGGAACCTTCTGCTGGATACGCGCTGCAACTACTACGACCAGAATTTCGAGTGGCGTCAGGCGATCGACTTCTGCATGAAGAAGGATGGCGAGATCTGCTGGGTCGCTCCCGGATCGCCCCGCTGTCTCGCGGTGCAGTCTGCCGATTCGGTGCCGGTCCTGATCGCGCTCGGCGCTCGCGTACGCCTCGTCTCGGCGGCGGGGCCGCGCGAGATTCCCCTCGAGGATCTCTACCGGAACGACGGCATTCACTACGTGACGAAGAGGCCCGAGGAGCTCCTGACGGGCGTGTGGCTTCCCGGTCCGGACGGCTGGCGGGCCTCGTACCGCAAGCTGCGGCGGCGCGGGTCGTTCGACTTTCCCGTGCTCTCCGTGGGCGCGGCGGTTCGCCGGGAGGGCCCTCTCGTGGCCGAGGCGCGCCTGGTTCTCGGCGGCGTCGCTTCGGCGCCTCTGCGCCTGACGGCCGCCGAAGACGCGCTCCGGGGGCGCCCGTTGGAAGAGGAGGCGATCGGCGCGGCTGCCGAAGCCGCCGCCCGGCCGTCTCGGCCGATGGACAACACCGATTTCTCCTTCCTCTGGCGCAAGGAGATGACCCGAAAGTACGTGGCTGCCGCACTTCGCGACCTGGCGGCCCCGCAGGGTCCCGGGGCCCGGGGCGACCGCCCTCTTCAGGGGACATCCTGAAAATAGGCGGGTACGCTCGCGTACGGGACTTGCCACAGCTGGCTCCTTCTGCTATCTTGCAGTCCTTCTCGTATCGCTCGCCTTTCCGCACGCTTCACGCGCCGCAGAAGTCCGACGAAATCCCACGGGAAGTCGGATTCGTCGAGCGGCGCGGCCGGACCCGAAAAACATACGCCGGAACAGGACTCTGCTTCGATGAAACTGTACGTCGGTAACCTTCCCTACAACACGACCGAGGACGACCTTCGGACTCTCTTCACTCAGTACGGCAACGTGGATTCCGTCGCCGTGATCACCGACCGGGACACCGGGCGGTCGAAGGGGTTCGGATTTGTCGAGTTCGGTGACGACAACGAGGCGAAAAACGCCATCTCCGCCCTTTCGGGGCAGCAGTATGGCGGTCGCGCCCTGACGGTCAACGAGGCGCGCCCGAAGACGGGCGGCACCGGTGGCGGCGGCGGCGGCGGACGCGGCGGATACGGCGGCGGAGGCGGAGGCCGCGACCGCTACTAACCCTTTCTCCAGGCCAGTCATCATCCAGAGGGGGGCCTTCGCCCTCCTCTTTTTTTTCGAAAGGATTCTGCCTTCATGAAGCTCTACGTGGGAAACCTGCTCTACAACACGACCGAGGACGATCTCCGCACACTGTTCACGCAGTACGGAACCGTGGACTCCGTGGCGGTCATCACCGATCGCGACACCGGCCAGTCCAAGGGATTCGGTTTCGTCGAGTTCAACGACGACAACGAAGCCAAGAACGCCATCTCCGGGCTCTCGGGCCAGCAGTACGGCGGGCGGGCTCTGACCGTCAACGAAGCGCGTCCGAAGACGGGCGGCAGCGGCGGCGGCGGCGGACGCGGTGGGTTCGGCGGCGGTGGCCGCGACCGCTACTAAATCGGATTCGGTTCTTTCCAGGGGGGCGAAAGCCCCCTTTTTTATTGGGCGGCCGGGGCTCTGCACCGATTCCGGTTCTCGAGGCATCGAGAGCCTGGACTTCTGTTGCCGGCCGCGTCCGTGTCTGATCTGATCGCAGAGGAGGTTTCGATGGCCGAAAACACTTCGGGTCCGAGAGACGAGAAAGCCGGTCCGGGCGGGCGTTCGGTGAGCGCCGCGCAGGGCGACAGGCAGGCGAGCGGATATTTTCTGAGCGATATCCAGGAGCTGCGCCGCCGCGCGCGGCTGCACATGGAAGACGGAGCGGTGACCTCGTCTTACGGGGCCGATCGCGAGCAGGTCATCAAGGTGCTGAACGAGGCGCTGGCGACCGAGATCGTCTGCGTTCTGCGCTACAAGCGGCACTTTTTCATGGCGAGCGGCATCCACGCGAGCGCGGTGGCGGCCGAGTTCCAGGAGCACGCCGCGGACGAGCAGGGCCATGCGGACCAGATCGCGGGCCGCATCACGCAGCTCGGGGGCGCGCCGAACTTCGATCCCGAAGGACTGGCGTCGCGCAGCCACGCCCAGTACGTGGAAGGGGACACGCTCGTCGACATGATCAAGGAAGACCTCGTGGCGGAGAGGATCGCGATCGAATCGTACGGTGAGATCGTGCGCTTCCTGGGAGACCGGGACATCACGTCGCGTCGCCTGATGGAGCAGATCCTCGCGGTAGAGGAAGAGCACGCCGACGACCTGAAGAACCTTCTGGAGACGCTCGACCCGACCAAGCCCGGAATCTGAGTCGCAGGCGTCGCGTTCGGGTGCTTCCGGCGGTTACACTCCGCTGATCCATGGCGGCAAAACTGACGCTTTTTCCCAGCCGGGGCGTCTCGCGTCACTTCGTGTTTTACGAGGGGAA
Source organism: Thermoanaerobaculia bacterium (assembly GCA_038253555.1). Taxonomy (GTDB): domain Bacteria; phylum Acidobacteriota; class Thermoanaerobaculia; order UBA5066; family Gp7-AA6; genus JALYUA01. Next base: position 29,982 of record JBBSGZ010000033.1, read on the forward strand.
AAACCAGTTCGTCGGGCGCGATCCGGCGAGCGACGTCTTCCTCGAGGATTCCCGGGTGTCCGGACGCCACGCTTTGTTTCAGTGGAGCGGCGGAGGATGGCTGCTCGTCGATCTGCGCAGCAAGAACGGAACGTACGTCAACGGCTCCCGGGTTTCCGAGGTGCCACTCCAGAATGGAGACTGGATCTCGTTTGGAGGCCTGCTCGGGCGGCACGAGCGCATTGGCGACGCGGAGGTCGAGGCGTTGACCGTCGAGCGAAGCGCCCGGCTGAGCGCGGCCATGGACGCGGGACGCACTCTCGAAGAGTCCCGGGACGGCGACGTGCTCTGGCGCTCCGTCCTCCCGGCGGCGCTCCGGTCTTCGGGGTCGCAGAGGGGCTTCGCCGTTCTCTTCGGCCCGCCCTCCGCCGGCGACGCCGTGATCGCGTCCGGGTACGCGCCTTTCGATCCCGTCGACGAGCGCTTCGACGATGTCATGGGCGCGGTCGCGAGCGTTCTGGCGACGGGGGAGCCCGCCGTGTTCTCCCGCAAGGCCGTCGAGGTCGGACGCCGGCGCACGACCGTTCAGGACCTCGGCTCGGGCGCCGTGGCGGCCGTACCCATTCTTCGGGGCCTCCGCGTCGCCGGCGTTCTCGTGGTCGAGGGCCGCCCGAGCGGCGGCGCGTTCACGGAGCTGGACCTCGAGATCCTGCAGCACCTCGCGGAGCATGCCTCGGCCGCGCTCGAAGGCCTTTCCACCCGACCGCGTCTCCGGGAGCTTCTCAGCGCGCGCGAGACCGAGCCCTCCGGCCAGCCGCGCTTCCTCGAAGAGCTCGAAGGCCGTCTGATGGATCTCGTGCGGGCCTCGCGCGAAACGACGCCGGCCGAGCCCTCCGCATGAACGTGCGGGGACCGAACCCGTGGCCGCGCCCGCGCACCGGGCGATGACCGCTTTGGGACCTCGCCTGGAAACCTGGGACGCGGCGGACGGGCCATTGAGTGAGAAACGCCTCATCCTGATTCTCGAACAGGAGGGCTATGAGGTGGGCGTCTTCACCTACCGGGAAGGCACCGTGTTTCCGAATCACGAGCACGCGCAGGACAAGTGCGACGCGGTGCTCGAGGGTTTCCTGCGGATCGAAGTGTCGGGAGAAGTTTTCGAACTGAAGCCGGGCGACCGGCTCTACATCCCCGCGCGGACCCGCCACTCCGCCGAGGTGGTCGGACGCCGCACCGTGCTGTCGCTCGACGGGACCCGCTGGTAGGGATACCGCGTTCTCCGGACTCGCGGTCCTCGTTCGAGATCGCTGCGGAGGGGGTTACACTTCGACCACCCGGAGGGACAAGGATGGCGTTAACGGCGGACCAACGCGAAGCGCTTTTTCAGCGCTACGAAGGCGGATCCGTTCTGCTGCGGGACGCGTTCGCCCGGGTTCCGCGTGAGGCCTGGAAGTGGCGCCCCGCCCCCGACAGGTGGTCGGTGCACGAGATCGTCTGCCACTGCGCGGACTCGGAGACCAACGCGGCCATGCGGATCCGATACCTGGTCGCCGAGGAAAAGCCGGTCGTCCTGGGATACGACCAGGCGCGCTGGGCGCGAGTGCTCGATTATCACCATGCGAAGATCGAGCTCGCGCTCGCCGCGGTGGACGTCATGCGCGCGCATACGGTGAACCTGCTGCGGCACCTGCCGGAGTCCGCGTGGTCGATCGTGGCCACGCACTCCCACTCGGGGGCGTATTCGACGGAAGACTGGCTGAACGTCTACGCGGAGCATCTCGAGAAGCACGCGGGGCAGATCGATCGGAACCTGGCGGCATGGCGAGCGGAGGAAACCTCGCCCGGGGTATAGAGTCGATCCCACTTGCAGAGCCCTCGAGCGCGTTCCTCAGAAAGGCAGGTTCCCCATGTTCCAGGAGTTCCGGACCTTCCTCCTCAAGCAGAACGCCCTGGCGCTCGCAATCGGCGTGATCATCGGGGCGGCCGTATCCAAAGTCGTTACGTCACTCGCTGACAACGTCATCAGCCCGATCGTCGGCCTGGTCCTGCCCGGAGGCTCGTGGCGGGATGCGGTCATCCACCTGAAGAGCACGGTGGATCCGAAGACGGGGAAGATCGTGGAGGCGAACATCGGCTATGGCCAGCTCATGGGCGCGGTGATCGATTTCCTGATCATCGGCCTCGTCATTTTCTTTCTGGCGAAACTCCTGCTGCCGAAGCTCTCCGAAGCGCCCAAGACCAAGTCGTGCCTCCAGTGCGGCGAGACAATCCCTCTGGCGGCGACCCGCTGCCGGGCGTGCACGCAGGTGGTCTAACGTCGCCAACCGTCGCCGCCCCGCACAGCCGGGTGATGCGTAGCCGGGTGGGGGAGGCCCCCCCCGGCGGGGCGCCCGGTGGGGCGACCCCCCCGCCGGTCCCCGAGCTAGCCTCGGCGCCCCCCC
>JBBSGZ010000034.1:0-31754 GCA_038253555.1 Thermoanaerobaculia bacterium
CTTCTTCTGTCACCAGAAAATCGCCCAAATCAATCTCAACACTCAACGATAACCTCCCTGAAAACCGTCCACCATGTCTCCGAACAACCGTCCAACATGTCTCCGGTCCATACACTCCCCGAGCGCGGGCGAGGGAGGTGGCTGCACTATCGCCTCAATGGCGGATAAGCTCGCACCGAGAGGAGTCTCCCGACCGAAGGGAGGGAGGAGCCTCTCGGGGCGGGAGCCGAAGCGAACGAAGGGAGCAGGCGAGCGGTCGAGCCCTCAGGCGAGCCGCTCGCCGGTGCCTTCGCCGCGCACGGCGAAGGCAGCTCCCGCAGTGAGCGGAGGCGACGTTCTATGAAGGTCCCGGCACGCATCAAAGACTGGGGAAAAATCCTCTGGGACACCCTGAAGAAGTGGGATTCCCACGACGCGATGACGCAAAGCGCCGCCCTGTCCTTCTACACCCTGTTCTCGCTCGTGCCGGTCCTGATCATGGTCATCGCCGTCGCGGGATTCGCCTTCGGCCGTGACGTCGTCCGGGACCAGATCGTCCACCAGTTCGCCGGTCTCATGGGGCCGAGGCAGGCGGTCGCTGTGCAGGAGATCCTGAAGACCGTGAGCGCGCAGGAATCCGGCTGGGCTGCCCGGATCGTGGCCTTCATCACGCTGCTCGTCAGCGCCACCGCCGCCTTCGCGCAACTCCAGATCTCGTTGAACCTCGTCTGGGAGGTCGCGCCAAAGCCGGGGCCCCTGATACCGGCGCTCCTGCGAAAGCGACTGCTCTCCTTCGCGCTCGTAGTCGCCATCGGGTTCCTTCTGGTTGTCTCGCTGGCGATTTCGGCCGCGCTCCAGGGCCTCCGCGAGTACATCCAGGCGCGGCTGGCCCTCCCCCCCGATCTTCTCGAGGCCGGCCACACGCTGACGTCGTTTTCCGTCTTCGCGATCCTCTTCGCGATGATCTTCCGCATCCTGCCGGACGCCGACATCCCCTGGAAGGACGTCTGGCTCGGCTCCCTGGTGACCTCGCTCCTGCTGTCAATCGGGAAGTTTTTGATCGGGCTCTATCTCGGCAGAACCGCATTGAGCTCGCCGTTTGGAGCGGCCGGGTCTCTCGTCGTACTCCTTCTCTGGGTGTACTACGCGTCTCTCATCCTGCTCTTCGGCGCGGAGTTCACCCGCGTCTACTCCCGACGGTTCCTGGGGTCGCGCCCGCCGCCCTCGGAGGGAACGGAAAGAGTCAAGACCGTGGCGGTGACGCCGGACGGGAAGAAACGGTCTTAGTGCGGAAGGTTCTCGCGGACCGCCGCCGCGGCGCCCTGGACGAGATCCCACGCTCGGGCGACGTGCTCTTCCGTCGTCTGCAGGTTGCCGATCCCGACCCTCATCACAACCCGGCCGCGCAGACGCGTCTGCGTCAGGTACGCGCGCCCGCCGGCGTTGACGGCGGCGACGATCGCCTCGTTGAGGCGATCGCAAGTCTCTTCGTCAGTTCCTTCGGGCTCGTATCGGAAGCACACGACCGCCATCTTGACCGGGGCGGAGAGCGCAAATTGGGGCGCTTCCTCGACGCGCTCCGCGAGCCACCCCGCCAGGCGGCATTGCTCTCGGATCCGCGCGGCGAGACCCTCCCGGCCGAACGCGCGGAAGACCATCCAGGCCTTGAGAGCGCGAAACCGCCGGCCGAGCTGCAGACCGTAGTCCATATAGTCGATCGACTCGCCCTCGGGGGCCGAATCGCCCCGCAGGTACTCAGGCACCAAAGAGAAGACAGCGCGCAGAGCCTCGGGTTTGCGGACGAAGAGGGCTGAAAAGTCGAGCGGAACGAAGAGCCACTTGTGGGGATTCACGACGATCGAGTCGGCGAGCTCCACTCCTGCCATGATCGAGCGACGTTCGGGAAGGAGGGCGAGTGCCCCTCCGTACGCCGCGTCGACGTGCAACCACCTCCCGTGAGAGCGGCACACGGCGGCGATCTCCGGCACGGGATCGGCGCTCGCGGTCGACGTCGTGCCGAGTGTGGCCACGACGGCGAGCGGCTTCATCCCCGCGCGAAGGTCCGCTTCGACGGCGGCCTGGAGCGCGGCCGAATCCATCCGGAATTCGGAATCCGTGGCGATGCGCACGGCATTCGACTCGCCGAGTCCCAGCACGATCATCGCCTTCTCGAGGGAGCTGTGCGCCTGGTCCGACGCGTAGACCCGACACGCGCGGAGATCGTCCCGCCCCGCGAGGCCGCGCTGCCGGATGGCCGCGCCGGCGCTTTCGCGCGCGACCGCTAAGGCGTGCACCACGGCAACCGACGCCGTGTCGTAGACGACTCCGCGGAAGGCACCGGGTAGGCCGAGCATCTGGCGGATCCAGTCGAGAACCACGCTCTCGAGCTCCGTCGCGGCGGGCGACGTTTTCCAGGTCATGGCGCTGACGTTCAGGGTCGCGGCGGCGATCTCTCCCAGAAGGGCGGGCCCGTTGCTGGTGCTCCCGAAATAGCCGAGGAAGGCGGGGTGCCCCCAGTGGACGATGCCCGGGAGGATCACGCGGTCGAGGTCCTCCAGAATCCGCTCGAGCGGCTCGGGCGCTTCGGGAGCGGAGGACGCCAGGGCCCGCGTGACCTCTCCCGGCACGACGTCTGGGGAAATCCGCCGCTCTTCGATCGACTCCCGGTATCGGGCGACCCAGTCCGCCATCCGGTGGAGCTCTTCCCGCATCCTTGCCGCCGGGAGGTCGCCCGGAGTCTCCGCCGGGTCCACCGGCTCCCTCGGTCCCGCCGGATCAACCACGGACGCGCCGCCGAGCGGCACGGGTGTTGCCTCCCCGGGCGGCATGCCGCGTTCGAGCGCCGAAGCCCCCCCCGGTCACGACCTCACTTACATCCTTCCGATCCGGTCCGAAGAACCCCAGGTGGACGGCGAACTCGCCGACTATCTGCGCCTTGTGTCGGACCGCGCCGAGACGATTGTCGTCGACGGGTCTCCGGAGGCGGTTTTCAAGGCACACGAAAAGGCCTGGGGACGCGTCGTGCGGCACGTCAAGCCCGCGGCCGATCTCGTCACGCCCATGGGCAAGGTCGGCGGAGTCCTGACCGGAGTGCGGCTCGCGAGCCACGAGCGGCTGGTCATTGCCGACGACGACGTCCGGTACGACGCGGAAACGCTTCAGAAGGTGGCTCGCGCCCTCGACACCGCACACGTCGTCCGGCCGCAGAACTTTTTCGACCCGCTGCCCTGGCATGCCCGCTGGGACACAGGCCGCATGCTTCTCAATCGCATGCTGGGAGGCGACTGGCCCGGGACGCTGGGAGTCCGGCGCTCCATCCTCAGGGCGGCGGTCGGATACGACGGATCCGTCATGTTCGAGAACCTGGAGCTCGTCCGCACGGTCCTCGCTGCGGGGGGGCGCGAGGCGGTGCTTCTCGACGCGTATGTCCTGCGCCGGCCTTCCACGACGGCCCACTTCTGGTCGCAGAGGGTACGGCAGGCCTACGACGAGCTCGCGCGCCCGGGACGCCTCGCCGCACAACTGGCGATTCTCCCGGTCGTCGTCGCCCTCGTCCTGACCGGGCGCGGCCGGGCGATTGCATTCCTGGCCGCGGCGACCGCGGCGCTCGCGGAACTGGGGCGCCGCCGCGCCGGGGGAATACGGGTGTTTCCTCCTTCGGCGTCCCTTCTCGCCGTCGCCTGGCTGACGGAGCGTGCGATCTGCAGCTGGCTCGCGCTCGGCGCGCATTGGCTTCTGGGCGGGGTGCCGTATCGCGGGAGGATTCTCAAGCATGCCGCTACACCGATGCGGGCGCTGCGGGCACGTCTCCGGGGCGAAGCTCCGATTTCGGGGGGGCGAGGACCTCGACGTCAATCGGCTTGAATCGCCCGTTGTTGGAAAGCTCCGCCGAGCATGCCGTGACGCCGACGATCATGTCCATCTCCGCGCGCAGAAGCACGTGATCTCCAGGACGCGAACGCGGCGGCAGGATCGCAAGCTCTCCGGACGGCAGCACGTCGACGTTCATGAACACATTCAGCGTCGTGGGGATGGCGTCGGGGGAAATTCCATGTTCGCGCAGCGCCGTCACGAGATTTTCGAAACAGCTCGGATGGTGCCCGGTCGTCTTGTAGAGGATCGTAAACGTTTCCGGGCTGCACGGAGTCAGGAGAAAGTCGTGCCGGCCGACCGTGTCCTCGACGATGGTCCACATGGGACGACTGCGATTGGAATAAAGAACGTGCCCGGTCGTGACGTAAATCGTGTTCGCGTAGTCGATCGTACGGCCGGAGGAAAGCCATTCCGCGGGATCTTCCCGAGAAAACGAAATGAGGTCGGAGACCTGCCCGCCCAGGGGATCCACGATGCGCAGCTCGTGACCTCGTGGGACGAGGACGGCGCAGCCCGTCTGGGGCGCGAGGTGCACGCGGTTCGTGACGGTCATCCGCTCTTTCGCGAGAACGGGCATCGCCATTCCGGACCCGCGGCGCGACCCGAGTACTGGCGGGCCTCGGACCGTTCGCCGAAGTTCGACAGGTTCGGGTTCAGGCTGCCCTGCAGCGCCATTTCACGGTCCCGGATGGCTTGCTGCAGCCGCTCGTAGTGCCCCGACTCGCGAAGCCTCTCGAATTGAGCGTGAGGGTTGAAAACGAGGGTCGGCCATCGGAAGCGCCGCGCGATGCGCGAGCTTTCCGGATGAAGACCGACGACGAAATACGCTTTCGCGCCAAAGCTGAAGGAGAAGTGGGGGTTTGCGGGATCGTCGCTGACACGAGGGTCCCAGCCCGCGTCAGGATCGTCGAGTTCGTGAACACTCTGCAGCTGCCGCCAGAGACGCTTTTCGAACTCGCCCTCGCTCGACGGGACGGCTTCCGGAAAGATGGCGACGAACGCGGAAAAGCCCGTGAGATCCTCCGCGTCCTCCTGCGAAAAGGAGGCGAGGTCCGTGGCGAGGAGATCGGAAGCCGCTTTCGAAGCGAGCTCACCGTAAATCCCGAGTCGATATCCGTTCTGGCGCACGACGCCCTTCCCCGCGAGGCAGGAAAAGCGAGGGTCTTCGACAAACTCGCGGAACGCGATGTCGGCCCGCTCCGCGGCCACGCCGGGGAGGCGCTTTCTCTTCCGCACGTTGCGATGGGGGACCTGACCACGAACCGTACTCACGCGAAATAGCTCCCGGGGGTATCCGAAAATGCGACGCCCTGAGCACGGGTCGGATGGCTTTCGTGCCGATCCCCGCGCCGCGCACCCAGGGGCACTAATCAAGAGTTGTGCCGCCCGGACTCCGGACCGAACAGGAGAGGTGGGGTCAGGTCTTTATTATACACTATGACGCCGCGATAGCCCGCTCTACTCGTCGGATGCGGGTCGCCAGACGGGAAGCTGGATCCTCTTCGACCCTCCGAACGACATTGCTGACCCGCGCCGAGCGCACGTGGAATGCCGCCCCGACTTCGGCAACCTTCAACCGGGTGAGCCGGCGGGACAGGTAAATTGCGGCCATTTTCGGTTCGGCACCGCGATTTCTGGACAGGTCCTCCGCGGCAACTCCCCACTCCCGGGCGACCGCCCCCCGGATCTTCTCGATCGTGGGATCGGCGGGACGGCGCTCGCGAAGCGGGATCTCCGGGTCGGAGCGCCGCGGGTCGCCGACCCTCTGCGCGACAACCTCGAGAAACGCTTCGTCGCCCAGGTACGCCTGCTTCCGGACCCCGTCGAGCGGCGACGGGAGGCCCTTCCCTTCGGCGACGAACCGGCGATAAGCGGCCCGCGCCAGCCGCCGCGCCACCGCGAACTGTCCGAGAATCGAGTCCACCGAGAGCCATTCCGGCCGTGCGTCGAGGCCGGCCGTCGCGCGGTAACTGCTCCATCTCCACTCGGCCGCCCCGGCCACCAGGCCCGCCCGGACGGGGTTCAGAACGATGTAACGCGACAGCTCCAGCAGGTACGCCTCCTTCTGGACCAGAATTCCGTGGAAACGGCCTTCGAAGAGGTGGCCTCGCCGCTTGTGCCGCCGGTTGAACCACTGCGCGAAGCGGGAATTCAAATCGTGCAAGCCGGCCGAAAGGCCGCCCTCCGGCGTTTCCACGAGCAGGTGGTAATGATTGCTCATCAGGCAGAAGGCATGCACATCCCAGCGGCCCTGCCCGGCGACCAGCCCGAGGAGACGCATCCAGTGCGTCCGATCCGCATCGTCGCGAAACACGCTGCTGCGTTCGTGGCCCCGCGCCATCACGTGGTGCACGGCGCCCGGAAAATCGAGGCGGAGAGGACGAGCCATCAAAACGAGGGGGTCAGGTCTTTATTATATACTAACGGCCCCGCAACACCGGCTCGGTGGGTCCCCAGAGACCGGCCGCGCCGAAGTGATTGCATCGCGCAACCCGTAGACACCGAGGTCGGGAACGCTGTTTCGGAGCGTCACGCAGCGGCCGCGGAAGCGCGCGTGCTCGCAGATCTCCCACGCGCCACCCTCAACCGTGGCGCTCTGCGCGCGGTCGTTGAAATCGGAGATCTCCTCATCGGACCCGGTCAGCTCCCTGGCGTCGCCGCGAAAGTTGGGACGGGAATGAAGCACCAGGCGCGGCTGCTCGAACTCCGGCGGGTGGGCCCACGGGTCCTCGTCCCGCTCGCGGCCCAGCGGACGCGCCGACGCGATCCGGTTCTGCATCCCGTAGGCTCGCAGTGACGGGACGTCTCCGGACACGGTGACGCAGCGGCCGCGGAAGTTCGGCCGGTCGCAGATCTCCCAGCTGCCTCGGACGTCCAGGCTGGAGACTCGAGCGCCCGTCAGGTCCGGGACCTCGCGGTCGACCTCGCGTCCCGTCCCGCGAAGGTTTTCCTCCTCATACAGAACGAGACCGGGACGATCCCGTGGATCTCCGTAAGACCCGCGCGAACGCTCCTCCCGGCGATCCCGACGAACGCGGCGCAGCGACGAGATCTGCTCGTCCCAGGAAACACGCTTCAGGTCCGGCTCGTCCGCTGAGAAGACGGCGCAGCGCCCGCGGAAATCCTTGTGCTCGCAGACCTCCCAGAATTCTCCCCGGGCGATCCGAAAGCTGGAAACGCGGTCGTTCAAGTGGTAGTCGCTCAAGTCGGAGACGTCGTCGCGAAAAGTCGCGTTGCGGCCCCGGTACCCGGCGTCCTCGAACACCGTGATGCCGATACGCGCGCTGGACCTCTCCTCGGCGAGCGCCAGGCCCCCGATGAGAATGGCGACTGCGACTCCGGCCACCACCATTTTCAAGCGCATCGTCCCTCCTCCAAAGCTGGGCGAAGTCTATCGCCCGGTTTGCCCGCGGAGGTCCGGAGGCGCTCCCGGCTCCTCGGCTAAACGCGGCCCGCTCATGCCTCCCGTTGGATGGAGCCGGCGATCGCGCGGACCAGCCCCCGCGGGATGTCCGCCAGCAGCGGCTCGTCTCGAAGACCAAGGCTCAAAGCGAGCGCCTGCCGGTAGCGGGCGAGGTACTGGCGGCATTCATGGCACGTGCGCAGGTGCAGCTCGAAGAGCCGCCTCCGTCCGGGCGGCAACGAACCGTCGAGAAAGTCCACGACGAAGTTTTCGAACTGGCGGCACGTGATGACGAGCGGGATTGCCCGGGCGGGGGCGCCGAGAACCCAGCGGCCGACCTCCTGAACGCGGGAAATCCGGATGCGCCCCTTCGGCATCTCGAGAAGCGTCTTCAGAGCGGAGTGCGCGCGGTGCAGACGCACCTTGACAGCGTTCGGAGTCGTTTCGAGCAACTCCGCAACCTCCTGCCCCGAGAGGTCCTCGAGGTCACGCAGGATGATCACGGTCCGATAGGAATCGGGCAGAAGATCGATGGCGCCGTGTACGATCTCCCGCACCTCTCGGCGCGAGGCGATGTCCTCGGGCGTGCGCTCGATCGGACCCACGGGCATCCGGTGTCCCGACCGGTCGAACACTGGCAGCAAGGGCTCGAGAGACTCTTCCGGCTTACGCCGGCGCGAGCGCAGGGTGAGCAGGGCCGAATTCACGACGATCCTGTGCAGCCACGTCGCGAGAGACGAACGCCCCTCAAATCGGTCCAGGCTTCGCAGCGCCTGGAGAAACGCGTTCTGCAGGCAGTCGCGAGCGGCCTCCTCGTCACGGAGAAGCCTCCGCGCGACCGCGAGCAGCCGCGGTCCCTCTTTGTCGAGGAGCCGGGTCCACTCGCTCTCGTCGCCGCGAGCCAGCGCGGCAGCATCCGGCCTGGCGCTCTGGAGCGGCACGAGTCCCTCCGAATTTTCCACCAATGGGAACGGATCGTCCCGCCCCCGATCCCCGCTGTCAAGGCAGGTCGGTCCGTGGCGATCCTAGATACGTCGGACATAATCGCGGGCGATGTCCTGGCATGAGGGACCCGTTCGACCGGACTCCGCGTCTGTCACCCAGGCAGATGAGGTTTCCGCGGCCGATGCACGCCTCCGCGCGATCCTCGATTCCGCCCTCGATGCCCTGATCACGATCGACGCCGCAGGGCGAATCGTGGAATTCAACCGGGCGGCCGAAAGCATCTTCGGATATGCGAGGGCGGAGATCATCGGGCGCGAGATGGCGGAAATGATCGTGCCGCCGGCGCTCCGGGACGAACATCGCCGGGGAATGGCCCACCATGAGCGAACCGGCGAGGGGCCGATTCTCGATCGCCGGATCGAGATCATCGCCATGCGGCGGGACGGCTCTCTTTTCCCCGTCGAACTGACTGTGACACGGGTCTCCGTTGTCGCGGGAGCGGGAGCCCTCTTCACCGGGGCCCTGCGCGACATCACCGAGCGCAAGCACGGCGAAGACCGGCGCGCGGCGCAATATGCGGTCACGCGGATCCTCGCCGACTCCGATTCGCTGGAGCACGCGGCGCCGGAGCTCCTCGCCGCGATCGGGGGAGGGATTCACTGGGAGTTCGGGCAGGTCTGGCTTCAGGATCCCGCCGCCGGGGTCCTGCGCTGGGGGTCCTCCTGGTCTTCGGCGCCCGATCGATTCCGCGGATTCGAGGCCGCCAGCCGCGAAAGCACGTTCCCGCGCGGGACGGGATTACCCGGGCGCGTCTGGCAGGACGGATCCCCCGCGTGGGTGGAAGATCTCGAGAGCGACCTGAATTTTCCGAGGCACGATCCGGCGCGCGCGGCTGGCATCGTGAGCGGCCTGGCCATCCCCGTGAGGACTCGGGAAGGCGCTCTGGCGGTTCTCGAGTTCTTCACTTCCGAAGCCCGGACTACCGACGGGGATTTGCTCCTGTTCCTCGACGTCCTCGGAAGACAGATCGGAGACTTCGTCGAACATCACAGGGCGGAAGCGTCCGTTCGCGCGAGCGAGGACCGATACCGGAAGATTCTCGAGACGACCAACGAGGGCGTCTGGTGGATCGATCAAGACGCCCGGACCGTCTTCGTCAACGAGCGCATGGCGGCCATGCTCGGGACCCGCTCGGAAGCCATGCTCGGGACGTCCGTCTTCGATTACATGGGCGCCAAGGAACAGGAACAGGTGCGCGGGTTCCTGCGGCGGCGGCCGCTCGGGCTGAGCGACCAGTTCGACCTGCCGTTCCGGCGGGAGGACGGATCGATCCTCTGGGCCATCGTCTCAGCTTCCCCGCTGATCGAATCGGACGGCCGTTTCGCCGGCTCGCTCGCCATGTTCACCGACATCACCGTCCGGAAGCGCACGGAACAGGGCGAGCGGTTTCTTCTCGAGGTGGCGCGGGCACTCGGATCGTCACTCGACTACTCTTCGACTCTTCGCCAGCTCGCGGACCTCGCGGTTCGCGCAATCGCCGACTGGTGCCAGGTGGAGATGATCGACGCGGACGGGGTTCCGCAGCTGCTCGCCGTCTCTCACGTCGAGCCCGCCAAGGCGGAGCTCGCGAGGCAGATGAGGGAGAGGTATCCGCCCCAGCTCGATGCCCCGGCGGGCGCGCCGCATGTCGCGCGCACCGGAGAATCGGAGCTCGTCAGCGAGATTCCGGACGACCTGCTCGCTTCCGCCGCTGCATCGCCCGAGCACCTGGACATGCTCCGTTCGCTCGGGCTGGTTTCCTATGTCTGTGTCCCCATGGTTCTCCGCGACAGGATCCTGGGGACCGTCACCTTCGTCAGCGCCGAATCGCGGCGGCGGTACGACACCTCGGACCTTCTCCTTGCCGAGCGCGCCGCCGCGCTGGCGGCGACGGCGATCGACAACGCCCGCCTGTACGGAGAAGCCCAGGCGGCGGTCCAGCTGCGCGATGATTTTCTGTCGATCGCCGGACACGAGTTGAGGACTCCCCTGAGCAGCCTCTCGCTCGACCTCTACCGTCTGCTGCACCGGACCCGCGCGAGCGGAGACGGCGAGACGGTGGCGATCGCGGAGAAAGCGCGGCGCGGGGGGAACGCCTGTCGCGTCAGATCGACCAGTTGCTCGACGTCTCCCGTCTGTCTTCCGGCCGCATGGCGATCGAACTCGAGGAGCTCGACTTCGCAAATCTCTGCCGGGAGTTGATCGACCAGCTCTCAGAAGAGGCCTCCCGCAGGGGTTCCCGCGTCGACGTGCGGATCGAAGGGCCCGCCGTGGGCCTCTGGGACCGCCGTCGCATGGAACAGGTCGTCGGCAATCTCCTGACGAACGCGATCAAGTACGGGGAGGGCCGCCCGATCGAGGTCGAGCTCCATAGCGAAGGTAAACAAGCGGTTCTCCGGGTTCGCGACCATGGGATCGGGATCTCGCCCGGCGACACCCGGCGCATCTTCGAGCGCTTCGAGCGGGCTGTTTCTGACCGCAACTTCGGCGGCCTGGGACTGGGCCTCTGGATCGCCAACGAAATCGTCCAGGCCTCGGGTGGAACGCTGGAGGTGGAAAGCGCCCTCGGGCAAGGATCGACCTTCACCCTGCGGATGCCCCTGACGCCGCGAAGGTGAGGAGCCGGGCGGGACGTTCGAGGCGGCCCTCGGGGGAAAAACGCCTTCGGGTTCTCCCCCTCAGACGCGGCCGGCGACGCTCGCCACGGTCGCGATGAGCTCCGACGGATCGACGGGCTTCGAGACGTGCACCACGAATCCCGCGCGCAGCGCCCGGGTGCGATCTTCCGAACGGGCGAATGCGGTGAGGGCGATGGCGGGCACCTTCGATCCTGCGGCGCGCGCTCTCCTGAGGAACTCGTACCCGTCGATGTCCGGCATTCCGATGTCGCTGACGAGCACGTGCGGCTCCTCCCTCTCGAGAAGCGCCAGTCCCTCATCGGCCGACGCCGCGGTGAGGACATGAGCGCCGCAATCTTCGAGCACGCGGCGAATCAGATCGCGAGCGTCGGCCTGATCGTCGATCACGAGAACCGTGACGCCGGTCAGGTCGCAGTCGAGAAACCGCTCCGAGTTCAGCACGGTGGTCTTCGGATGAAGCCTCTCCCCCGAGGACCGGTGAGCGACCATCAGAGGGAGATTGACCACGACCGTCGTGCCGAGACCCTCTCCGGCGCTGCTGACTCGGATTGTCCCTCCATGGAGCTCGACTAGATGCTTCACGATGGACAGCCCCAGTCCCAGGCCTCCGAATTGACGGGTCGAGGAAGCGTCGGACTGCCGAAACCTCTCGCAGAGGTGCGGTACGAATTCGGGTTTGATCCCGATCCCCGTGTCCGCGATGCTGATCTCGATATGGGAGTTCACGCGTTCTAAGAGGACCTCGATCTTCCCCCCTTTCGACGTGAACTTGACCGCGTTCGAAAGGAGGTTCCACGCGACCTGCTGCAGCCGGCTCGGGTCGCCCGAAATCAATCCTGCGGCCGGGTCGAGCAACCTGGAGATCCGGATCCCCTTCGCGTCCGCGGCGGGCTGCAGAGTCTCGATGGCAGCCTCGAGGAACGAGGCCGGTTGGATCGGTTGAACGTCCAGGCGGATCTTACCGGAGGTGATTCGACTCATGTCGAGAAGATCCTCGATCAGCTGCGCCTGGAGACGGGCGTTCCGCTCGATCGTGTCGAGGCCTTTGACCAGATCCTCGGGTCTTTTGGACCCCTGGCGGAGCACGTGGGACCAGCCGACGATGGCGTTCAAGGGTGTCCGAAGCTCGTGGGAGAGCGTCGCGAGAAATTCGTCCTTCATTTCGCTCATCCGCTCGGCGGCGTTGCGGGCTCTCCGCTCACTCTCGAGCAGGGTCTTGCGTTCTTCCGCGGCGTTCTGCGCCGCTTCGTAAAGCCTCGCGTTGTCGATCGCGATCCCCGCCTGAGCGGCGACGCCGCGGACCAGGCGCTCCGCCCGCTCCGTGAACACACGCGGAGTCGAGTGCCCGAAGAAGAGCCCTCCGATGGTTTCGCCCGACCGGGATTTCACGGGGACCGCCAGATAGCTCCGGACGGGCAGGTGTCCCTTCGGCATCCCGTGATGCGGCGCCATCGTCCCGTATCTCGGATCCGCCGTGATGTCGTCGGACCGCACGACGCCGAGGCCGCGAAACGTGGGATCGAAGACGGGCGTGTTGCGCGGCATCCCGAAGCCCTCGAACGCCTCACGAGGCGCTCCCGACAGCGTGTACAGCAGAAAGGATTCGCCGGTCGCATCAACGACGTTGTAGAAGAGCGCGCCAAACTCCGCGCCCGTCAGCTGAGTGGCCGAATCGGTGACTGTCTGGACGAGCGATTCCAGATCGAGCTCGGAGGCGATCGCCGTGCCGGTGTCATTTAAAAGCTCCAGGACGCGCGTCTCCTCGCGCACGGCGTCCTGCGCCTCCCTGCGGCTGGTGACGTCGACGCACGCGCCGGTGACATAGAGCGGTCTGCCTTCGAGATCCAGGATCGTCTTCCCCTTGTTCGCGCTCCAGCGAACGGTCCCGTTCGGCCAGACCACCCGGAACTCCAACTCGAGGTCGGCGCCTTCCCGGGAGGAGCGTTCATAGTGTTCGGCAACGCACGAGCGGTCGTCCTCGTGCACGGCCGCGAGGAACGCTTCGAGCGAGCGGCTCGTCTGACCTTCCTTCAGGCCGAAGAGGCGATCCAGGTTTTCGTCCCACTCGAGCGCGTTCGTTCGCACGTCCCAGCGGAACGTTCCGGTTCCGGCGGCATTCAAGGCGGCCGTGAGGCGCTCCTGGCTCTCCCGGAGGGCCTCTTTCGTCCGACGAAGTTCCTCCTCCGCCCGCTGGCGCGCCTGGAGGATCGACTGGGCGTTTTGCAGAGCGACCGAACGCAGGAGAGCGTCTTCGTCGTCGCGAGCTACCACCTATCCGCCTCCGAGAATCTTCTCTGCCATGGCGGTGCCGACCACCCGCATCCGGATCTTTTCGAACGCCGTTTCACGGCTCGTCGACGTGTCGTCGCAGAACGGCGCGAAACCACAATCGTCGGTGGTGCCGAGCTGGTCCGGCGGGATGTATCGCGCGGCCTCCATTACCCGGTCCCGAACTTCCTCGGGCGACTCCACGCGAGGGTCGATGGGGGCGACGACACCCACGAACACCTGCTGGTCCGGCTTCAGGAATTTCCGGATGATGGACAGGACGCGTTCCCGGTCCTTCTCTCCGGCGAGAGCGATGTAGAAGCTGCCCGCTTTCAACTCGAACAGGCTCGGAAGCAGCTTCGCGTAGTCCGCATCGGCGCTGTGGGTCGAGTCGCGATCACCGCCGGGACAGGTGTGCACCCCGATCCGCCGCCGCTCTTCCGGGGAGAATCGGGCCAGGGCGAGGTTGTTCAAATCGATGAAGCTGCTGAGCAGATCACCCGAGGGGTCGATCTTGACGGCGAGCCGCGCCTCCGTGAAGTCGATCTGGACCTTGTGAGCGCCCTTCTCGAGGCAGCGCCGGATCTCAGCCTCGTGTTCTCGAAGCAGGTCTTCGATGAACTCGTCCCGTGAATATCCCGGCAGGGGTTCGGCGGGGTACATCAGGCTCAGCGCCGACGGAGAAATGACGGCCTGCTTCACGGGGCGATGCGCGTACCGGAGAGAGGTGTCCAGGTACGCGTCCGCGTAGCGTTTGTATCGAAACGGGCCGGCGGTAATCCGCGGCATCCGACGGACGTGGCCCGCCGAGAACGGGATCCTGAATCCGTCCGGGGCGGTGTTCGGAAGACCCTCCACCGAATAAGTCCAGAAGTTGTGGTATTTGCGCTGCTCGCCGTCCGTGATGACCGGAGAGTCCGTCGCCTCGAAGCGATCGATCGTGTCCCGGATGGCCTCTTCGTAGAGGGGTTCGAGGCTCGGATCTCCGCCGCCCTGACGATCGATCGCGGCGAGGAGCTCGGGCGTCCTCGGAAGGCTGCCGATGGGTTCCGTGGGAATCTTCATTTCGTGAGCGCTCTCCCCTTCGAGTTTCCGGACCCGCTGGTTAAAAGTACGGCGGGCGACTCCGGGCACCAGCCCGAAGCAGAATTCTAAGCTGGTGGAAAAACGCCCGTCAGGGTGTCTCCGGCGGCGCGATCAGGGACTGATCGACGTTTCGAGACCGCACTTTTCAAGATAAGGCTTCGCACCTGCGGGTGACGTACTGGACGGTGACAGGAGTCGGCCCCGGCGGGCGAGCCGCGACGCCGCCTGCCGGTGGCGATGGAGGGACGAGTGACGAGGGAGGTCGAGGAATACCTGGCAGCCCTTTCCCCCGGTCGGAGGCCGCACGTCGAGGCTCTGCGAGCTCTCATCAGGAAAGCGGTGCCCCGCGCGGTCGAAGGGTTCTACTGGAACATCCTGGGATTTTCCATCGACGGGCGACCCTTCGTCGGCATCGCGGCGAGGAGGAACTCTCTCAGCCTTTATACCCGTTGGAGGACAGCACCCGGTCGGGAGGCTTGGATTCGACCCGGGGAAAACCGCACATTTCCTAAGGAAATCTGGGACTGTTTTGAACCTTAACCGGCAGGGAAGGCTGTAGCGGAGAGCGCCGGTCTAGAATTCCCGCCATCTTGGCGCTTTCACCCGGCTCTCACCTCGGCCCCTACGAAGTCCAAGCACTCCTCGGCGCGGGCGGGATGGGAGAGGTGTACAAGGCGCGCGACACGCGGCTGGGCCGGACGGTCGCGATCAAGGTGCTGCCCGCGCACCTGGCGTCGTCGGAAGAGGTGCGCCAGCGGTTCGAGCGGGAGGCGAAGACGATCTCGCAGCTCTCGCATCCTCACATCTGCGCGGTCTATGACGTGGGGAGACAGGGCGAGACCGAGTACCTGGTGCTGGAGTTCCTGGAAGGCGAATCGCTGGCGGAGCGGCTCGTGAAGGGGCCGCTCCCGCTGGACCAGGCGCTCCGACTCGGAATCCAGATTGCGGATGCGCTGGAAGCCGCGCACCGCCTCGGGATCGTGCACCGCGACCTGAAACCGGGCAACGTGATGGTCACGAAGTCCGGCGCCAAGGTCCTCGACTTCGGGCTCGCGAAGTTGCGGGAGGAAGAGCCGCACCCCGCCGGCTCCCGGCTCTCGGCCCTGGCGACTCAGAATGCTCCGTTGACGTCGGCCGGAACGATTCTCGGGACCGTGCAGTACATGCCCCCGGAGCAACTCGAGGGCAAGACGACGGATGCTCGCGCCGACGTCTTCGCGCTGGGAGCGACGCTCTACGAGATGGCGACCGGAAAGAGGGCCTTCTCGGGCGCGAGCCAGGCCGCGCTCATCTCGGCGATCCTGAACACCGAGCCGCCGCCGCTCTCCTCGACGCAGCCGATGAGCCCGCCCGCGCTCGATCGGCTGATCAGGACCTGCCTCGCGAAGGACCCGGATCTTCGATGGCAATCCGCCCGGGATGTCGGCCTGCAGCTCGCCGCGATTGCCGACGGAGTGGAAACGGCTCCGGCGCCCCCTGCGAAGCTGAGACGGCGTCTGGGTCTGTGGGCCGCGACGGCGGCCGGCGTTCTGGTGGCGGCCGCTCTCTTCTTGCGGCCGCGGGCGCCCGAGCGCGCCCCCGGGAGCACGATCCGATTCTCCCTCTCTCCTCCCCCCGACGCCGGATTCGCGGGATCAATCGAGCGCTCCTGCATCGCACTGTCGCCCGACGGCCGACAACTTGCCTTCGTCGGAGTGGAAACGAGCGGCCCAGGGCGCGTGTGGATTCGGGCGCTGGCGGATCTAAAGGCCCGGCCTCTGGCGGGCACCGAGGGAGCGAATTCCATCTTCTGGTCCCCCGACGGGAGCTCGATCGGGTTCTTCACCGAACGGAGGCTCGCGCGCGTGGGGCTTTCCGGCGGCGCGCCGGTCCCGATCTGCGACATTGTCGGCGGCTTCGGACGTTCGGGATCCTGGGGCGCCGGCGGGCAAATCCTCTTCGCCAGCGTGGCGGGCGACGCGATCTATCGTGTGTCCGCCGACGGCGGCAAGCCCGAACCCGTCGTTCGCGCCGATCCCGCCCACGGCCTCATGGCGGTGGTCTGGCCCTCGTTTCTGCCGGACGGCCAGCGCTTTCTGTATCTGGCTTACGCGCCCCGGGAGACGACGCTGATGCTCTCCCGGACCGGAGAGCCGCCGCGCGCGATTGCTCCCCTGCGCTCGCGGGTGGAGTTTCTTTAGCCGGGCTACCTGGTCTTCGCGCGTGAAGGCGCGCTGTTCGCGCAGAGGTTCGACCCGACCGCGGGCAGGTTGACCGGCCCCGCGATCCCGATCGCGCCGGAGGTCAACTACTTCCTGTCGACTGGATGGGCCGCGTTCACGGCCTCGCGCTCCGGGACGTTCGCCTTTCATTCGCTGCAGGACGAGCTCCGGCTGACGTGGTTCGACCGGACCGGCCGGCCGCTCGGGCCCCTGGGACCTTCCGGCGGGTATCGCGACGTCGCGATTGCGCCGGATGGAAAGCGAATCCTGTTCTCGCGCGCCCAAAAGGCGATCGGAACATTGGACGTCTGGATGCTCGATCTCGCGCGCGGCACGGAGACGCCGGTGACGACTGACCCCCTCACCAGCGAGTTCGGCGGCGTCTGGCTGCCCGATGGAAAGTCGATCATCTACACTGTGGGCGGGCGCGGTGGCGCACCGCGGCTCTACTCGCGTCAGCTCGCCAGCGGAGAGGAGCGGGAGCTCCTGCCGGCGGGGGGGTTTCAGCTCGCGACCAGCCTTTCACCGGATGGCGATCTGCTCGCCTTCGACGAACGAAGCGCGGCCGGGTCCTCCGAGGCGTGGACGATGCGGCTCGGTGGGGACTCCCGGCCTGCGCGGTTTTTTCCCCCCGGCACCGCCGCGGCAAGCGTCCGCTTCTCTCCCGATGGCCGCGCCGCGGCGTTCCTGTCGAGCGAATCCGGAACTCTCGAGGCCTACGTGGTTCTCCTGGGGTCGCCCGGCGAGAAGATTCGAGTCTCGACGAAGGGAGCCTACATCCTGAGCTTCGGCCGCGACGGGAAAGAGCTGTTCTACGTTTCGCCCGCGAACGAGGTCGTTTCCGTTCCGATCCGAACGGCGCCGTCGCTCGAGCCGGGCGAGCCGCGCCCGCTCTTCCGTCTCGCCGCGGGTCGCGAATGGAGTGCCTTTGACGTCGCGCCGGATGGGCGTTTTCTGGCTGTGGTCCAGGAAGTCTCGGGCAGCGCGCAGCCCGCGACCATCATCGTGAACTGGGCCGCGGAGCTCTCGCAGAAATGAGTCTTTCAGCCGGTACGCGCCTCGGTCCCTACGAGATCCTCGCGCCGAGCGGCGCGGGCGGGATGGGCGAGGTGTACAAGGCGCGCGACTCGCGCCTCGACCGGACGGTCGCGGTCAAGGCCAAAGGGCGCACGGCAGACCTGGAGGCCGGCCTCCGGCCGTCTCCTGCCGCTGGCACGATCTGAGACACACCTTCTGCACCCGACTACTAGAGCAGGGGCAGGGGCTCCAGATCCTCGCCGCGCTCATGGGGTGGATCGCCGCGACTACGGTACGCATGGCGAAGCGGTACGACCACTTTTCGGACGATGCATTGAGCACCGCCGTCGCGGTTCTCGATAGTCCGAAAACCGCCCGGAATTGAAGGAGGGTCCCCCGAGAATCACCCCGAGCAGCGAAACAGGCCGAGACGGGATCGCACGTAAGTGCTTGTGGTTTTGGCTCCTCAGGTAGGATTTGAACCTACAACCCCCCGGTTAACAGCCGGGTGCTCTGCCATTGAGCTACTGAGGAACGGCAGCGGATCGCGAACGTTAGCCGAGGCGGCAGGGGGTGTCAACTCACGGAATCGCCGACCACGATGCCCACGTCACGCGCCAGCGGCTGCCTGACGGGGCGATCCGGGTTTCGAACTGCCACGAGGAGGTCGATGGGCGCAGTCCGTCGAGGCCGGCGATCTTCCTCGCGCGGCCGGAGAGGTCCACGCGAAATCGCGCGAGCGCCGCGCCTTCGGAGCGCTCGACTTTCAGGTCCCGGACGGTCACGTCGAGGCTCTCCCATGCGGCAAAGAACTGCCGCAGCCTCGGCTCGACGTCCGCCTTGCGCGAGCCGTCGGCGGCCTGGAAATCCTCCGCGACCCGATCCAGAAACGCTCTGGCGTCGCGATCCCGGGCGGCGCGCGTGAGCTCGTGCACCGCCTCCGCCGCCGGATCGCCTTTCCTGTGACAGCCGGTCAGGACTGAAAGGGCGAGAGTCAGTACAACCGCTGTGGCGATCCACCGCCTCGAGATCTGGCCGCTTCGCCAGTTCCCGATCTCGAGGCATGAAAAAATCGCGTTCATGAAGTTCCCCCGCGGTCCGAAGGCCCCCGTGCCACCATCTTCTCCCGATGGAACTTCTTCTGACGCTCTCGAGCGCCGTCTGATTTCAAAGACCCGGCTCGGATCATGACGGACGCGGGCGAGCTCGCGCCAGAAGACGCCGACGCTCTTCGTTCCGAGCATCGGGACCTGGACGCCCTGCTGGGGGAATTTCTCGCCGCCGCTTCCGCGGGAGCGCTCGCCGCATCCGGCGATGCGATCGCCCGCCTCGATGACGCGATTCGTGTTCACACGCGTTTCGAAGAGAGTCTCTTTCCCGGCGCGGCGGGAAAGCTCGTCGCCCGCGCGGAGGAAACGTTCCGGGAAGAACTGTTCCGCGACCTGCGGCTGGAGCATGTTCAGATCCGCGAGTTGTCCGGGATGATCCGCCGGGTGCTCGGCGAGTCGGGTGATCCGGGCGGCGTCCGCACGCTCGCTGCGAACCTGGCCTCACGATGGGAAGCCCACACGGCGCGCGAAGAGAAGGAGTGGATCGCCGGTTAGTTTCGAGCCCCATCGCGCGACGACCGAACGGGTCCGCTCCTCACGCTCGAAGCAAGCGGGAAGAAGCGACCCGACAGATCTTCACCGGGACAGAGCCGTCACCTCGACCGTTCTTTCCCGGGGCCCGTCGAGCTCGATGAAGAAGATCCCCTGCCAGCGGCCGAGTCTGGGCCGGCCCTTATCGAGCGGCACGAGCCGTGACGTACCGATCGCCTCGGAGAGGAAGTGCGCGGGAGAGTTTCCCTCGTCATGGTCGAAACGGACGCCGGGGACCCACGCGGCGAGGGCGCGCTCCATGTCCGTGATGACGTCAGGATCGTAGTTCTCGCCGATCGTGACGGCGGCCGTCGTATGCGGCACGGAGATCAGGAGCGCCCCGTCCCGAACGCCGAGCTTCTCCGCCGCTGCGACCACGCGGTCCGTGATGTCGGAACGCTCGATCTTCTTCCCCGTCCGAATCGAAAACTCGATCATGAGACCCTCCTGCGATTCCGCCTTTCATTCATCGCCCTTCGCTCATCGCCCTTCGCCTCCTCAGGGATACAGCTCCCTGTACGACCCCGAAAAGAGCATCACGCGCCGGACGTAGTCGCGCGTTTCGAACGCTGGGTGCGATTCAAACACCTCATCGTCGGGAAGGCCGGCATTCTCCCGCAGCACCCGCGCCATTCGAGTCGGTCCTCCGTTGTATGCGGCGAGCGCCCAGAGCGGGTTGTTCGAAAACCGGTCGAACAGGCTCCTCAGGTAGGCGGCCCCCAGACGCGCGTTCATCGAGGGATCGTAGAGAAACGCCCGGCGGTAGCGCACGCGAAGAACGGACTTCGCGAGACTCTTTGCCGTGCCGGGCATCAGCTGCGTCAGGCCGAGAGCGCCGGCGCGCGACCGCGCCTCCGGGTCGAACACGCTTTCCTGCCGGACCAGGCCTCTCAGGATCGCCGGATCGAGGCGGACCTGCCGCGCCTCCGACGCCAGAAATCCGCCGATCTCGATCGGGTAGTAGAAGCGCCGCCAGCCGTCCGGCACCTTCGCCTCCTCCGCGGTGCCGATCTCCGGAAAGGCGCGCTTCACGGCGGCGGCGGCCGGCGCAAATCTCCCCAGCGCAAACTCCGCCTGCGCGATGCGCAGATCGCGTCCGCGGGTCCCCGGAAGCCGCCGTGCTTCCGCCGCGGCCTCTTCGAAGAACCGGAGCCGCAGAAGCTCGTCGGTGCGCCGGAATACGGCCGTCTCGCGCGAGGGATCGGGAAGCGGAACCGGCCGGCGAAGCCGATAGTCCGGAACGCGGCGGCGCGCAAAGAGGGCGTACACGTCGGGAGGCTCTCCTGTCGCGAGCGACTCGAACAGCGGCACGGCCTCCGCGCCGCGGCCTTCGCGGGCCAGACACCTCGCGCGCCAGTAGAGCAGGCGCCGTTCGCGCGGAACGTCGCGGTACACCGCCGCGAGCGCCTCGAGCTGTTGTCTCGCGCCGCGAAAATCGGCAGCGCGGTATTTCTCCCAGGTCAGTTTCCAGAGCGGTTCGAATCCAACCGTCGAGCCCCCGGCCTCGGCCATCACGCCCCGCGCCTGCTCCAGGCCCTCGTCGAAGCGCCCGACCTCCGCCGCGAGCCGGAGGAGCCGCTCTCGCGCCCCGATCCGAACCGCCGCCGGCGCCGGAGGCACCGTCAGCGCGAGAAACGGCCGCCGCGCGAAGGGGAGGAGCGGGTCTCCGTCGGTGAACGGACCCTTGCGGCGTGCGCGCACGGCGGTCAACGCGAAGTCGGCCCGCAAAAGGCGCGCGTCGAAGTCCGCCGGAGTCCCGTCTTCGGGGATCGCCCCGGCCACTGCCTCGCCCCCCTTCGCGTCGCCCCCGCGGGAGAGCGCTCGGGAGAGCGCAAGCAGGTTTGCCGCCCGATCTTCCGCGGGCCATGCCGGCGCGGGGTCCTGCCGCAGCAGGCGGATTCCGCGGGCGGGGGAGGCGCCCGAGGCGAGGATGCGGCCGAGGCGGCCCCGATCCGCCGGCGAAAGCGCCGCGATCTGCTCGCGCACGAGCGTCCTGGCAATTGGAGCCACGGCGCCAGGTTCGAGCCCCGCGAGCGCGAGATCGCGCGCTCCCGCGGCAGCGGAGGGACGATCGCCCGAAGCGAGCGACAAACGGATGCGCTCGGGCGCGACCGCCAGGGCGTCCGCGGGTGCCAGCCGGGCGACGGCGCCGAGCACCGCGGCGGCGTCTCCCGCCGCGCCGCGCCGCGCGAGCGCCTGCGCGAGCCCGCGGCCGGCGGCGGACCGCATCGCAAACTCCTCGTCCGTTTCCCAGGCGGCCCGCCAGGCGTCCACCGCCTCCGGGAGACGTCCCGCCCCCTCTAAGGCGCGTGCGAAAAGGATCTGTCGATAGGGCTCCAGGCCGATCGCCGCGGCCGGTGCGACATCGAGCTCCCGCAGCGCTCCCGCGAAGTCGCGCCGGTGGAGGGCGTCGGCGGCCAGCAGGAGGCCGACGCGAGCCGACCACGCCGGAAGAAGCGCGGCCCGCCGCCGGATCTCCTCGAGAACCGCCCGTCCCTCCGCGGAGTGATCGCCCTCGAGAGAGTCGGCCGCCCGCGCAAACTCCGCGTCGAAATCACCGCTGACCGGGCGCAGCGCGACGTCCGCGTGAACGACCGGCCCGGCCAGGAGAGCCGCCAGGAGAAGCGCGGCCGCAATTCGCCCCCGCTGGGTTCGCGGGTCCGTGGCGGGGGAACCGGAAGAGCGGGAACGGACGCGCAGGGAGGAGAGAAGCGGCGTGACGCGGGCCGGGTCAGAGACCGAGCGACTCCGCCCGACCTTCCGCGAGGATACGCACCAGCTCTTCGTAGAAGAAATTCGAGCTGGACCGCACGTCTTCCGGAATGCGGTCGTCGTACATCTGCCGGCTTCGATCGATATCTTCCCTGAGCCGAGGATAGAGATCGCCGTGCTGACGTCCTTCAAGGACGGCCTTCTCGTTGTAAAGCTTGATCTCCGAGACCAGCAGCTTGGCGAAGCGGCGGGCCTCGTCCCGGCGCTCGTCGCCGTCGGCGGGCGCGAGAGGGCCGGCGAGGCGGCGGCCGCCGGAGGGCGGCTGAAAAGCAGAAGACACCGGAGGCGCGGGGGCGGGCGGGACGGGAGCCGGCGGGCGCGCCGTTTCCGGCGATCGCGGCGGGGGCGGGGCGTCCGGAATTTCGCCTCGGGAGGAGATCCGCTCGGGAGGAGCGGGCTCGTCGTCCGGCTCGTAAGCGAGTGAGGGCTCCGGCGCCGCGTCCGCGCCCGCGTGTGCGGCGGGCCCGGCTTCCGGAGGGGATGCCGGCGCGGGAGCGTGTTCCGCCTCGGGCTCGGCAAACTCGGGCTCGGCAGAGTGCGCGTGCTCATCGGAGGGCGCGGGCTCGGCGGAGTGCGCCGGCTGGGGCGGCATCGGCGCCGGCGCCGCGGGAGGGGCCGCGCCGAAGCGCAGCACCTGCGTTCCGAAGGACTCGCGCGGGCCGGGTCGCGAGGACTCGGCAGGCGTTTCGCGAGCGGCCGGTTTCTCCTCAGCCGCCTGCGGAGGAGCGGCCGTCGGAGGGGCGGCGGGCGCTTCCTCGATCTTAGAAGACCCGGTCGCCGGCGCCGCTTCGAAGACCGAGAGAGGGCGCAGCGCCGGAGCCGGCTTCAACTTGCGGCCGGCGAGCCGGTCGACGAAAAGCCCTGCTAGAAAGGTCAGGAAGGCGATCGATTCCGGATCGAAGCGCTTCTCGTCGTCCGCGGTGCAGTCGGCGTAGACGGCACCGGAGACTTTTTCCTTGACGACCATGGGCACCAGCACGGCGGATGAGGCGTTGGCCGCGCCGAGCCGCGCGGAGACGTCATTGCCGGCGGGAAGCCGGAATGAGGCGCCCTCGATCACCTGGGAGAGGGGGCCGCCATCCATCGGCAGCACGACGCGCCGAGCGGCCTCGTCGCTCCCGCCGTGGTCGCCGAACCCGGTTGCCTTCCACACCACCAGCGACCCGGATTTCGAGATCAGGAGAGCGGCGCGGGAAGCATGCCGGCGGCAGAGCTCCAGGAAGCGGTGCAGCGCCTCCACCTGATTGCCGGCGTCATCGAGACCGCGCGCGACTTCGATGGAGAGAAGTCCCGCGCCGGTCGGCCGTTCCGGAAGCTCGCTTGCCCCGGGCGCAGGCGCCGGCTCGGGAAACGCGACGAGCTCCGGCGGCACCAGCCCCGTGAAGTCCTGGTCGAACCGGGAGATAAAACCCTCCCAGCGCCGGTCGGACTCCAGACGCAACCGTTCGAACTCGTCGCGCAATCCGGCGAACCGTTCCAGCAACCGGCGCTCGATCTCGGATTCGAGCCGCCGCAGTCGGTCTTCGGATTCGCTCACTCGGCGCATTATCCGGGCGCGCTCGGGACAGAGTCAAACGGTTTGGTGCTCGAGAGGAAGCATTTGCTCAAGAACGAGAGGCGAAGGGCGAACGGCGAAGGGCGGAAGAAAGGCGCTGGGCGCTGGGCGCTCGGCCCTCGGCGCTCGGCGCTCGGCGCTCGGTGCTCGGCGAAGGACGGACGGGCGAAGGGGCTTTGAGGCAGTTCGCCCGTCGCGGCGAGTGGAATGCAGGCGTAAGGCGCTCACCCAGCCACCCGCTTCCTGCAATAGCGCCCAGCGCCCAACCCCCAGCGCCTACCGCCTTCCGTCATGCTCTAAATGACGGTCAGCAAAAGGTCTTCCGGCCTCCAATTGACTCACCCCCCCGGCGGCCATAAGATGAGCGGCTCGGTTATCAACTCCATGGTGAAGGGGGTGAGTGTACGTGCCGCTGGTTCACGTTAAGGAAGACGAATCCTTCGAAAACGCCATGCGGCGCTTCAAGCGGAAGTGCGAGAAATCCGGAATCCTCTCGGAACTGAAGAAGCGCCAGCATTACGAGAAGCCGAGCGCGAAGCGCAAACGCAAGATGATCCAGGCTCGCAAGAAGATGCTTCGCAAGCTCTCGGAAGAGCGTCGGGCCACTCCGTAGACATCCTCCCCGCGGAGGGCGATGCCGATCGGGCATCGCTCGAGTTCGACGTCGTCCTCCGCCTCATCTCTTCCCTGGCTCGCACGGACCCCGGCCGCCGGGCCGTGGCCGCGCTTTCGCCTTCCCGGGACGAAGCCGCCGTTCGCGCGCTTCTTTCGGAAACCTCGCAGGCCTGGTCGTTCCGAATCCGGCACGGGCGTCTGCCGCTCGCCGGAGTCGAGGAAATCGAGGGCCATCTCGCGACGATTGCGAGCGGCGCCTTCGGCCCCGAAGATTTCCGCCCGGTGCTCTCCGTCGCCCGCGCCGCGGCCGCCGTCCGGCGCGCCTTAGAGCCCGCGGAGTCGTCCCGCCTCGTCGAACGCCGCGAGAAGCTCCCGCAATTCGACGAACTTCTCGCGCAGGCAACCCGGATCTTTGCTGCCGACGGAACGATCCGCGACGACGCGTCGCCGGAGCTCGCCGCGATCCGGACACGCCTGCGGCGGCGCCGCAATGAGGTCGCCCGGAACCTGGAGAAGATCGTCGATCAGCGGCGCGAATATTTAGGCGACGCCACCGTCGTCCTGCGCAACGACCGGTACTGCCTGCCGGTTCTCGCGTCGGCCAGAGCCAAGGTCCCCGGGATGGTCCACGACCGGTCCGGATCGGGCCAGACCGTCTTCGTCGAGCCGATGGAAGTGATTGAGGCGAACAACGATCTGGCGCTCCTCGCGGGAGAGGAGCGGCGGGAGGTCGAAAGGCTGCTGACGGGCTTCGGCCGGGCGGTTCTCGCGGCGGCGGAGCAACTCACCGAGGCGGTCGCCGGGCTCGGCGAGCTCGATGCTCTCGAGGCGAAAGTCGAGTTCGGCGAATTGTCCGCCGGCCGCGTCCCCGAAATCTCGGACGACGGCGAATGGATCCTGCGCGCCGCCCGCCATCCGCTGCTCGACGCGCGCCTCGCGCCGCTGCGCCGCCGCGTGCTCGACGAGCACCGGAGCGGGCGCGAAGCGATCCCGCTCGATTTGGAGCAGAGCCGCGAGCAGCGGATGCTCGTCGTCTCCGGTCCGAACGCCGGCGGCAAGACGGTCGTCCTGAAAACGGCCGGACTGTTCTCTCTGCTGGCTCAGTCGGGAATTCCGGTTCCGGCGGAGACCGGGACGAGGCTGCCTGTTTTCCGCTCCATCCGCACGGAGATCGGGGATGCCCAGGCGATCCTCTCGGACCGCTCCACCTTCTCCTCCTCGATGGACACGCTCGCGGCAATTCTGGAGGAGTCGGGCCCGGGCGGCCTCGCCCTCATTGACGAGATCGGGGGGGCAACCGATCCCGAGGAGGGCAGCGCGCTCGCCGTCGCCTTTCTCGAAGAATACCTGGCGCGCGGCGGGCGCGCGATCGTGACGACGCATCTTTCCGCCATCAAGAACTTCGCGGCGGGAAGGCCGGATTCCGTGACCGCCGCGATGGAGTTCGACGAGGAAACCGGGAGGCCGAACTATCGCCTCCATCCGGGCCTGTCCGGCAGGAGCCGCGCTCTCTCGGTCGCCCGCGAACGGGGACTTCCGGCCTCGGTGCTCGACCGGGCCGTCGAGATACTCGGAGAGGCGTGGCAGCGCCGCGAGGAACGCGAGTCGGAAGCCGAAGCGGCGCTCGACCGCTTGAGGCGGTCGGAAGCGGAGCTGCGCGCGGAGCGGGAAACGTTCCGCCGGGACGCCGAAAAGCTCGCCGCCGACAAGGAAGACGTGGCGCGCGCCCGGGCAAAGCTTCGAGAGGAGGGGCTCGCCGGTTTCGAAAAAGCGCGCCGGGAACTGGCGCGCCGCGTGGACGAAGAGCTCGCCGCCATCCGCGCCGATGTTTCCCGCCGCTCGGAGATGTCTTCGTCGCAGCTGGTCGCGCAGGCCGAGCAGTCGATCGCGGACGAGCCGGCGCTCGTCGAAGCCCGCGAGCAGCTCGAGGAGCGCGCGCGGGGCCTCGAAGAGGGAGGTCGCGCCCGGATGCGCGGAATGAAGCTCGAGGGCACGATCGTGTCGCTCGATCCCGAAAGCGCGTGGCTGGACGTCGGCGGAAAGAGAATGCGCGTGGCGCGTGCTGAGCTCGAGCCGGCCGGGAAGCCGGATCGGGCGAAGGCCGGGAAACGGAAAACGGAAAGCGGAAAACGAGCCGGAAGGGAAAGAGAGAGCGGGTCTTCCGATGCCGGGGGTGGGTCCGTCAAAGAAGTCAACGTGATCGGCAAGAGGCTCGACGAAGCGGTCGACGAAGTGGAAAAGGCCCTCGACGAAGCGCTCGTCGCCGGCGCGAGGCTGCGCGTCATCCACGGGCACGGGACCGGCCGCCTCCGGGACGGCCTGCGCGAACACCTCCGCAAACACCCGAACGTCGCCTCCGCGCGAGCGGCCGACGCGCGTGAGGGCGGCAACGGGGCGACGATGGTGGAACTCCAGTGATTTCGGCAGGCGGGATGCGGAAGACGGGAGGTGGCAAGACGCAACTTTCATCTCCGGGCTCCTGCCGACTTCAGAGGTTGAGAGAGATTTCGCCCGGACGAGCGAACCTTCCCTTCTTCTTCATCACCAAGTCCCCAATCTGCATTTTCGTTTCCCGTTTCCCGTTTCCCGTTTCACGTTTCCCGGCTTCCCCATGACCAACGACCTCGACATCAACGACTCCGTGCTCGCGGAGCTGCGCTCCGCGGCGGACATCGTCGAGGTCATCGGCGAACACACGCGCCTGAAAAAAGCGGGCCGGTCCTGGAAAGGCCTCTGCCCTTTCCACAACGAGCGCACCCCTTCCTTTACGGTCGATCGCGACAAAGGCCTCTACCACTGCTTCGGCTGCGGCGCCGGCGGAGACGTCATCCACTTCGTCCGGCAGATGGACCGCCTCGACTTTCCCGAAGCCGTCGAGGCGCTCGCCGGCCGGTTCGGCGTGACGATTCCAAAGCGCGAGCGCGGGCCGCGCGACGACCGGCGCGAGAAGTTGATCGAGGCTGTCTCCGCGGCGCACCGCTTCTACCGGACGGAACTCGCGAAGCCCGAGAGCCGCGCCGCGCAGTACCTCAACGCCCGCGGCGTGGCCGACGAGATGGTCGCCCGGCTCGAGCTCGGGCAGGCTCTCGACTCGTGGGACGCCCTCTCCCGCGCGCTTTCGCCCGCCTACCCGGAGAGCCTCCTGATCGAGGCGGGGCTTCTCCAGCCGGGCCAGGACGGCAAGCGCGCTTACGACCGGTTCCGCGACCGGCTGCTCTTCGTCCTGCGCGACGACCGCGGTCGGCCCGTCGGATTCGGGGGCCGCGTGTTGTCCCCCGAAGGCGAGCCCAAGTATCTGAACTCGCCCGAGTCGCCGATCTTTCAGAAGAAGCGCACGCTGTACGGTCTGTCCTCCGCGCGGGACGCGATCCGGCGCCGCGAACAGGTGGTCTTAGTCGAGGGGTACTTCGATCACCTGGCCCTGCTCGCGGCCGGAATCGAGGAGACGGTCGCCTCGATGGGGACGGCGCTCACGCCCGAGCAGGCGGAAAAACTCCGGCGGCTGGCGCCCCGCGTGGTCGTCTGCTACGACGGGGATCCGGCCGGGCGCGCCGCCACCCGGGGAGCGCTCGCGCTCCTGCTCGGCCAGGGATTCTCCGCCCGGGTCGCGAAACTTCCGGCCGGCAAGGACCCGCACGACGTCCTGAGAGAGGAAGGTCCGGAGCGCCTGGCGGGACGCATCGATCAGGCGTCGGAAGCGCTCGACTGGCTCCTGGACCCTCAGGGGGCGGGCTTCGATCCGTTGGAGCCGGCCCTTTCGGCGGCGGACAAGAGCGATCGGGTCGCCGGGATCCTGGAGATCCTCCAGGCAGTCCCGGACACGATCCTGCGTCACGAGGAGTGCCGGCGCCTGGCGCGCCGGGTGGCCATTCCGCTGGACATCCTCTGGGAAAGGATCCGTCCGAAGACGGGCCGAGCGGGCATGACGGCCGCTCCGGCGAGGCCGGGAACGCCGGGGAATGCCGAGGTGTTACGGCAAGGGGAGATTCCGGCATCGGAGCGCAAGCTCCTCCACGTTCTGCTGAACGAGCCGGAGAACAACCCTAGGATTTTCAGTACTTTGAGAGATTATTTCCTGACGCACCCTCTGGTCCTTCGGGTCGTCGGGGCCCTGCGGGAATCGGCCTCCGACGGAGAAGGTGTTGATTTTCACAGGCAAATCGCACACCTTACGGCAGAAGATCGAATTCTTGTGTCCGGCATCGCCCTGGAAGATCACCCCGCGCCCACCGAAAAAGGTGTCGACGGTCTCCTCAAGGACCTCGAAAAAAAATACTTGGAACGGGAGAGCGCGGACATCCAGAGGGAGATCGATCGGGCCGTCGCGACGTCGAGTGCGGATCTTGGGGAATTGATCCGGCGCAAGCAAGAGAACGGGCGCCGGCGTGGGGAGCTTTCGCGCTCGCCACGGTGGAAAGGAAACTAACTTGGTGATCGACGAAAAATATCCGGAGCTTCAACTCCTCTTCAAGGCAGGCAAGGACAAGGGCTATCTCCTGTACGAAGAGATCCACACGATCCTTTCCGACGAGGCGACGGCGAGCCCGCAGGATCTCGAGGAAGTGTACGGACGCATCTTCGACATGGGCGTCGAGATCGTCACCGACCCGGATCGCGCCGCCCGCCGGCGCGCCGCCCTGGAAGCGGAAACCGCCGAGGAGGCGCGCGAGGCCGTCGAGAAGACGAACGACCCGGTCCGCATGTACCTGCGGGAAATGGGGACGGTCAAGCTCCTCGACCGGGAGGGCGAGGTCCGCATCGCCAAGCGCATCGAACAGGGCGAGGCGAAGATCTATCAGGCGCTCGCCAACAACCCGATCGTGCTCCAGGAGATTTTGAAGCTTCTGGAAAACGCGGGACGGGATTCGCGGATCGTCAACGAGCTCGTCAACCTTTCAGAGGAAGACGAGGAGATGGACGACCGCGCGACGCGGCGCATCGAAAACGTGCTCGGAAGCTTCAAGAAAATCGGCGCGCTCGACAAGGACATCAAGAAGCTCAAGTTCAAGTCGCGCACGATCAAGAAGGGCAGCAAGTCCCTGGCGCGCGTCGAATCCTCGATCGACAGGAAGATCGCCGACATGGCGAAGCTGATCCGTGCCGCCGACTTCACCCCGGCGGTCTTAAACCGCGCCATCGGCATCCTGAAAGACATCGACCGCCAGATGTCGATTCCGGAGTCGACGATCCGGCAGGACACCGCGACTCTCAAGAAAGAGAAGAACCCGACCCGGCTCGACTTCTACAAGCGCCGCATCACGAAATACCGCAAGCTGCTGCGGGAGCTCGAACAGAAGTTCGGCGTCACTCACGAGGACGTGAAGAAGACCCTCCGCATGGTGCGGGAGGGCGAGGAAGAAGCGGACCAGGCGAAGCACGAGCTGATCGTCGCGAACCTCCGGCTCGTCGTCTCGATCGCGAAGAAGTACACCAACCGGGGCCTCCAGTTCCTGGACCTGATCCAGGAGGGGAACATCGGCCTCATGAAAGCGGTCGAGAAGTTCGAGCATCGCCGCGGGTACAAATTCTCGACGTACGCGACCTGGTGGATCCGCCAGGCGATCACGCGCGCGATCGCGGACCAGGCCCGGACGATCCGGATCCCGGTGCACATGATCGAGACGATCAACAAGCTGACGCGGACCTCACGGTCTCTCGTCCAGGAGCTCGGCCGCGAGCCGAACGCGGAAGAGATCGCCAAGCGGATGGACATGCCGGTCTCCAAGGTCCGGAAGATCATGAAAATCGCGCAGGAACCGATCTCCCTGGAGACTCCGATCGGCGAGGAGGAGGATTCGCATCTGGGAGATTTCATCGAAGACCGGGGGGTCTTGTCCCCCATCGACGCCGTCCTCGTCTCGAACCTGCAGGAGCAGACGCGGCGGGTCTTGAAATCGCTGACTCCCCGCGAGGAGCAGGTGCTGAAGATGCGGTTCGGGGTTGGGGACGGATCCGAGCACACCCTGGAAGAGGTCGGCCGGTCCTTCAACGTGACCCGGGAGCGGATTCGCCAGATCGAGTCCAAGGCGCTGAGGAAATTGCGGCATCCGTCGCGGGCAAAGAAGCTGAAACCCTTCCTGGAAACCATCCGGTGAGGAAGGCTCCGGGCCGCTTTGCTATATTCACGGCGGAAGAACAGCCGGGGTCCATAGCTCAGCGGTCCAGAGCCACCGGCTCATAACCGGTCAGACCTCGGTTCGAATCCGAGTGGACCCACCAGGGTCAAGGACGCGAGAAGGGGTACGGGGAGCTTGAGGCGTAACAATCCGACGAGACAAGTCACGACGAACGAGAAGGGGCGACCTCTGAGCGGGCCGCCCTTTTTGTTTTCAGCGGCCCGCTGTGAAAAGGGGCTCGGGGTATGAGCGGCACGAGCCTCCTCGAGCAGCTCTACCGGCTCCAGGACCGTCTCCGGTTCGTGCAGACGCGTCAACGGGAACGCGACACCGTTCCCGAGGACCTTTCGGAAGTCGATCGCGAGTACCGAGAACGGATGGAGACGCTCGAACGCATCCGCGAGCGGGTCGCGGAAGCCGAAACCGAACGGCGCCGCGCCGAGGGCGAGCTGTCCGATCTGCAGGAAAAGCAGAAGAAATATCAGGGACAGCTGCGAAGCGTCCAGTCGAGCCGGGAGTACGGGGCCGTCTTAAACGAGATCGACGGTGTCGAGAAGCTGATCCGCACGACCGAAGACCGGGTGCTCGCGCTCGATGAAGAAATCGAGAACGCGAAGAAGGACCTGCAGGCGCGAGAGGAAAGCCTCCCCCTCGAAACGGAAGAGCACGAAGAGAAGCTCAAGGACTGGCGGACCACGCAGCGCGGGATCGACGGGGAGCTTGCGGCCGCGGCCTCGGAGATCTCGGAGCTCGAGCGGCAGATGCCGCCAAAGGACCGGTCCGAGTTTCACCGCCTCATCGAAAAGAAAGGCGGCGTCGCCATCGCGCGCGTCTCCGCCGGCTCCTGCTCGGCGTGCCACGTGAAGATTCGCCCGGCGGCGATGCAGGTTTTGAAGAACGGAAAAGAAATCGTGTACTGCGACAGCTGCAAGAGGATCCTGTACTGGGACGGGCAGGGGTGATGCGGGACGCACGCCGGAGCCGTCAGGCGTAAGGCGTCAGGGGTCAGGCGCTCGGCGTCTTCCGCCGCGCCTCACCGCTCACGTCTCACCCCTCACGAAGCTCGGTGAAGTTCCTCGCTTACATCGACGGCGCGGCGCGCGGCAATCCGGGTCCCGCGGGAGCCGGCGTGTACGTCGAGCCGGACGGCGACCGTCCGGCCGAAGAACTCTTCGAGCCGCTCGGCCGTCAGACGAACAACGTCGCCGAGTACAGCGCGCTCCTGCTCGCGCTGACCCGCGCCGAAGAAATCGCAGCGCAGGATGTCGAGATCCGGTCCGACAGCCGCCTCTTAGTCGAGCAGGTCAACGGAAACTTCCGCGTGAAGGCCGAGCATTTAAAGCCGCTCGTTTTCGAAGCCGTGCGCCGCGCGAAAAAGTTCCGGCGCTTCCATTTGAGCCACGTCCGGCGCGAGATGAACAAGAAAGCGGACCGGCTGGCGAATCTCGGCGCCGACGCGAGCGAGCACCCGGATATCGGTCCCTAGCAGGCTGCTGAAAAAGGGTGTGGGATGGCGTTGCGAGCGCCGCGGGGTCGGATGCAAGGCGCCGCGACGAAGGCGATGCAGTTCGCATCGGGGAGGAGCGGCAATGATGCAGACGACCCC